>NZ_CP051461.1:1080000-1380000 GCF_012584515.1 Polaromonas vacuolata | reverse complement strand
TTATCGGCAGCTTAGGCGTTTTTGCGCTGCTTAAGGGCTCTTATTTGGCTATATTTTTTGGCCTATTCGTGAGCTTTTCTGCGACCCAAATGATTATGAATAAAAAGCCCGAAGCCACGCGCCAAATGCCAGGCACTGCCGGGCAATTAGGCGCAGGTGGTTTCATAGGTTTTCTGTCCGGACTGGTGGGTGCAGGTGGCGGATTCATCAGCGTGCCGTTTATGACTTGGTGCAACGTAAGCATGCACAGCGCAGTCGCAACCTCAGCCGCACTAGGTTTTCCTATCGCTCTGGCCAACGTCGTGGGTTATGCCATTAGCGGACAAACAGTACAAAATTTACCACCCAGCTCATTTGGCTACATCTGGTTGCCAGCTCTGGTTGTGGTCGCCACGAGTAGTTTTCTGATGGCTCCCTTGGGCGCTAAAGCGGCTCACACTTTGCCGATTAGCAAACTCAAACGCATATTTGCCAGTCTGCTGTATGTGCTTGCCGCTTACATGCTGTTCAAAGGCATAGTCAGTTTTTAAGCTTTTACAGCGCTTTAAACACGGTTTTTAAATTTCAAAAACCACAATTACAAATTACCGTGTGCATAAAGAACTCTGGCTGGCGCTGCAAAAGCAACGACGAATCAGCTGCGAAAAAGCTCGATTTGCAGTTTTTTTACGCTTCAAAGGTAAATGACTGCAAAAACAAGCAAAAAAATAGGCTCCGCCCTATGAAACACATGTTTTCTCCAGTAGCATCCGCTGTGCCAGTAAAGACTAGTTATTTTCACTGGTGATTTGTCAACTTTCAGAAGGAAAATCAATCATGGCAACTGCAAAAAAAGAACCGGCAAAAAAAGCACCCGCACCAAAGGCTGCACCGGCAAAAAAAGTGGCTGTAAAAGCCGCAGCACCCGCAACCAAAGCTGCAGCTCCAGCAGCAGCGAAAAAAGTAGTAGCCGCTAAAAAAGCAGCTCCTGCAAAAACCGTTGCAGCAAAAGCACCCGCAGCAAAAAAAGTCGCCGCCAAAAAACGCACGCCCAACGCCGCGTTTATGAAGCCGCTGACTTTGAGCAAAGAACTCTCGGCAGTAGTCGGCGACAAGCCGTTACCACGCACCGAGATCGTCAGCAAGCTCTGGATTTACATCAAAGCCAAGGGTCTGCAGGACAGCGCCAACAAACGCATGATCAATGCAGACGACAAGCTCAAAGCAGTCTTCGGCAAACCACAAGTCTCGATGTTCGAGATGGCTGGCCTGATTGGCAAGCACGTCAAATAATCAGCTTTATTGCTGACTTCAAAAGACCGGTTCAACCGGTCTTTTTTTTTGCCGCATCGATACACAACATTAACAAGGCATATACTTTCACCAAACCAAAAATTTACGCTATGGTACAGCCATTTTTAACGCGGGCTTTTTGATTGGCACGGACATTGCAATAGTCATACCTTTGCAACCGAAGGCCTAAAAAATTAGTTCGATAAAAAATTAAGGCCTTGGAGATCAAGCCCGAACCGCTTCATAACACTGAGACCAACAGCTCCGATTCAAAAGATCAATGGCAAAAGTCTCAGCCCTAGTTTTAAAAAAATATTTACCGGTAATGCGCTTGAAAAATACCCCAACGCTAAGAACGATTAGCATGCTGGCCAATGGTCAGCATAAATGTCTTAATGCTAACGAATACGCAAAAAAAAAAAGGCCTTAATCAACGTAAATTACCAGCAATTGCATTGGATAAAAGTCCAAACTGCAAACGCTAAGCCTTGATATGTTGCGCTTTATTTTCACCCGTCTAAGCCTAGTTATCCCGACTTTTCTGGGCATGACACTGCTGGCATTTTTTCTCATTCGCATGGTGCCGGGGGACCCGATAGAAACCTTGGCTGGTGAGCGCGGCATCGATCCGATTCGCCACGCCCAGTTGCTCAAAGAATATGGCCTAGACCGGCCAATACTGGTTCAGTACGGCATCTATATAGGCCGCGTGCTGTCTGGTGATTTGGGCAAATCGCTGATCACACAAACCCCGGTGCTGACCGAATTCACCACCTTGTTTCCCGCCACCATAGAGCTCGCTACCTGCGCGATTTTGTTTGCGCTGCTACTGGGTATACCGGCGGGCATTATCGCGGCGGTAAAACGAAACTCGTTTTTAGACCACGGCGTGATGGGGGTGTCACTGACCGGTTACTCGATGCCGATTTTTTGGTGGGGCTTGCTGCTGATACTTTTATTTTCTGTGCAGCTCGATCTCACGCCGGTATCCGGCCGAATTTCGGTGATGTATTACATACAGCCGGTGACTGGTTTTTTACTCATAGACACTTTGCTTGAAGGCAATAAACCTGCGTTTTGGTCTGCCGCCTCGCACCTGATTTTGCCCACCATAGTGCTGGGTACCAACCCGCTCGCAGTGATTGCGCGTATGACCCGATCCGCCATGCTAGAAGTGCTGGGCGAGAACTACATACGCACGGCACGCGCCAAGGGCTTGTCGAGTAAGCGCGTAGTGGGACTGCATGCGTTTCGCAATGCTTTGATTCCGGTGGTAACCGTGATTGGCTTGCAAGTGGGCGTTTTGTTCACCGGCGCAATTTTGACCGAGACTATCTTTTCTTGGCCCGGCGTTGGCAAATGGCTCATCGAAGCCATTGGTCGGCGCGACTACCCGGTGCTGCAAGGCGGCATGCTGCTGTTGGGCCTGTTAGTCATGGCCGTTAATTTGCTGGTGGACATCACCTACGGCATCATCAATCCACGTATCAGGCACCAGCGATGAGCGCATCTACCAAACACCCTGCACACGCCGCTGGCGTGGCGCCTGCGCCGCCGCATCCGCTGCGCGAATTCTGGTCATATTTCAGCTCCAACAAAGGTGCGGTGGCCGGCCTCATCATTGTGGTGACGGTATTGCTAGTGGCGCTGTTCGCGCCTTGGCTGGCACCACATCCACCCAACCTGACCAACAGCAGCGTGTTTTTAAAACCGCCGTTTTGGCAGGAAGGTGGCTCAACCAGTTACCTGCTGGGCACAGATGCGATTGGTCGCGACATACTTTCCCGCTTGATGCATGGCGCGCGGCTGTCACTGGTAATTGGCATTGCGGTGGTGACCATCTCGGTCATAGTAGGCACGGTACTGGGACTTCTTTCGGGCTATTTCCGCGGCATTTTCGAGATCGCCATCATGCGCTTGATGGACATTATTTTGACTTTGCCAAGTTTGCTACTGGCGATTGTGATCGTGGCTATTCTTGGCCCGGGATTGATGAATGCCATGCTGGCTGTGGCGATTGTGGTGCTACCCCACTATGTGCGAATTACCCGTGCAGCGGTGATTACCGAGGCCTCACGCGACTACGTCACTGCTGCACGCATGAGTGGTGCAAGCCGCTGGCGTTTAATGTTTAAAGAGATTTTGCCGAACTGCACCGCGCCCTTAATTGTGCAAGCGTCACTGGGCATATCCACCGCTATTTTGGATGCTGCAGCACTGGGTTTTCTGGGCTTGGGTGCACAGCCACCCTCGCCAGAATGGGGCACTATGCTGGCCGATGCGCGCGAATTCGTGCTGCGCGCCTGGTGGGTTGTGACCTTCCCAGGTCTGGCAATTTTGATCACGGTATTGGCTTTTAACTTGCTCGGTGACGGACTGCGCGATGCGTTCGACCCTAAGTTAAAACGTTAAACCGAAAAAGCAGAGAAAAATTATGGCTTTGTTAGAAATAGAAAATCTCTCGGTCGAGTTCCCGACTCAAAACGGTGTGATGCATGCGGTAGAAGGCGTGAGCATGACGCTGGACGAGGGTGAGGTACTGGGCATAGTCGGCGAATCCGGTTCAGGCAAAAGCGTGACCATGATGGCTTTGATGGGTTTGGTGCCGTTTCCGGGCAAGGTCACGGCCGACAAGCTGCGCTTTGCCGGCCATGACTTGCTAAGCCTAAGTCAAGGTCAGCGCAATAAGCTGGTGGGCAAAGACGTGGCGATGATTTTTCAAGATCCCACAACCAGCTTGAACCCCTGTTTTAGCATAGGTTTTCAGATCGGTGAGAGCTTGCGTCAGCACCTAGGCATGGACGCTAAAGCGGCGCGCAAACGATCCATAGAGTTGCTAGAGCAAGTCGGCATTCCAGCCGCCGAAAGCCGCCTCAGCGCTTACCCTCACCAGCTCTCGGGCGGCATGAATCAGCGCGTGATGATTGCGATGGCGATTGCTTGCAATCCACGTTTACTCATCGCCGACGAGCCGACGACAGCACTCGACGTGACGATTCAAGCGCAAATTTTGGACTTGCTACGCAGCTTGCAAAAAGAGCGCGGCATGGCCTTGGTGCTGATCACGCACAACATGGGCGTGGTCTCTGAAATGGCGCAAAAAGTAGCCGTCATGTATGCCGGTCAAATCATGGAAGAAAGTGGCGCGCAAAAGCTTTTCAACCAACCTCAGCATCCGTATACCGAAGCGCTACTCGCCGCATTGCCAGAACGCAGCATAGGCAAAGACCGGCTCGCCACCATACCCGGCATGGTGCCCGGTCTTTATGACAGACCACAAGGCTGTTTGTTCGCGCCGCGTTGCAGCTATGCAACCGAGCACTGTTTGGCCGAGCGGCCAGTGCTGCGCAAAATCGAAGAATTAAAAACCCAGCAACGGGGACTGGTGCGCTGCCATTACGCACTCGATGACCCGCAGCGCAGTGAGTTGATGGCGGCCAGCAAACCCGCCTTATCCGAGGCCTTCCAATGACAACTGCCAACACCACAACAGAGTTTGCAGTCGAGGCAAGAGACCTCAAACGCAGCTACAAAATTCCGCGCGGATTATTCAAAGACCCAGCGATTTTGCAAGCCGTAGGCGGCGTATCGTTTCGCGTGCGAGCCGGCAAAACGCTGGCCGTAGTGGGTGAATCCGGCTGCGGCAAATCAACCTTGGCACGGATGATTAGCTTGATTGAAAAGCCCAGCGCGGGCGAATTAAATATTCAAGGCGTGGATGCCGTTGGCGCCAGCGATGAGAACAAGAAAAAATTGCGCCGCGCGGTGCAGTTGGTGTTCCAAAATCCTGAAGGCTCGCTCAACCCACGTAAAAAAGTGGGTGCAATTCTTGAAGCCCCATTAGAAATCAATACCGACCTCAACGCCGCCGAACGGGCCCAAGCGGCTAAAGCCATGCTGGCCTTGGTTGGCCTAAGGCCAGAACACTACGACCGCTACCCGCACATGTTCTCAGGCGGTCAACGTCAGCGCATTGCGATTGCGCGTGCGCTGATGCTCAAGCCTGCGTTAGTCGTGGCAGACGAACCGGTCTCGGCGCTGGATGTATCGATTCAAGCGCAGGTGCTGAATTTGCTTTCAGACTTACAACAAAGTCTCGGTCTGGCCTATTTATTCATCTCTCACGATTTAGGCGTGGTGCGGCATATTGCCCACGACGTGTTGGTGATGTACTTGGGCCATGCGGTCGAGCAAGGCGAGAAAAACGCTTTGTTTGCCCAGCCACTACACCCTTATACGCAGGCCTTGCTGGCCTCGACGCCAGCCCTTGCCGGCAGCACTGATGCGAAACAGCGGGTAGTCCTCACGGGTGAGCTGCCCTCCCCGCTCAACCCACCTAGCGGTTGCGTGTTTTCCACCCGTTGCCCGCATGTCACTGAGCGCTGCAAGCAAGAGCGTCCCGTGCTGCGCGAACTCGCTGGCCGGCAAGTAGCCTGCCATCACGCAGAAATATTTTTGACTCAGGTTTGATCGCGTTTTTTACCGTTCCCGCTGCCCAGCAGCATTACCCCAGAGGAGTTAGTCGAATGATTCAATCCCCAATCCGCGCCGGGCGTTTGCTCCCACTCAAGCGCGCCATGCTGGGCGCGATTGCCGCGCCAGCGTTGCTCGTGCTGACCACGCTTGGCGTAGCCACACCAGTCGCCGCTAAGACACTGGTGTTTTGCTCTGAGGGCAGCCCAGAAAACTTCTACCCCGGCATCAACACCACCGGCACATCTTTTGATGCTAACGAGCCGATTTATAACCGCTTAGTCGAATTCGAACGCGGCGGCACCAAGGTCGTGCCAAGCTTGGCTGAAAAATGGGAAGTCTCGCCAGACGGCAAGACCTATACTTTTTTCTTGCGCAAGGGCGTGAAATGGCACAACACGCGCAGCTTCAAACCGACGCGTGACTTCAATGCCGACGACATGGTCTTCGCCTTCGAGCGCCAGTGGAAAGAAGACAATCCGTTCTTCAAAGTCACCAGCCCCAACCACTCTTACTTCAGCGACATGGGCATGCCCAAGCTGCTCCAAACCGTAGAAAAAATTGACGACTACACCGTCAAGATCACACTGGCCAATCCAGAAGCACCGTTTTTAGCCAATCTGGCCATGCCATACGCAGCGATTCAGTCCAAGGAATACGCTGACGCCATGCTCAAGGCCGGCACACCGGAAAAAATCGACCAAGACCCAATTGGCACTGGCCCGTTCTCGCTGGTGCAATACCAAAAAGATGCGGTCATTCGTTACAAAGCTTTTCCGGCTTATTGGGACGGCAAAGCCAAAATTGATGACTTGATTTTTGCCATCACACCCGACGCATCCGTGCGTTGGGCAAAGCTGCAAAAAGGCGAATGCCATGTCATGCCTTACCCCAACCCGGCGGACTTAGAAGCGATTCGCAAAGACCCAGCAATCAAAGTACTTGAGCAGCCCGGTCTGAACGTCGGCTATCTGGCTTTTAACACCCAGAAAAAACCGTTTGACGACGTGCGTGTGCGTAAAGCCATCAGCATGGCGATCAATAAAAAAGCCATTATTGATGGTGTTTATCTAGGCACTGGAATTGCGGCGAAAAATCCAATTCCGCCCACCATGTGGTCTTACAACGACAAGATCAAAGACGATGTCTTTGACCCAGTTGCAGCCAAAAAACTACTCGCCGCCGCCGGTTATCCAAACGGCTTGACGACCGACTTATGGGCTATGCCAGTGCAGCGCCCTTACAACCCGAACGCCAAACGGATTGCAGAATTGATGCAAGCTGACTTGGCCAAAATTGGCGTGAAAGCGGAGATCAAAAGTTTCGAGTGGGGCGAGTACAGGAAGCGCATGCAGGCCGGCGAGCACCAAATGGGTATGTTGGGCTGGACTGGTGACAATGGCGATCCAGATAACTTCCTCTACACCTTGCTGGGCTGCGCTTCCGCGCAATCGGCTAGCGGTAGCAATATCGCCAAGTTTTGCTACAAGCCATACGAAGACTTAGTCCTCAAAGCAAAAACGGTGACCAATCAAGCCGAGCGAACCAAACTCTATGAGCAAGCACAGGTGATTTTCAAACAGCAAGCGCCTTGGTATACGATTGCCCACGCGGTGCAGATCAAGCCTATGCGCAAGGAAGTCATTGACTTCAAACTCAGCCCGTTTGGACGCCACAGCTTTTATGGTGTGGACATCAAAGAGTAATAGATTGAAGAGTTGAACAAAGGCTAAAGCCCCGCTCGATTTTCAATGTTTTAAAAGTGGCTGGTTTAACCAGCCATTTTTTTACTTTGCTTTTTGCCGAAGACCGTCAATAAAAAAGCCCCCGTTGAGCAATCTCAATAGGGGCTTTTTTACTTGATAAGTTCAAGTAAAAATCAGACGGGGACAAAACTAAAGAGAGCGAGAGCCTGCGCCTTAGACAGCAGCCGGTGGCATGCCATCGCTCGGGTTGTCAAGAGCGTCTTCAGATGATTCATCATCTGGCTCATCAGGCTTGCCTTCTGCTTTGCGTTTGAGCTTGTCTTCTTTTTTACGCTTTTTGGCGAGCTCTTTCTGGCGTTTTTCGTAGGAATAATTAGGAGTTGCCACTTAAGGTGCTTTCATGAATGTTCAACCCTTACTGTAATGCATAGCCGAGAGCGCTTGAGCAATATCAGAGCGTAAATCGTCCAGCGCTTCCAGACCCACCGATAAACGCACCAATCCGCCCTTATAAGGCCAGGCCGTGGTTCGCATAGAGGCGATGTCATAGGGCGCGCACAAGCTAATCGGCCCAGCCCAGCTGTAGCCAAGTTTAAACAGCTTAAGCTGATCGCAAAAACCGTCGATTTGGTCTTGGTCATACTCGGGTTTAAAAACAATGCTGAGCAAACAAGCTGCCGCGCTGCAATCACGCGCCCAAGTCGCATGACCGGGTGAGTTGGGCAGCGCCGGGTGCAGCACTGCTTCTACCTGATCTTGTTTTTGCAACCACAACGCAAGGGCGCAAGTCGCGCTGTCTTGGGCCGCATAACGCAGCGCAATGGTGTTAAGGCCGCGCAGCACTAATTCAACATCATTGCCTGAAACGCCAAAACCCAGCCGCATATGGCACAAGTGCAGCAGCAGGTACAAAGCCTCGTCACGCGTGACCACAGAGCCCATCAGCACATCTGAGCCACCGCTGGGGTATTTGGTCAAGGCATGGGCAGAAACATCCACGCCCAAGTCAAAAGCACAAAAAGCAATGCCGGATCCCCAAGTGTTATCCATTGCTGTCAGAATTCCTCGCGCATGCGGTTGCGCAAACGCTTTAATCACGGCGATAGCAGCCGGTACATCGGGGAACTCCATGGTCAAAGAGCCCGCTGCCTCAAACCAAACCAGACGCGTTTTAGAACTGAGCTTGGCGGCCAAATCGGCGCTATCCATAGGATCATAAAAACGGTGCGTAATGCCCCAAGCAGCGAGTTCGACCTGCGCAAAAGATTTATTCGGACCATAAGAATTGTCTGGCAGTAAAACCTCATCACCAGCCTTAAGAAAAGCCATACCAACCAGAGTAAGCGCTGCCAAGCCGCTGGGTACCAGTTCGCAAAATTGACCGCCTTCCAGCGTGGCAATACGGGCTTCTAAGGTGAAGGTAGTCGGTGTGCCGTGCAGCCCGTAGGTATAGCCAGTTTTGTGCCGATAGTCACGCGAACGCATGGCCGCGACATTCGAAAATATCACGGTAGAAGCCTTGTGCACCGCTGGTGGCAAGGCCTCAAAACCAGCGGGTGGCCGGTAAGGGTGGTGGATTAATTGGGTCTGTAGCTGGGCCGGGAGAAGTTTGTGGTCATCACTCATAGACCCATGTTAACGGCTGATTACCAAGCGCCAGAAAAAGATCAGCTCAGACTCAAAGTTTGTGGCCAATCATTGGTCTGCTGCTTTTTAAAATCAAACAAAAAAATAGTTAAAAGCCTGCAAAATAAATGATCAATAGCAACTTAGGCCGCCATGCTTTTAGCCAGAGCCAGCATGGCCTCAAAACTGTGGTCATTAGGCCTTAGCACTTCGGCCTTTTCATATTGCGTAAAGTTACGCTGCATAGATTGCAGATAAACCGGGTCGTAATGTTTAACCAGCAACTCTCGCACCACACTGGCCACATCACCACCGCGGGCGCTTTGCTGCCAAGCGGTGACGGTTTCCTTACCGCGGGCTTGGGTCAAAGCCCCCAGTCGGTCACAGAAAAACTCGATATCTTTGACGAAAAAATCATAGTCTTGGAGCAGCAACTTGACGCGCTCGTCCTCAGACAGTTCTAGTTGCAAACAGGTGCTGCTGCGCATTGCTGCAATCAAGCCTTCTGGCACGGCGACATTACCGACTTTTTTGCTCTCACTCTCAATATAGACTGGCCGGCTGCGGTCAAAACTTTTAAGCGCGGCCCAAATCTGGCAGTCATAAGACTTCTGGCTAGGCTGGGGTGAGCCGGGTATTAGACCGAGTACCGAGCTGCGATGATTCGCCAAGGCTTCTAAGTCAAGTACCTGCTCACCGCATTTGGCGAGTGCCTGCAGCAACCGGGTTTTGCCTGACCCGGTCGTGCCGCAAATCACGCGGTAGTCAAAGCTAGCAGCGAGTTGCGGCATATCTAACACCAGGGCAGCTCTAAAAGCTTTATAGCCTCCTTCAAGCAGCGTGACCTTAAAGCCAATCTGATCGAGTACCAAGGCCAGCGATCCGCTGCGCTTGCCGCCACGCCAGCAATAAACCAGGGGTTGCCATTCGCGCGGTTTGTCTTGCACCTCGCGGGAAATGTGGGCGCTAATATTTTTTGCCACCAATGCCGCGCCCAATTTACGCGCATCAAATGCGCTAATCTGCTTGTACTCGGTGCCCACTAATTGGCGCTCCGCATCGTTAAGACTGGGCCAGTTGACGGCGCTGGGCAGGCGGTCTTCAGCAAATTCACCTTCGCTGCGCGCATCAATCACCGCTGAAAAATCTGCCAGTCGACTCAGTAAATCTTGCGCGCTAATTTTCTCCAAACTCATGGCAAAAGTCTTTCAAGTTCAGGCCAGACATTGGCCAGCATGGCCGGCTGCTGCGCCTCATTAGGGTGAATCCGGTCAGCTTGAAAGCGGCTGGCGTAGTCGTCGGTATCAGCAATACCTTTGAGCAAAAAGGGGACTAGGCTGACTTTTTGCGCCTTCGCAACCTTGCCAAACAAAGCCGCAAAATCAGCCGAATAAGCACTGCCGTAATTGGGCGGAACCTGCATGCCGACGAGTAAAACCTTGGCGCCAGACTTTTTGGCCGCCTGAGTCATGACGGTGAGATTTTTTGTTGTCATGTCCAGCGGCAGACCGCGCAGCGCATCGTTGCCGCCAAGCTCTATCACCACCACTAAAGGCTTGTGCTGGGCAAGTAAAGCAGTCAAACGCGAGCGCCCGCCGGATGTGGTGTCCCCACTAATACTGGCATTGACCACTTTGAGTGCGGGTTTTTCAAGCGCCATTTTCTCGCTCAACAGCGGCACCCAACCGGTGCCGCGTTTGAGGCCATACTCGGCACTCAGCGAGTCGCCAACCACCAGCACGGTGGGTTCAGGCTTGGCTGCATATGCTGGTACGGCCAGTAGCAATGCAGCAGTTGCAGTTAACGCACTGGCAAAAGCCATAGCCAGCCGGTGCAAAGGTTTTAACTTTGGCTTTAAGCCTGGAACTGTCAGCTTGTTAAAGTTGGATGCAAATCCCTGCTGGGGTTGTGTCATAGTTTTAAATTTTTCCGAGAAGGATGTCATGTCTGAACCTGTAGTTGCGTCACCAGCATCAATTGTTTGCGTAGAGCATATTTTCAAGTCCGTTAGCGACTCGACTGGTAAGTTAACCATTTTGCGCGATATTGATTTCAGTCTGGCCGCAAAGGAGACTGCCGCCATTGTCGGCGCATCCGGGTCGGGCAAAAGCACACTTTTATCCATCATTGCCGGGCTTGATACGCCTAGCAGCGGCACGGTCAAGCTGGCCGGTCAAGACTTGTTTGCCTTGAGTGAAGACGACAGAGCCGCACTGCGCGCGCAAAAGCTGGGTTTTGTGTTTCAGAACTTTCAGTTAATGGGCAACCTGAGCGCACTAGAGAACGTGATGCTGCCACTTGAACTCTCAGGTCAGCCTAACGCTAGAGCGCAAGCCACAGAGATGCTGGGCCGGGTTGGGTTAAGCCAGCGGCTGTCAAGCTACCCCAAGGTGTTGTCCGGCGGTGAGCAGCAGCGCGTAGCACTTGCGCGTGCCTTCGTGGTCAAGCCCGCTGTATTGCTGGCAGACGAGCCCACCGGCAGTTTAGATTTTGCGACCGGCGAGACGGTCATGGAGCTAATGTTCGAGCTCAATCAAGAGCTGGGCACTACGCTGGTTTTAGTCACGCATGATTTAGCCATTGCCGAGCGCTGCCAACGCCGCATCAAGATTGAAGCTGGGCAAGTAGTACCCGCATAATTCAATCACTGCTCTAGTCAATTCGCACTTGGCTAGCAGCGATAATCTATGCATGTCTTCTTCTAAAGTTCTTTTCGGCTTTCATGCCGTCGGTGTCCGCATCAAAACCGCCCCTAAGTCGGTACTTGAAGTGTTTTTCGATGTTTCCAGGCGCGATGCACGCATGCGCCAATTCACTGACCGGGCCCGCGATGCTGGCATTCGTCTGGTCGAATGCGACGGCGTGAGGCTCTCCAAAATGGCCGGTGGCCATGGCCACCAAGGCGTGGTGGCCAGAGTCGATGTGATCGCTCAAGTCACTTCGCTAGACGAATTGCTCGAGCAACTCGAAGCGGCCGGCACTGCCCAGCCACTGATTTTGGTTCTCGACGGCGTCACCGACCCACACAATTTAGGCGCTTGCCTGCGGGTCGCCGACGGCGCTGGCGCACATGCAGTGATTGCCCCAAAGGATCATGCGGCGGGGATTAACGCCACGGTTGCCAAGGTCGCCAGCGGCGCTGCCGAGACCATGCCCTACTTTATGGTCACCAATTTAGCGCGCACTATGCTTGAGCTCAAAGAGCGCAACATCTGGTGTATTGGTACGAGCGATGACGCAACCAAAACCATTTACGACGTCGATTTAACCCAACCCGTCGCCTTGATTTTGGGCGCTGAGGGCGACGGTATGCGCCAACTCACGCGCAAAACGTGTGATGAGTTGGTCAGCATTCCCATGCGCGGTGCAGTAGAGAGTTTGAACGTATCGGTTGCCAGCGGAGTTTGCCTTTATGAGGCATTGCGTCAACGTGGTTGATTAAAAAAACTTAACTACTCGAGGCCTTAGCGCGGCCAATTCGGCGTCAACATCAAAATCGCCGCGTCGCCGACAGCTAGATTCTTCAAATGTGTGATGGTATGACGATTGAAGGTCGTGAACAAGCATGATCAATTATAAAAATTGAGCACTTTCAAATTAAAATAAAAGCATGCCAGACTCTAAAAATACCGACAGTTACGCGGCTGTCACGCCACTACACCAAGACTCCAGCGTCATAGGCTTGGTCGGCATGGCGCACATGATTAGCCATTTCAGCCAATTGCTACTCGCGCCTTTGTTCCCCTGGCTTAAAACCGAGTTCAACGTCAGCTATACCGAACTCGGTTTTTTGATGTCGCTGTTTTTTGTTGTTTCCTGCACCACGCAAACCGCTGCTGGTTTCATGGTCGACCGCTTTGGCCCGCGGCCGATTTTGTTTGCTGGTTTAAGTATTTTGAGCTTGGCTGCATTCGGTTTTGCTTCTAGCACCAGCTACACCATGCTTGCCGGATTTTCTATGCTGGCGGGATTGGGGAACGGCGTATTTCACCCAGTTGACTACACCCTTTTGAATCGCAAAGTCAGCGCACCCAGACTCGGCCACGCCTACAGTGTGCACGGCATTACCGGCAATCTCGGTTGGGCCTTAGCACCGGCCATACTGGTGCCGCTGGCGCTGGCTTTTTCCTGGCGAGTCGCGTTAGCAAGCGCCGGCACACTGGCTTTTATAGTGCTGATTATTTTGATTTTTAATCGCGACAAGCTAATCCTGCCGCTCGTTCCAGCAGAAAAAACAGATGGCAATAAAAAAGCTGAAAGTAGCTTGGCTTTCTTGCAAATACCCGCTGTTTGGATGTGTTTTACTTTTTTCTTTTTCCACGCTATGGCGCTCAGCGTAGTGCAAGCTTTTGCACCAGAAGCAACACGCGTACTGCATGATGTGCCGCTTAACTTAGTCGCCCTGTGTCTCACCGTCTATATGTTGTGCAGCGCTGGAGGCATGGTGGTGGGTGGATTTTTGGCGTCGAATCCAGCGCGCTGCGAGCGCGTTGTTGGCACTGGCATGGGCTTAGCCGCTATCACAGCGCTAATGCTGGGCTTTGCCAACTTGGCGGCACCCAACGTGCCAATTTTATTTGGTTTGATGGGTTTTTTCGCTGGTATTGCCGGCCCTTCGCGCGATTTACTGGTCAAGCGTTCAACGCCGGACAACGCCAGTGGCCGAGTCTATGGCGTGGTCTACGCCGGACTCGATATTGGTCAAGCCATCTCGCCGCTAATTTTCGGTGCGCTAATGGATAAGCGTATGTTTAGCAGCGTGTTGCTGGGTCTGGCCATGTTGCAGGCAATTCTCGTAGTCAGCGCTTTTAATGTGCGCAAAGTACGAAGTACGCTGTTACAAGCAGCTTAAATTGACAGTGTTTTTGCAAGCATTTATACGCAGCTAAACCTATACTGATTAAACCCTCACGCTCAGGACCGCCATGCGTAAAATCCATTTTTTTTCCGCTCAAACCAAGCCCTGCCTTTTAGCGGTACTAGCTTTATCCAGCTCTGGCTTAGCAATGGCTCAAGCCGACCCGATTGACTATCGGCTGGTCGGCGACTTAGGCGGGGCACTCTACAGCACGCAAAGCATTGTTCGCAGCAAAAGCAATCAGACCCGATTACTACCCTATGCCTACCTCGATTACGGCCGTTTCTTTGCCCGAGTCGATACCTTTGGTTTGAAAACCGTCAAATTGGGAAACGGATATTTAGAACTTACCACCCGAGTTAGCCAAGATGGATGGCGTGCCGACACGCCTGCATTGGCCGGCTTAACGACTCGTAAAACACCGATACCGATAGGACTTGGAACATTTCAAAAAACGCCTTATGGCGCGTTTTTTATTAACGGTTTTGTCGATGTCAACAAATCCCACGGCAGTTTGTTTGAAGCTACTTATGTGGCGGAATTCAAACTCGGCAAGTTTTCCTTTTACCCGCAACTCGGCCTCGACTATCGCAGCGCCAAATACAACAATTATCTCTACGGTGTGACCAGTGCAGAATCAAATGCCAGCGGCTTTTCAGCCTTTAATGCTGGCGCATCGCTGGCGCCTGTCATCGGTCTGGGTATTGACGTTCCTATTGGTGAGCCTTGGGTGCTGAATTTTCAGTTCCGCCGTCAATGGCTGGACGCCAATATCAGCAGCAGCCCTATAGTCAGAGGCGGCGCGCAGAACACTGGATTTGCGGCTTTGTCCTACCGCTTCAAGTAAAACCGCGATCGGCAGACTGCATAATCAATTTAAAGCAACATCGCTTAACTAAAGGAAATTGAAATGAATAATTCTGACGATCCCCTGAGTAGCGAATTCACACATTGGGTAGAAGAAAAATCCCAAGCTCTTAAGTACGAACTGGGTGAGAAATTTCCTATACCGCCCACCATATTAGCGGCTGACCACATACACCCAGAAACCACTGGTCAAAAATTAGAAGAAGTTCTGCTTGGCCATGAATCTCCAACGCCGGAATTTTTGGAAGAAGTTGCAGCCTTAGAGTCGGCCGAACCTTGGAGCGAAGAAGAACTCGCCCGCCAAGCACTAGAAGCCGGTGGTGCTGACAATGACGTGAGCACACCTGAATAAAGAAAGTCACGCACGGGTCTACTGACCAAGCCGCTTTCTTGTCGTGCGCTTTAGTGCAGGCACAATGGTCATATGAATGATCAAACCCAACTTGCCGGTCACCTTCTTGTTGACTGCCTTCTGGCCCAAGGCGTTACCCACGCATTTGGCGTTCCTGGTGAGAGCTATCTAGCTGTCCTTGACGGACTACACGCAAGACGTGCGAAGATTCAATTCGTCACTTGCCGCCAAGAAGGTGGTGCAGCTTTTATGGCTGAAGCCCACGGCAAGCTTACCGGTCGCCCGGGTATTTGCATGGTCACACGCGGCCCAGGTGCGACCAACGCGTCCATCGGTGTTCACACTGCATTCCAAGACTCCACACCTATGATTTTGTTGGTCGGCGACGTGGCCAGCGATTGCCGCGACCGGGAAGCTTTTCAAGAAGTCGACTACCTAAGCTTTTTCGGCCCCAGCACCAAAGGCTTTGCCAAACGTGTCGAGAGAATAGACCAAGCCGACCGAATTCCTGAATACATTGCCCGCGCTTTTGCCACCGCCATGAATGGCCGGCCTGGCCCTGTGGTGTTGGTGCTACCCGAAGACATGCTCACCGAGATGACTAGCGCTCAGCCGCTAGCACGCGTTGAAGCCGTACAAACTTGGGGCGATCCAGATTCTTTGCAAAAGCTCAGCGCGATGCTGCTTCAAGCAAAGCGCCCTCTGGTGATTGCTGGTGGCAGCGGCTGGACGCCGCAGTCGGCCAAGGCCTTAGAAGCTTTTGCAGAAAACTGGAATTTACCAGTCGGCAATGCGTTTCGCTTTCAAGACACGTTTGACAATCACCACCGACTTTATGCTGGCGATGTCGGTATTGGCCTCAACCCGAAACTGGCTGCACGCGTGAAGGAAAGCGATTTAATCATCGCCATTGGCCCTCGCTTGGGCGAGATGACGACCAACAATTACACGCTGATTGAAGCGCCAAACCCAAAGCAAAAACTGGTGCATATTCACGGCAGTGCGGAAGAGCTTAACCGTGTGTTTCAAGCCGATTTAGCGATTCATGCGACTATGAATGCGGCAGCGCGCGGACTGGAAGTTTTGACTGCACCTAGCAACTTGCCGTGGTCCGAGTGGACAAAATCAGCCCATCAAGACTATCTGGGCAATCTACAGCCACAAAGCCTTCCGGGCGATATCGATATGCCAGTCATAGTCGGTTTGCTGCAAAAACATTTACCCACTGATGCGGTGTTGACCAATGGCGCCGGCAACTTCGCCAGTTGGATGCACCGCTTTTTCGTCCATCACGGACTGGTTAAAGGTCATAAAACACAGCTTGCCCCGACTGTCGGTGCAATGGGCTACGGTGTGCCGGCTGGTATTGCAGCGGCCATCACGACGGGCCGTGTGGTGTTTACGATTGCCGGTGACGGCGACTTTTTAATGAATGGCCAAGAGTTGGCAACTGCTGTGCAACATGGTGCAAAAACCATTATTGTGCTGCTCAACAACGGCATGTTTGGCACGATACGCATGCATCAAGAACGTGACTATCCACAGCATTCAAGCGGCTCGGCATTGAAGAACCCGGACTTTGCTGCACTCGCCACCGCCTATGGATATGTGGGTGTTCGCATCACACAAACCCACGAGTTTGAGGCACAGTTACTGGCAGCACTTGAGCGATCAACTGGCACCTTAATTGAGGTCATGTTGGACCCTGAAGTCATCACCACCCGCGGCACTTTATCCGCCATCACGCAAACGGCGTTAAAAGCGCAAAAGCTTTGAGCACTCAAAACCCATCACAGCTGTGGTGAAACGAAAAAAACCTGCTCAATCCAATCAAAGATAAGCAGGTTTTTTTCTGAGCTTAGGTGATTTTTCAAAATCACAAAGTCACTGGAGAGTTTAAATTTTCCACTTCTCCATAAGCTGTGTCGGGTTTAGGTTGTCATAGCTCTCAAACGGCTGATGTATCCACGGGTTGGTGGGTAACTGCTCAACCGAGTAATCCGGCTGAAATGTAGACACGCCCTTGGTCCAAATCACTGCACTACGCAGCTCTGTAATCGGCTGATAGTTATTGCGCAGCTGATGAATCACCGCGTTGAGGGTTTTTCCCGAATCAGCTAAATCGTCAACCAGCAAGACTTTGCCAGCAATCTCGCCCTTAGGCGTGGTGATAAAGCGTGCAATGTCTAAATTGCCCTGAACTGTGCCAGCGTCGGCACGGTAAGAGCTGGTCGACATAATCGCCAAAGGCTTGTCAAAGATGCGTGACAAGATATCCCCTGGTCGCATTCCGCCCCGGGCTAGACACAAAATGGTATCGAACTGCCAGCCCGACTGATGAATAGTCAGCGCCAGCTTTTCAATCAGGTTGTGGTATTCGTCATAGCTGACATATAGGTGCTTACCGTCTTCGGTCAACATAGTTCTGTCTCCTGATTGAAATGAATGCTTGAGAGAATCATCAACTCAAGCCACCAGGTAGGGGTGTTGCAGCATGATGGTGTGGTCGCGGTCTGGGCCAGTGGAGACGATGGCAATCGGCACACCGGTGACTTGCTCAATGCGCTGCAGATAAAGGCGGGCATTCTCTGGCAATTTGGCGTAATCGGTCACGCCAACAGTGGTGTCGCTCCAACCATCCATAGTTTCGTAAATTGGCTTGCAGCGCTCAATATCTTCTGCGCCCATTGGCAAAATATCGGTGATTTCGCCGTCGAGCTCATAGCCAGTACAAAGCATTAATTTATCTATACCGTCAAGCACATCGAGTTTGGTAATGCAAAGACCGGACAGACCGTTTACTTGAGCTGAGCGCTTGAGTAAAGCAGCATCAAACCAGCCGCAGCGGCGGCTACGACCCGTGGTCACGCCTTTTTCTAAGCCGACTGTGCTCAGGTGATAACCCACTGTGCCTGGCGTTTCCCAGTCAAGTTCCGTCGGGAAAGGACCGCCGCCCACGCGGGTGCAATAAGCCTTGGTGATACCCAAAATGTAATGCAGCATGCCCGGGCCAACACCAGCACCAGCGGCGGCATTGCCGGCTACGCAGTTGCTAGAAGTCACAAAGGGGTAAGTGCCGTGGTCGACATCAAGCAGCGTGCCCTGCGCGCCTTCAAACAGCAAGTTTGCACCCGCTTTGTGGGCATCATTGAGTTCACGCGAGACGTCCGCCATCATCGGTTTGAGCAACTCGGCATGAACCATGGCTTCGTTGTAGACAGTATCGAAATCGACTGCCGGTGCATTGAGAAAACCCGTCAACATAAAGTTGTGCAGCGTCAACAAATCGCGCAGCTTAGCGGCGAAGCGCTCTGGGTATTTCAAGTCTTGCACGCGCAGTGCACGGCGCGCAATTTTGTCTTCATAAGCAGGACCAATGCCGCGGCCTGTCGTGCCAATCTTGGCACTGCCACCCTGCTCTCGAAACGCTTCGCGGGCAATATCAAGCGCCGCGTGAAACGGCAAAATCAAAGGACAGGCTTCGCTAATGCGCAGGCGCGAGCGCACTTCAACACCAGCTTTTTCTAGGCCTTCAATTTCTTCAAACAGCTTTGCAGCAGAGAGCACCACACCGTTGCCGATATAGCACTTCACACCTGGGCGCATGATGCCACTAGGAATCAGGTGTAACGCCGTTTTAACGCCGTTGATTACCAGCGTGTGGCCAGCGTTATGACCGCCTTGGAAGCGCACGACGCCTTGGGACATTTCTGTGAGCCAGTCGACCAGTTTGCCCTTACCTTCATCACCCCATTGGGTACCTACGACCACAACGTTGCGGCCCGCTGTGGTGGCTGATTTATTCATCATCTTCTGTTCTCGTTTCAGGGTTGGCGGAAGGAAAAAAACGCTGTTTGCATTTAGGCAAACACGCCGGCAGCTCAGGCACCGGACTTGGACAACGGCACCAGTTGCCATTGTCCGCCCACAAGCAGCAGCTCGCGGTCACAGTTAAATTCATTGACTTCATGTTCATGGCCGGGGAGCACGCAGGCGACGATTTCGCCCTGTTGCCGCAAAGCTGTAATAGCAGCATTCAAAGCGGCGTCTTGACCCCAAGGTGCGCGCACAGCGGCGCGCAAAGACCTAGCCGGCAGCACGCGAACGAGCTCTTTCAAGTCCAAACTAAAACCCACGGCTGGACGATTGCGACCGAAAACCGCACCGACTTCGTCGTAGCGTCCACCACGAACGAGCTCGGCACCCAAACCGTAGATAGCAAAGCGCGTGCCGCTGTAATAGGCGTAGCCGCGTAAATCAGCCAAATCGAAGCGCACTTCTACGCCCGGATTGCTGTGTCGAATATGGCTGGCGAGTTGACGTAAATTTTCTAATGCCGCTTGTACCGCAGGAAAATCTTTAAGCGCCACTACTGCTTGGTCGAGTACTGATTCATCACCGTAAAGGCGCAACAAGGCCTGTAGACCAGTACGCGTGGCTAGCGGTAGCTCTGCGGTAAGCATGGCCAGTTCAACCGCATCCTTGGCAGCAAGTGCGGCGTGAATTGCAGACAAGTTTTTTGCAGGCACAGACGTGCCGGCAAGAATGCCGCTAACAATTCGTACATCAGCCATGTCAATCAACAAGCCGGTGACTCCAGCCGCTTGCAAGCCGGCTAAGGCCAAGGCTTGGGCTTCAAGGTCAGCTTCTATGCCAGCATGACCATAAATTTCAGCACCGAACTGCAAGGGCTCACGTGTGGCATGCGGCAACTCGGCGCGGGTGTGCAAAACAGGCCCGCAGTAGCAAAGCCTAGCGACGCCTTGACGGTTCAGGAGGTGGGCATCAATCCGAGCGACTTGCGGTGTGGTGTCAGCGCGAAGTCCAAGCGTACGACCAGAGAGCTGATCGACAAGTTTGAAGGTCTGTATGTCTAACGCCTCACCGGTACCAGTGAGCAAAGACTCTAGATGCTCAAGCAATGGCGGCATCACAAGCTCATAGCCGTAGCTGCAAGCGGTATCGAGAAAAAGACGGCGCAACTCTTCGATGTGGCGCGCCTCTGAAGGCAGTACATCGGCAATTTGATCAGGCAATTGCCATGATGATGACCAAGCGGGCATGTTGAAAGGGTCCACGGTTAAAACAAGGATTTTACCGGGCTTGGAGCCGGTTTCCGGCAATGTTGTACAGGAAAGAGAAATGACAGCTAAAAAACCGCGAAATTAATGACGCAGTCGTGTCTAGAGCGTGACAAATTCAAGACCTATTGGGCATGAAAGCCGAAAACTACAGGTTCAAATTAAATCAGAAAAATTAAACAAAGCAGACCGAGCAGCACACTGCACAAGCCGAAAAATCTTATCTGGCCATCGCTCAAGGCCATGAGTTGCGCAAATGTGCGGCGCCATATGAGGGGAGAAATAAACGGCAGCAAGCCTTCAAGAACCAGCAGCAGCGCTAAGGCTAGCCAAAGACTACTGCTGTCCAAGATACAACTTTAAAGAGGACTTATTTACGCGGCGCTGCAGGGCTGATATTTGGGCTCTGCATGGCTTTGAAAAAGTCAGACGATGGATCTAACACCATGACGTCGCTCTTTTTACCAAAGCTTGCTTTGTAGGCGTCTAGACTGCGATAAAACTGTGCGAACTGAGCATCGCGACCGAAGGACGCGGCGTAAGTCTTAGCGGCTTCTGCATCACCCTCACCTTTGACGATTTGTGCATCACGGTAAGCGTTCGAGATAGTAACTTCACGCTGCTTATCTGCATCAGCACGAATTTTCTCACCTTCGGCTGCACCGGTTGAACGCAACTCGTTGGCCACGCGTTTACGCTCGGCTTCCATGCGGCGGTATACCGATTCAGTAATTGCTTCAACATAATCGACACGCGTAATACGCACGTCAACAATTTCAATACCGAGTGGTTTATCGCCTTGCATTTTGGCGGTAACTTCGCGTTTGACGTCGGCCATCAAGGCTTCACGTTTTAGCGTTAATACATCGCGCAAGGTGTATTTGTTAATTTCTTCCTGAAATGCATTACGCACCACACGGTTAAGTTGGTTTGAACCAGCACGCTCGTCAACACCCGCATTACGAATGAAGTCAGTCGGCTGGGAAATGCGCCAGCGCACATACCAGTCAATCACTACGCGCTGCTTTTCAGAAGTGTAGATAGGTTCCACATCAGTGCTGTCTAGCGTGAGCAAACGCTTGTCGATGTAGTTTACGTTTTGAAATGGTGGCGGTAGCTTGAAATGCAGACCCGGCTCGGTGATCACGCTTTTGATCTCGCCCAGTGCATAGACCACGCCGAATTGGCGTTGATCAACTACAAACAGCATGGAACTGGCAAGCGCTAACGCAGCCAGCAGAAAGGAAGCAATAAATCCAACTCTGTTCACTTTAGTGTTCCTTAACGTATGTCGCGGTCACGCGTACGAGCGCCGCGTGAATCTGGCGTAGTGGTAGGCGCAGCCGGGACTGCTGATGGTGTCGCAGAGCCCATTGACAGGCTTGCATCAGTCGGTGCATTGGTCGCACCCATTTGCATAATTTTGTCCAGCGGCAGATAGAGCAAATTATTGCCAGCCTTGGACTGAATCATGACCTTGGTCACATTGCTGTAGACCTGTTGCATTGTGTCAATGTACATACGGTCACGCGTGACTTGCGGCGCTTTTTGGTACTCGGTTAGTACAGAGCTAAAGCGCTGTGAATCACCCACTGCCTGAGCGACGATACGCGATTTGTAGGCTTGTGCTTCTTCGGTTAGGCGCGAAGCTGAACCGACTGCACGCGGCACGACGTCATTGGCATAAGCCTGTGCTTCGTTTTTGGCGCGTTCGCGTTCTTGACCGGCTTTGAGCACATCGTCAAAAGCGGCTTGAACCTGCTCAGGAGGACGCACACCACTTTGCTGCAAGTTGATCGCAACGACTTCGACACCGACTTTGTAGCGGTCCAAAATTGTTTGCATTAAAGCGCGTACTTCGGGTGCAATTTTGTCGCGATCTTCGCCCAGTGCTGCATCCATACGCATCTTGCCAACGACTTCACGAACCGCAGTTTCAGCCGCTTGCACGACTGCACCCGTAGGGTCACGACTCTCGAACAAGAAAGCGCGCGCATCGCTTAAACGGTATTGCACTGCAAATTTGATTTCAACGATATTTTCATCAGCGGTCAGCATGGCTGATTCGCGTAGACCAGTAGCCTTAATGATGTTGTCGCGACCGACATCGACAGAACGAATCTGTGTCACCACCACCATCTCATGGCGTTGAATCGGATACGGCAGACGCCAGTTAAAACCAGCACCTACGGTTTGTTGGTATTTACCAAATTGAGTAATAACCGCTTGTTGGCCCTCTTGGACAATAAAAAAGCCCGTTCCCAACCAGATCAGCGCAGCGACACCCGCAATTAAGCCAGCGCCGATACCAGCGTTTTTCATGTCCGGCTGAAAACCGCCACCACCGCTATTGCCACCATTGCCGCCGGAACCGTTATTGCGTCCGCCATTTTTCTCGCCACCAAACAAACTACCCAGCTTGCGATTGAAGTCACGCCAGACTTCATCTAGGTCAGGTGGTCCTTGTTTCGGGCCTTGCCCACGCGGACGGTTGTCTTCCTGCGTCGGTTTTGGCTTGGTTTCTTCGGACGTGGTTTTGTCGTCATCACGACCCCAACGAGGATCATTGAGGTTGTAGACGCCATTGGCATTTGGACGCGACCGAATTGGCATTTTTGCCAAGGCGCGAAACGGATTCAGGTTCATGGATTCGGGCTCACTTTTAACAACACTTGTACATTGTGCCTAAATTACTCGGTGTCTAAAGCAACAGCCTTAGACGTCTGCGGGTCATCTGCCGAAGTGTTTGCTGCTGCGTGACGGGCGAGATGCTCGCGCAGTACTGGCAAACCATCTCCGGTCAGTGCACTGACAAAAACTCTCTCAACTCGTTTGACGGATTCTGCAAAGGCATCTTTGAGCTCAAACCAATCACTTAAGTTAGGTGGCCACTTGGATTTTTCAAGTGCGTCGAGTTTGTTAAAAACCAGTATTTGCGGTATGTCTGCAGCACCGATTTCTTCGAGCACGCGCTGCACTTGCTCGATCTGTTCTAGATAGTTAGGGTTCGAAGCATCAATCACATGTAGCAGCAAATCAGCATCTACCGCTTCCTGCAAAGTCGCCGCGAACGCGTCTACTAATCCGTGCGGCAAGTCACGAATAAAACCAACGGTGTCTGACAGCGATACCGAACGTTGCGCATCGCCTAAATAAAGCGAGCGCGTAGTCGTATCAAGAGTTGCAAACAACTGATCCGCCGCATAAGCCTTGGCTTTGACCAAAGCGTTAAACAATGTTGACTTACCCGCATTGGTGTAGCCAACCAGTGAAATCGTGAATGAATTACGACGCTCACGCTGACGGCGTTGGGTTTGACGCTGTTTTTTGACTTTGTTTAAACGCTCTTTAGTGCGTTTAATCGAGTCGCTAATCATGCGTTTATCCAACTCAATTTGTTTCTCGCCTGGACCACCGCGAACACCGGCGCCGCCGGTTTGACGTTCAAGGTGAGACCAACGTCGCACCAATCGCGTGGACAGATATTGCAGGCGTGCGAGTTCAACTTGAAGTTTGCCCTCGTGACTGCGTGCACGTTGGGCGAAGATTTCCAGTATGAGTAAAGTTCTGTCGTTGACCGGCATTTCCAGATGCCGCTCCAAGTTGCGCTGCTGAGCAGGACTAATGGATTGATCAAACAAAACTTCTGTAGCGCCGACTTGTTGCGCCAGCATTTTGATCTCGTCGGCCTTACCGCTGCCAATAAATAAGGCAGCATCCGGCGCTTTGCGTTTGCAGGTAACACGTTCTACCGGTTCTAGACCTGCTGTCTGCGCGAGCAAACTTAACTCATCAAGAGTGTCGTCAAAATTGGGTAGACCCAAATCGACACCAACCAAAATGGCTAGAGGTTTACTGCGCCCGGTGTTGTTATCGGCATTCAGCTCGCAGGGCTTTCTTGCTCTACGTCAGCGGCTGCAAAGTTAACAGCGCGACCCGGCACTATGGTTGAGATGGCGTGCTTGTAAACCATCTGCGTAACAGTGTTACGCAGCAAGACCACATACTGATCGAAAGATTCGATCTGGCCCTGCAATTTAATCCCATTAACGAGATAGATAGAAACAGGAACATGCTCTCTACGCAAAGTATTGAGAAATGGGTCCTGGAGTAACTGACCTTTGTTGTTGCTCACGATATTTTCCGTGTTCAAGAGTTGAGAAGCGTTTACGTTAACACAGGCCTTAGCTCATGGTTAAACGATCAATACTATTCTTTATCTGTGAAGGGGTTATGCGAAGTCTTCATTTGAATGCGCATAGGGGTGCCGACCAAGTCGAACTCTTTGCGAAAACGCCCTTCCAAATAGCGCTTATAAGACTCGCTCACCAACTCTAATGAATTGCCGTGCACGATGATGATAGGAGGGTTCATACCGCCTTGGTGCGCATAACGCAGCTTGGGACGGAACACACCTGAGCGCTGCGGTTGCTGGAACTGAACCGCTTCGAGTAGCAGGCGCGTGAGCACCGGCGTAGACATCTTGCGGTTAGCCGATGCATGGGCTTGTGCAATCGATTTCCATACCGGACCCAGACCTTGGCGCTTGATAGCAGAAATGTAATGAATCGTGGCGAACTTGAGAAACCCGAGTCGCGTCTCGACTGAGCGAGCCAGTGTTTCGCGTTGATAGGCATCAACCGCATCCCACTTATTAATCGCCAACACGACAGCGCGACCGCTCTCGAGAATATAGCCAGCGATGTGGGCATCTTGATCGGTCACACCTTGGGTCGCATCTAAGAGCAACAAAACGACGTTGGAGTCTTCAATCGCTTGCAAGGTTTTGACCACAGAAAATTTTTCTATGGCCTCGAAAACCTTGCCCTTGCGGCGCAAGCCTGCGGTGTCAATCAACTCGAATTTTTGTCCGTCGCGCTCGAAAGGCACGGAGATGGCATCACGTGTCGTGCCGGGTAAATCGAAAGCCACCAAACGCTCTTCACCCAGCCAAGTGTTAATCAAGGTCGACTTGCCTACATTGGGACGGCCAGCTACAGCCAAGCGTATAACCAATGGATCTTGTGGTTCTGGCTCTTCTTCTGGTTTTTCCAGCTTGAGCAGCTCCAGCGACATATCCACCAGCAAGCGCATGCCCTGACCGTGGGCGGCAGAAACCGGCAGTACTTCGCCCAAACCGAGCTCATAAAAATCGGTGAATTGTCCGCCTTCAATCATGCCCTCGGCTTTGTTAGCCGTGAGCAGCGTGGGTTTACCTAGCTTGCGCAAATATTTAGCAATGTCGTGGTCTTGTGAGCTAACGCCGGCACGCGCATCGACCACAAAAATCACCACATCGGCTTCAGCCACAGCTTGACGCGTTTGCTTGGCCATTTCCTTGTAAATGCCGCTCAAGGCATCGGGCTCAAAGCCGCCGGTATCAATCACGATGTATTCGTGATCGCCGAGCTTGCCGTTGCCGTAATGGCGGTCACGGGTCAAGCCGGCAAAGTCCGCAACGATGGCGTCGCGGGTTTTGGTCAGTCGATTAAATAGCGTCGACTTGCCGACATTGGGGCGGCCCACCAGGGCGATAACAGGTTTCATCGAAGCACTTCATGCGACCCTGAGGGTCATTTTTACTAACAAATAAATTATTCAGGCACAAAACCGAATAGCGCGCCATTGCGGGTTGCAGCAATCAAGGTGTTGCCAGCAAGCACGGGAGTGGCGGCAATCATGGAGCCGTCGGTAGGCATGCGGTTGAGCATAGAGCCATCGGTCCGCGAAATCAGGTGCACAAACCCAGCAAAGTCACCGACTGCAATCGAGCGACCCACCACCACAGGGGCGGTCAACTCACGGTAACGCAGACCTTGGTTAATCCAAGCACGCTCGCCATCCGCTCGACCCAAGGCCAATACGGTGCCATCGGTTTCGGTACCAAAGATAAAGCGATCATCGCCATCTACGCCATGTGAGCCCGCGGCGGGCTTACTCCAAAGCAAGTTACCACGCACGGCATTAACGCAACCGATAGTGGCTTGAAATGCGCGCGCGCAGACAACATCTCCCGCGCGGCTGACATCGCCGACCAAGTCGACCAAGCGCTCAACGTCGTTGATGCCGCGCGGCGAGGCTATCGGGGCTTCCCACAGCACGCTGCCACTGGTGGGGCTAAGCCCTGCCAGTCGGCCGGACAAACCCACAACTAGTGTGTTGTTGACGGCCAATAGAACACCGGACTGGCGCAACACCAAAGGCTCATTCGGGCGCTGCTGCGTCCAGAGCTTGACACCACTGCGGCCATCAAAAGCGCTAACCGAACGGTCTGCAGCCAGGACAAACACACGCTCGCCCGCGACCAAAGGTGCGGTGTAGGCCTGAGCTGTTAAGCGGGTACGCCAAATTTCGCGGCCATCTTGCAAGGCCACAACATCATTCAAATCAGTGATTACAGCAACCGTCTTGCCGTCGCTGCCAACCCCAGCTGCAATCGGTGCACCTACATTGACACGCCAAATATCAGCACCAGTTTTGGTATTGATAGCGACAACATTGCCGTCACTGGCCGCCGCATACAAAGTACTTGCGACCACCTTAAGGGTCAGAGGAAAGTTAACCACGCCTAAACGCGCAGACCAAGCTTGCTTAGCCGAGACCACACCGCTGACGGCTTGCAACTCTGTGGGTTTTGGTTTGGGACTGCCGCCGCCAAACAATGAGCAACCCGACAGCAAAGTCAAACCAGCCAGCAGCAATGCCGTTGGTAATGCGCGGCGAATAGGTTGCAAAGTCTTTAAGAATTTTAAGGAGGTCATTTTTTGGCTTCCGTTGACGCATTAGCGTTTACTTTTGCAGCAAGCGTAGGGTCCTCGCCCAGCGCATTGAGTTTGACTTCCACCAGCCGGCGGTATTGAGCGCCTTCTTCCAAACCTTTGTAAGCGGTCTCGTAGGCGAGCTTGGCTTCGGCTTTTTTACCCTGTAGCGAAAAGATGTCGCCACGACGATCAGCGGCCAGCGCTTGGAAGTCCTTGACTATGCCGGAAGACAAAGTCTCTAGCGCTTGGTCGTAAGACTTTGATTCGATCAAAATACTTGCTAAACGCAAACGGGCAATCGACTTATAACCCTCGTCCGAAGCGTTTTGCGAAAGCCAAGTTAATGCTGCTTTGGCCGCATCTAAATTGCCTTTGTCGTACTGCGTTTTGGCAATTAATAAGCCCGCTTGCTGGGCGTAGACGGTGCTGGCAAAACGGCTCTTCATCTCCTCTAGTGAGCGAGTCATACGCTCTGCGTCACCGGACTGCACCGAACGCTCAACCTCTGCAAAAAGGGCGCCCGCCTGTGCGGACTGGTTGTTCTTCCAAGCTTGGTAGCCATACCAAGACGCCACCACTAACAGCACAGCGGTTAGTAACCCGGTAATCAGGTTGCCGTATTTTTTCCAGAAATGCTTGATGTCATCGAGCTGTTCCTGCTCGTCGAGATTCAGGGGTTTTGCCATAAATAGTCTTGTGCGATCTGCCCTCATGGGCACGGATTGAATTGTGGGTATTGTAGAGGGCTGAACTACTAGGCCAGCAGCAACTGCGCCCAGCTCGCTACATCAGCAAGTAGCTTTAGCTGTTGGGCCTGTGCTGAGTCAAGTTTTTCACCGCGTAGCGGTTTGAGCGCGACCGATTGCTCCGCCAACTCTGCCTCGCCGAAAATCAGCGCATAACGTGCACCGCTGGTATCGGCTTTTTTAAACTGTGACTTCATACTGCCCATGACCAGACCCGCGCCAGCGTGCATTTGCACCTTGACACCCGCGCTGCGCAGCTGCTGCAGCACTGGCATGACTTGGGGCATAGTGGCCGCGTCGGTAATGATGGCATAGACATCGGGCACCGGCTGCGGCACTTCAACACCGTGTTCTTTGAGCAGCTCTAACACGCGTTCAACGCCTAGCGCCCAACCCACGGCTGGCGCTCTCTTACCGCCGATTTGCTCAATCAAATAGTCATAACGGCCACCGCCGCAAATCGTGCCTTGCGCGCCCAGACTATCGGTGACGAATTCAAACACCGTGAGGTTGTAGTAATCCATGCCGCGCACCAAGCGCGGGTTGATGCGGTAAGCCAGGCCATTGGCATCCAAAATTGCTTTGACGTTATTAAAGTGATCTAGCGAAGCTTGACCGAGAAAATCCATTAGCTTTGGCGCCGCTTCTAGTAGCGGCTGCATCGCTGGATTTTTACTGTCTAGTAAGCGCAGTGGATTGCTGTGCAAACGTCGCTTGGCCTCTTCATCTAGCGTCTCGATATTCGCTTCGAAGTAAGCAATCAAAGCGGCGCGGTGCAGCTTGCGCTCATCCGGCTCACCCAAGGAATTGAGCTCAAGCCGTACATCCTTGATGCCCAGCTCTTGCCACAAAGCGTCGGCTAGCAAAATCAGTTCTGCATCAACTTCAGCACCCGCAAAACCCAATGCTTCAGCGCCGATTTGGTGAAACTGGCGATAGCGTCCACGTTGTGGTCGCTCGTGGCGGAACATAGGGCCCATGTAGTAAAGGCGTTTTCCGCCTTCATAGAGCATGGAATGCTCGGACACTGCACGCACTACGCCGGCCGTGTTTTCGGGCCGCAGAGTCAAGGCTTCGCCGTTCAATCTATCCTCAAAAGAATACATTTCTTTTTCAACAATATCCGTCACCTCACCCAAACCGCGCACGAACAGCGGCGTTGGCTCGACGATGGGTGTGCGGATATTGCGGTATGCGTAACGCGCCATCAGCTGACGAACCTTGTCTTCCAACCATTCCCAGCGCGCCGAATCGGGCGGCAAAATATCATTCATGCCTTTGACGGCAACTAACTTTTCAGCCATGTTTTTCTTTATTCAGTCGCAGTAACGGTAACCGTACCAAAGCGCTTTTTAATATAGGTTTCAACGATTGCGTGGAATTCGCCGGCAATGTTGTCACCACGTAAGGTGACGCTTTTTTCTCCGTCAATGTAGACCGGAGCGGCGGGCGCTTCGCCCGAGCCTGGCAGACTGATACCAATATCGGCATGCTTGCTCTCGCCGGGGCCGTTGACTATGCAACCCATGACAGCAACTTTTAGTTTTTCAACGCCAGGATACTGCTCGCGCCAAACCGGCATTTGGGCGCGTAAAAAGTTATCTATCTGCTGCGTTAACTCTTGAAAAGTCGTGCTGGTAGTACGGCCACAGCCGGGGCAAGCGGTGACGCTGGGCACAAAGCTGCGCATACCAAGGGCTTGCAAAATCTCAGACGCGACCACCACTTCTTGAGTCCGCGACTCGCCGGGTTGGGGTGTGAGTGAGACTCGAATCGTGTCGCCAATACCTTCTTGAAGCAATATCGCCAAGGCCGCGCTAGACGCCACCGTACCCTTGGTGCCCATGCCGGCTTCGGTCAGGCCTAGGTGCAGCGCATAAGTGTCTCGGCGCGCGAGTTCACGGTAAACAGAAATCAAGTCTTGCACGCCGCTGACCTTGCAAGACAGCATAATTTGGTCGCGCCGCAAGCCCATAGACTCAGCCAAGCGGGCCGAGTCTAAAGCCGAGGTAATCAAGGCCTCGTACATCACTTGTTTAGCATCCCACGGCATAGGCCTGAGATTATTTTCATCCATCAAACTGGCGAGTAGCTCTTGGTCTAGGCTGCCCCAGTTAACGCCTATGCGAACGGCTTTGTTCCAACGAACAGCCGCTTCAATCATCTGACCGAACTGACGATCGTGCTTGTCGCCCTTACCCACGTTGCCGGGGTTGATGCGGTACTTAGACAAGGCCTGAGCGCACTCTGGGAAATCAGTCAACAAGCGGTGGCCGTTGAAGTGAAAGTCACCCACCAGCGGCACGTCTATGCCCATGCGATCAAGCTGTTCACGCACATAGGGCACTGCCGCGGCGGCCTCTGGTGTATTGACCGTGATACGAACCAACTCTGAGCCGGCCAGTGCCAGCTCTTTGACCTGAATGGCTGTGCCTATCGCATCCACCGTATCGGTATTAGTCATTGACTGGATACGCACTGGTGCATCGCCGCCAACCGTCACTATGCGCGAGCCCCATACGACTCTAGCCTGAATAGAGCGGCGCGCACGCGTCTGAGAAACTTCTATCGGCATGCCAGCAGGTGTAGCAAAAAGCATCTTGTCAGACGAAATATTAGGGATAGGTATTGACATTATTTAACCTCAAACCGCGCAACATTCTCTCGCGTGACAGACGACACATCAAAAGGTTTGCCACGCACTTGCACAGCAATAGCATCGGCTCGGCCAATCACAACGCTCAATGGCAGCGCGCCAGTCAAGCTAACCACTTCACCGGTCTCTAAATTGCGACGTAACAGGACTTGGCCACCAGCGTCAGTCACTTGAGCCCACGACAGCAGCTTGGCAGTTATGACCAAGGGGCCGGTTGCAGCCAGCGCAGGCACAGTTTTGGTCGCTGCCAAAACGGGTGGAACTGGCAAAACCAAAGCCGGAGCGGCGGCTATTGCCAATCCACTTGCGGCAATGGATGGCGCTGTAGCTGCTTCTGAAGGCAAAGCTGACGCTGGCCCAAAAGTAGTGACATCATTGCTAGTCGTGGTCGCACCGGGCGAGCCTGGGCTGGTGTCCGGCAAGAAGATTACGCTAGGGGAATTAACAGAAACGGGTGCAGCGCTACCGAGCTTGGTTTTGATGACCGGCAAAAACACCAACACCAGCGCACCGCCCAGCAGAACTAGACCGGCAAACAAGGCCTTGCGAGAAATTTTTCTGCCAGTGCCCGGACGCACAGCACCAACCGCCGCGGCATGAAACTGTGGCGCAGCGCGAACAGCTTGCTGACCCAATTTCGGGGCGCTGGAATGCGGAAAAAGCTCCAACACCGGGGCCACATCAATCTTGAGTGTGCGGCAAACACTGGCGGCTAGTGCGCGGGCGAACACTACGTCAGGTAGCAAATCGAAGCGGCCGGACTCGAGCGCTTCAAGCTTTTTCACCGGAACCTTAAGCAGTACGGCCAGCGCACCTATGTGAATGCCAGCTGACTCACGTTCGCGTTTAAGAAATTCACCAGCACTACACGCCAACTTGGCGTCGCGCTCTTGGGCATTGACATCGATATCGGTTGACTCATCAGTCACCACGGAAGCTGAACTTAACTCACTCATTAAATGCGCCCTTATCGTAGGCAATTGCCTCGCGCGAAAGCGCAAAGCGTTTTTTAAGTTGATCGCCCAATTGCTGGACGGATTGATTGTTTCCAAGCCGGTGCTCAATGCGAATACCCAACCAGAGCGATTCTGCGTTGGCCAGCTCACTGTTGTTTAAGCGCCGAATATAAAACTGTGCACGCGAGTCATCACCGCGTTGCTGCAGCAGAAATGCTAGGTTATAGGCCGTGACTGGGTTGCTGGCATCGAGCTTATAGGCGCGCTCTAAACTGGCTTCTGCCTGAACCGGCATACCGGCACGCATCTGACAAAGGCCTTCTGCCATCAGACTTTTGGTAGGTACGGTGTTGACCGAATTGGTAATGGCCAAATCTAAATACTTAAATGATTCCGGATAGCGCGATTGTTGGCATAGCAGCCAGCCGTAGTTGTGAGCCACATCGGCGTCGCGCGGGTTGAGTGTCAGCGCGCGCTTGAAACTGTCTTCAGCCAGCGGTAAATCGTTAAGCCGCATATAGACCAAGCCACGCAGGTTGTAAGCGTCTGCATAGTTGGGGTCGGCAATCAAAGACTTTTTAACTTCGTCAAGCGCCACATTGGTTTGGCCTTGTTCAAAATAACCAGAGGCTAACTCTAACCGTATGCGCGCACGGCGGCGACCGTCCGGCTCGTCAGAAGTCGTCATGAGGTCACTGCGACCATTCACAGTATTGGAGGAATAGCTGGCGCTGTCGCTGTTCGGCGAATCAGCATGAGAGCCAGCACAACCGGCAATGAAAATTGCTGAGCAAGCAGCCAATAACCAGCCATAGCCAAATTTTGTCATGCGTTTAAGTCCCTGGCCACCACGACCTTTATGCCGCCTAGCATACCTTGCCGCTGTGACGCCATGCGCTGAGCTGCGCCAGTACGGTCTTGCACATCACCGGCGAGCTGACCGCAAGCCGCATCAATATCATCGCCTCGCGTCTTGCGCACGGTAGTGACCATGCCCGCATCGAGCAAAATTTTGGCAAAGGCCAACACCGCAGGCATGCCAGAGCGCGTCAAACCGGAGGCTGGGAAAGGGTTAAAAGGAATTAAATTGAACTTGCAATTGAGACCATCGAGCTTGTGCGTTTGCATCAGCGCCACCAGCGCCCTGGCGTGCTCCGGCTGGTCATTCACACCGTCAAGCATGCAGTATTCAAAAGTAATAAAGTCACGCGGCGCAGCAACTTGGTAGCGCGCGCAGGCTTGAAGTAATTCGGCAATCGGGTACTTTTTATTCAGTGGCACCAAGTCGCTGCGCAGCGCGTCTAGCGGCGCATGCAGCGACACAGCCAATGCGATTGGACAGTCTTGGGCTAGACGATCAATCATGGGCACCACACCCGATGTAGAGACGGTCACACGGCGGCGTGACAGCCCATAAGCATGGTCGTCTAACATCACACGCAAAGCCGGCAACAGTTGCGCATAGTTTTGTAGCGGCTCGCCCATACCCATCATGACCACGTTAGAGATCACACGTTCATCGCGGCCCAAATGTTTGCGCAGAAAATGTTCTGCAAACCACAGCTGGGCAATGATCTCGCCAGTGGTTAAATTGCGGCTAAAGCCTTGGTGGCCCGTTGAGCAAAAACGGCAGCCCACAGCGCAGCCCGCTTGCGAAGAAATGCATAGCGTGCCGCGATCAGATTCAGGAATAAAAACGGTTTCAATGACATCGCCTGCGCCGACATCGAAGAGCCACTTGATGGTGCCGTCGACGGATTCGTGGCGCGAGACAACTTTCAGACCTTCTATGCTGGCCGAAGCGGGGAGTTTTTCACGCAGAGATTTGGCCAAGTCGGTCATCTGCTCAAAGCTGGTCGCACCTTTTTGATGGATCCAGCGAAACAGCTGAGTGGCACGAAAACGCTTTTCACCGAGCCGCTCACAAAAAGCGGCCAAGCCGTCTAGGTCGTAGTTGAGCAGGTTGGTGGTCATAAAAGTTGCGCTAACTGGGTGACTAGATGTCCCCGTGGAAAACAAAACCCATGCCCTGGCCCGGGCACTGCATGCAAGCAGTACGCGCAGGGATAGGGACGGGTTTCATGGTTTTAAAAAATTACTTCGAGTAAACATTCATGCCGGCAAAGAAGAAAGCGATTTCTTCTTTAGCGGTTTCAGCAGCATCAGAGCCGTGCACTGCATTGGCATCAATGCTTTCAGCGAAGTCGGCGCGAATGGTGCCGGCGTCAGCCTTCTTAGGATCAGTAGCGCCCATCAGATCACGGTTCTTGAGAATCGCGTTTTCGCCTTCTAAGGCTTGGATCATCACTGGGCCAGAGATCATGAAATCAACCAAATCCTTGAAGAAAGGACGGGCTTTGTGAACGCCGTAAAAAGCTTCAGCTTCGCCACGCGACAAATGAGCCAGACGAGCTGCGACAACTTTCAAGCCAGCGGCTTCGAAGCGTGCGGTGATTTGGCCAATAACATTTTTAGCCACTGCGTCTGGCTTGATGATTGAGAGAGTGCGTTCGATCGCCATTTGGTTTTCCTTTAAGCCTAAATTGCTTGAAATATTCGAATTGAATACAGCCTCTGAGTTTAACCTGTAGGTCAAACCTCAGAGCGTGTATGTTGTCGGCTTGAATGCGCCCACAAAGCTTATAGCTGCGCAGTGCTTAGGACTGGTTTTAAGCACTTACTTTTCACATCAACTCTATGGGCTAGCACTGGGTAAATTAGCTTATCGATTACCGCCGCGATTGCCACCACGACCACCGCCACCGCCAAAACCGCCACCATTGCCACCGCCGGTAAAGCCGCCACCCCGGTTACCACCGCGACCGCCGCCGCCGCCACTTCCACGCGGGCCGCTGCTAGAGCCACCACCGCCCATACCGCCACCACCGCCGCTGCCGCCCATGCCACCACTACTGCCGCCTCGGCGCTGACCTTGCTGGCCTTGGGCCTGACGTTGACGGGTAAATGTATCGGCGCCTATGTAGCCAAACGAGGTTTTCATAGGATCGGGTTGCGACTTCTCATTCCGTCCACCCTGACCCGAGCCAGTGTTGCCGCCGTTGTCGTTGCGACGTGGCGCGCCACGTGCAGGATTGCCGTAAGCACTCGGCCCACTAGCGCGACCACCCGCAGGACCGGGACCACGAGAGTTGCCGCCATTGTTGTCGCGGCGCTGATTGCCAGCATTACGCGGCGCATTGCGCGTGTCGTTGCGGGGCGCATTGCGGGGTGCGTTACGGGAGGTATTGCCGCGCGGCTCTGGCGGCTGGAATTCATGCGGATCGTGTGGCTCGTCAGTCTCTAACTGCTGGCCGTCAGCGTCCAACGCTTGCTCACCACCTTTTCGCAATGGCGCGCCACGGCGAGTAGCAGCGCGTGGATCGCCCCGCTCTTCGGCCTGACGCACGGCACTGGTTAAGGCCCAAATATCGCTGTCATCGAGCTCAACAAAAGCCCCGCGCTTAAGTCCACGCGGCAGTAGCATGGCGCCGTAACGTATGCGAATCAAGCGGCTAACCGCATGACCGACGGCTTCAAACATGCGCCGCACTTCGCGGTTGCGGCCCTCAGACAACGTGACTTTGTACCAATGGTTAGCACCTTCACCACCGCCAGCTTCTAGCGTGGTGAAACTGGCCATGCCGTCTTCTAAAGTGATGCCATCGAGCAGACGTTTTTTTGCTTCATTACTCAGCGCGCCCAACACGCGCACCGCGTATTCGCGCTCCAAGCCAAAGCGCGGATGCATCAACTGATTTGCCAACTCGCCCGAGCTGGTTAAAAGCAGCAAACCTTCAGTATTTAAGTCCAGCCGTCCAACAGACTGCCATTTGCCTTGGAATAGCTTAGGCAGACGACGGAAAACCGTAGGCCGGTTTTGCGGATCGTCATGCGTGACAACCTCGCCAGCCGGCTTGTGATAAGCAATCACCCGCGGCGGCGGCGCATCAATACGCACGCGAATCGGCTTGCCATTGACCTTGACGGTGTCACCAAACTGCACGCGCTGACCGATGTGGGCCGGCTCGCCATTCACCGAAATACGGCCTTCGACAATGAGTTGCTCCATCTCTAAACGCGAGCCGAGTCCGGCTTGCGCCAGCACCTTGTGCAGCTTTGGGCTCTCAGCCTGCGGCGCTAAAACGCGCTTAGGCAATACCACTGCAACGTCTTCTTCGTCAGCATCGAACTGGCCGGTGATGACTTCATCAAACAAGCTGGCAGCACCGGCTGGCGCGGCCTTGGTAGGGCGTTGACTGGTCTTGGTTTCAGTACTGGCCGGCGCGGCAGTTTCAGATGGTTGACTCACGGGCGTGACCGGTGTCTGGGCGTTGGCAGATGGATTGTCTTCTGGGTTCATGCTGTTTTCATTCATGCTGATGTCGTGCATTGGTCATGCACTAGTTATGCGTTAGTTATACGTTGGGGTCACGGTGGCTATCACTTGCATTCAAGTCTGGATTGGCCGCGGCTTCTTGCGAGGTTTGCGTCAGCGCTGGTTCCGGTCTGGTCACAGCGGGTAATTCTTCTGGTGAGGCGGCTTTTATTTCTTCTTTGTCTTCTTTTATATCTTCTTCTATCACTATCGCTGTGCTTGTTGTTTCTGCTACAGCTTGGCTGCTTAAACTATCGTCGCCATCTGCCACCGCTGCGCTTGTGGTTGGTGACTCACTATTGGCCAGCTCGCCAAGTGGCGTAGGTTCGCTAAGACCAAACTCAATCTGCTCAATCATGGCCTCATTAGCCGCCCGACCATCCATGGTGGGCAACTGGTCTAGCGAGTCCAAACCCAAATCATCCAAAAACTGGCGCGTCGTCGCAAACAAGGCGGGCCGGCCCACCGTTTCGCGGTGGCCAATCACCTCAATCCAGCCGCGGTCTTCTAGCTGTTTGATGATTAAAGAGTTAATCGTCACACCGCGAATGTCTTCCATGTCGCCCCGAGTCACTGGTTGGCGGTAAGCAATGATGGACAAAGTCTCCAGCGTTGCACGGGTGTAACGCGGCGGCTTTTCGGGATGGAGTCTATCTAAATACTCTCGCATCTGCGGGCGACTTTGAAAGCGCCAGCCGGTTGCGACGTGCACCAACTCCACGCCTCTGTCTGCCCAGTCGTCCTGTAATTGTTCAAGCACTAGCTTGATGCTGTCGGCAGCGAGTACCCCGTTAAACAGAACCCCCATATCGCGCAGAGGCAAAGGCTGCTGAGCGCAAATAAGTGCTGTCTCGAGGACGCGCTTGGCATCCGTCGTATTCATGTTTCTTAGTTCCGAAAAAAGTCGGCAGAAAGCGCCTGCTGGCGCGACTCAAAGATGGGCGCAATAGTAGTACGCGTCACTTTAGCAATGATGGCTCAATTGCGGTAGCTTGTCGCTATCAATCCAGATTGTAGCTCAGGCCTAAAACGGCGAGTGCTGAGCTCATATCTAACGGCAAAGGAGAATTAAACACCAGCGGCGCGCCCGTCATAGGATGGGTAAAAGCTAAACGCCAAGCATGTAGACCTTGACGTGTCAGCCCACCAGCGAGCTTGCCGCCGTAAACATCGTCAGACACCAGTGGATGACCCAAGGACGCCATATGCACGCGAATTTGATGCGTGCGTCCGGTGTGCAACTTGCATTGCACCAGCGAATAAGCGCCAATCGTCTCTAGCAACATGATGTCGGTAGAAGCGCTTTTGCCGGAATTTTTCTCCAAATCGACCACCGCCATGCGCAGACGATTACGTGGATCGCGCCCTACGGGTAAGTCGACTTTGCGATTCTTGCTGCCTTGCCAAGCTCCATTAGCTAGGGCTAGGTATTGGCGGCTCACGCTGCGCTCGGCAATCATGGCCACCAGCGCGTCCATGGTCTGGCGTTGACGCGCCACCACCATTAAACCGCTGGTATCTTTATCGAGACGGTGAACAATGCCGGCGCGCGGCAAAAGTGCCGCTTGGGTATCTCGCGCAAGCAAGCCATTGAGCAGCGTGCCGCTCCAGTTACCCGGTGCGGGATGCACTACTAGCCCAGGCGGCTTATTAATCACCAGCAGGTATTCATCTTCAAACACCACATCCAAATCCATGGCCTCGGGCTTGAAGGCAACGCTTTGCGGCGTGGGTTTTAACTCAATGCTGAGTGCATCACCGGCTTTGACCTTGGTCGACGACTTAGCCGCGGGCTTGCCATTGAGTTGCACTGCGCCGGCAGTAATGAGTTGCTGCAAATAGCTGCGAGAAAATTCCGGCACTGCATCGGCCAGCGCACGGTCTAACCGTTCACCATGACCTTGGACTGGCACACTGACACTGCGCAGCTCGAAATCGGCACTAGCTTCGGCCTCATCATTGGCACTTTCATGCAAGCTATCACCCAGGCTTTGATTGGCGCTGTCATTCATAAAATCATTTTCTAGTTATTTGGAAGGGTGCAAGCGAGTTGCAGCGACTGGCGTTGCCTTGTCGGTCGATATAATGAATTTGCTTTTTCCCGGATCAGTCATCAAGAGGTCGATTCCCATGTTTTTTGCCAAATTATCGGTTGTTCCCGGTGTGCCACTCTTTATTGCAGTGATTGCCGCCCTTTCCCTGAGCGCCTGCGCTACCAAAGTGGTCGATCCAACGGCCAATTGGAGCCCCAACAAAATTTATGCTGAAGCCAAGGACGAAGCCCAAGCCGGCAGCTACGACAAAGCTATTCCCTTGTTTGAAAAGCTGCAAGGCCGCGCAGCCGGCACGCCTTTAGCCCAGCAAGCGGAGCTTGAGAAAGCTTATGCGCAGTACAAAAGCCGAGACAATGCGCAGGCCGCAGCCACACTCGACCGATTTATAAGACTACACCCGGCTAGCTCGGCGCTGGACTACGCACTTTATCTGAAAGGTTTGACCAACTTTAACGACGATTTGGGCTTGTTTTCCTTCATCTCACGCCAAGACTTGGCAGAGCGCGATCAGAAAGCAGCGAAAGAATCATTCGACTCGTTTAAGGAATTGGTCAGCCGCTTTCCCGACTCAAAATACTCGCCCGACGCACGCCTGCGTATGACTTATATCGTCAATGCGCTCGCTCAATCAGAAGTCCATGTGGCGCGCTACTACTACTCACGCGGTGCCTATGTTGCCGCTATCAACCGGGCGCAAACCGCCATCACCGATTACCGTGATGTGCCAGCCTTGGAAGAGGCAACCTACATCATCTACAAATCCTACGACGCACTAGGCATGAACCAGTTACGTGACGACACCTTGCGCGTGATGGAGAAAAGCTACCCGCGTAGCAATTACCTCAGCCAAGGCATGAGCCCGGTTAAAGATGTCTCTAAAGCGTGGTACAAATTTTGGTGAGTTGATCAAGCCTAGCTTCTAGCTGGGCTTGAGACTCAAGCCGCTGCATAGGTGGCAGCGCTTTTAAAAGGCGTTTGCCGTAACCCATAGCGCCAAGTCTAGGATCACACACGACCAGCACGCCATGGTCGCTTTCTCGGCGAATTAATCGCCCCGCACCCTGCTTTAGCGCCACCGCTGCTTCGGGTAGAAAATATTTATTAAACGCGCTCTTACCCTCGGCTTCAAGCGCTTTACTTCTAGCTTGAGACATGGGATCGTTTGGCGGCGGGAATGGCAGCCTATCGATGATAAGCAACTGCAATGATTCACCGGGCACATCTATGCCCTCCCAAAACGACGCTGAAGCGACCAAAATACAGCCGCGCTGGCCGCCCGCACTGCCTTGACGAAAACGCTCAACTAACACGCGCTTAGGCATTTCACCTTGAGTCAAGACTTCAATCTCGCCAACCGGCGCAAGCGCAGTTTGCAGCGCTTGCGCAATTAATTTGAGCGAACGAAGCGACGTAGTCAGCACCATGGTGCGCCCGCCAAGTCGGCTAGCCCAAGCTGCAGCGGACTGGGCGACGCTAGCCGGATGCGCGGCATCTCCCGGCTTAGGAAAATCTAAGGGCACGTACAGCGCGGCTTGACTCGCATAATCAAACGGGCTGCCGATGCGCAAAATCCGCGCATCACTCAGGCCACAAGGCTCGGTAAACCAACTCAGCTTGGCATCATCACCCAGCGTTGCCGAGGTAAATATCCAACTTTTAGCCGGCAGCGCTGGCGTGCTACTGTGTAGCGCCGAGGGTTCAAGCATGCGAGTTTTGACAGCGTCTGCAATCGTCAATGGTGACTCCACCAAACGCAGCTGAAGGCCTACATCCACCCACCGCACACAACCCGGTACAGCGTCTTGAGAAAATTTCAAGGCGCGCGCAGATAGCTCAGTAGCGCGGTCGTGCAGACGCACAAAGTCAGCGGCGATTTCACTCACGGTTAACAAAACTTCGCAGGCTTGCTCAAACGCCTGATGAATATCTAACAGCGCGGCACGCCAAGCCAGTGGGTCCAACTGCTCAGGTGCAGTCGCCGTCCAAAGCAGCTTGGCGCCCGGCGCTTGTTGGCCGGCACACAACCTCAGTTCGCGCGCGGCCTGCTCGCAATAGCCAACCACTGCCAGCCAGTCGACCAAACCCCGCGCAAGCTGCAAGCCAGCGGCTAACAAATCGCGGCAAAATTCTAGTAACTGACCGGTGCTAAGGTTTTTACCCAGAAACTGCACGCCGGTTTCGTTGAGCTGATGGGCTTCATCAAAAATGGCAATTCGTACTGTAGGTAACAACTCGGCTACACCGGACTCTCGCACCGCCAGATCAGCAAAAAACAGATGATGGTTGACTACTACTACATCGGCAGCCAAGGCCTCGCGTCTGGCTAAATTAACGTGACAAGCGCTCACCTTAGGGCATTGCGCGCCCAAGCAATTGTCCCGCGTTGAGGTGACGAAAGGCAGCAAGGGCGAGCGCTCATCTAGGCCGGATAACTCCGCCATATCACCGGTGCGGGTAGTGTGCGACCAACCTTGTATTCGAGACAAAGCGCGGGTCGAAGTGACGTCCGACAAATTGGCATCGTGAAACGCCAACTCCATCCGGTGAAGACATAAATAACTAGCCCTACCCTTGAGCAGCGCTGTGCTCACGGGCACACCTAAGGCCGATATCAGCCGTGGCAGGTCGCGGCCAAACAACTGGTCTTGCAAAGCTTTGGTGGCGGTTGAAACCAGCACGCGCTCGCCACTTAAAAGAGCCGGCACCAAATAAGAAAATGTCTTGCCCACGCCGGTACTGGCTTCAACCACCAAGACCTCGGCATTTTCTATGGCGTGGGCCACGGCCACGGCCATCTCGGCCTGACCGCTGCGCGGCACGAAATGATCAACCGCACGAGACAGAACACCTTCTGCTGAGAAAGCTTCTTGGACAACAATTTCAAGATCCATCAAAACATCTCACGCCGGCTCTTGCGGCAAGCTTGAGAGTTCGTACTGCACGATTTGATCGCGCAGTGCTAGGCGACGTTTTTTTAAGCGCTGAATCATGAGTTGGTCTAGCGGCATAGAAACGCAGGCCAGATCAACCAGTGCATTGAGATCGGCATGCTCTATGCGTAGCTCTATGAGACGGCGCTCGGGGGAATGTAAATTGAGGTGCAAAGTAGTTATTTGAAAAAGAAATATGAGCGATCAGCTAAACCCATAATACGTGAACCCTATTTAAAAAAATCCGGCCAAAGCGTTGCCAAGTTTTCAGCTAAGCCTTACAAATCACGCACTGACTTAAGCCGTCAACAGATCGAAAAAAAATGCCACTCACTGTACAAACCGAAGCCAAAATTAGCCTCTGCTGGTCGGCGTTTAACATTTGACGTAGCGCTTAGGGCATTGAGCAACTCACTTAGATTAGATTTTTGGAACCTCTCAGGACTTGAATGAAACTCCCTTCTCTGCCCGGGCAGTTCGCGCTACTGCCTTATATGCTCAAGTGGCTTTTACTCGCCACAGTCATCGCCATCATGGCTGGCACTGCCTCGGCGTTTTTATTATTTGCACTCGACTGGGCGACGCAAACCCGCATCACGCATCGCTGGCTAATCTGGTTACTGCCAGTGGCTGGTTTTGTCATAGGCTGGATATATCTGCGCTTTGGCCAGCAAGTCGAAGCCGGCAACAATTTATTGTTGGACGAAATTGCCGATCCGAAAAAAATTATTCCGCTTCGTATGGCGCCGCTGGTATTGCTGGGCACGACTGTCTCCCACTTATTCGGCGCATCTGTGGGCCGAGAAGGCACTGCAGTGCAAATGGGTGCAGCGCTAGCCGATCAAATCACGCGTATGTTCAACATGCAGCCGCAAGACCGACGCATCATACTGATGGCCGGTATTAGTGCTGGCTTTGCATCGGTATTTGGCACACCTCTGGCAGGCGCAATTTTCGGTTTGGAAGTGTTGGCTGTTGGACGTTTGCGCTATGACGCGCTCATGCCCTGTGTCATAGCCGCGATTGTGGCCGACCAAGTCGGACTGCTCTGGGGCGTGCAGCACACACACTATGGCGTCAGCACTATGCCGCCAATTGCCGCTTGGAGCTTGCTGGCAATGGTGATTGCCGGCGCTATCTTTGGTCTGACTGGCAAGCTGTTTGCACTGGCCACCCACACGCTGAGCGGCTGGATGAAAAAGTGGTTGACTTGGGCACCACTGCGGCCTTTAGTTGGCGGCGCGCTAATTGCAGCTAGCGTATTTTATTTTGGCGCGGACCGCTACATAGGCTTGGGCATACCGACCATTGTTCAAGCCTTTGAGCAGCCCCTGCCGCCCTATGATTTCTTAGCCAAAATGGCGTTTACGGTTGCCTCTCTGGGCAGCGGTTTTAAGGGCGGTGAAGTCACGCCACTGTTTTACATAGGCGCGACGCTAGGCAATGCTTTAGCGCCATTGCTTAACCTGCCTTTTTCAATGCTCGCCGCCATTGGTTTCGTAGCGGTATTTGCCGGAGCCGCCAACACGCCGATTGCATCGACGCTCATGGCGATGGAAATATTTGGCTCTGAGATAGGTGTTTTTGCGGCCATTGCTTGCGCCGTGAGTTATTTGTTTTCTGGACATGGCGGCATTTATCGCTCGCAGCGAGCCATCTCGTCTAAACACACAAGGACTGGCGAAGACGGCGATTGATATGCATATTTATGGCTGGCCGCAAAGCTCACCCAGAACTTTGCAGCTTGCCGTAGCTATTGCAAAACCTTAACGACTGGGCTGCCAGACTCAGGCCATGACTTCTTCTTCAGCCATGATTTCAGCGGTTAACTCGTATGAACGAAGTCGCGCTGCATGATCAAAAATTTGTGAAGTCACCATTAATTCATCAGCACCGGTTTGCTCAATAAAAGCATGCATTTGTTCACGCACCGTGTCGAGCGAGCCTATCGCTGCGCACGACAGCATGCTGTCCAAAAAGGCCCGCTCTTGCCTATCAAAGCCGTCAGCCAAACCAGCGACTGGTGGCGGTAAAGTCGACATTTTACCGATTCGCATATTTAGAAAAGCTTGCTGCATAGAGGTCGCTTGAAATTGCGCTTCTTCATCAGTATCGGCCGCAAATACATTAAAGCCGAGCATCACATAAGGCTTGGCCAACTGTGCAGATGGCTTAAAAGTCGCACGGTAAATTTCTATCGCCTGCATCATTTGCTGCGGTGCGAAATGGGAAGCGAATGCATACGGCAAACCCAGCGCTGCCGCAAGCTGGGCGCCGAAAAGACTGGAGCCGAGAATCCACAAAGGCACGTCTAAGCCGCGACCAGGTACGGCTGTAACGGGATTTTTTGAGTCAGCTGAGAAATGCTCTTGCAACTCAATCACATCACGCGGAAAGTCATTGGCATCCGAGGACAATGTTCTACGTAAAGCCCGTGCGGTGACTTGATCAGAGCCCGGCGCGCGGCCCAAGCCAAGATCTATACGGCCCGGATACAGCGAAGCGAGCGTGCCAAACTGCTCAGCAATAGCTAGCGGGGAATGGTTGGGCAACATAATGCCGCCAGCACCCACACGGATACTGCTAGTGCCGCCAGCCACGTGGCCAATCAAAACAGCAGTCGCAGCGCTGGCAATGCCTGGCATGCCGTGATGCTCGGCGAGCCAGTAGCGCTGGTAGCCCCAGCGTTCTGCATGTTGCGCTAAATCCAAGGTGCTTTTAAAAGAGTCGCTGGCGTTGCCGCCTTCAACGATGGGAGAGAGGTCTAGTACTGAAATTGGAATCATAGTTATATCTTGGGTCAGACCGGCTAACAGCAAGTCAAAAAAAAGCCGCCATGTGTAAAAGTTAATAAGCATACTTACTAAGTCTCACAACTCTGGCGACTGGCGTTAAGCCTAGACCACTAGGCTTGGCGTTTTTACTTCAAAATGCCAGAGGCTTTTGCAGTACCAGTGGCGATAACGTCCATCAGTGCTGGGGCCAGGCAGTCATAAGGTGTCAGACCGATGTCTGTGAGTTTTGCGCGCACTGCGGCCATGTCTTCAGGCTTGGTGCCAGTTTCAATGATTGACGAGACGAAAGCTGCAAATGTAGGTGCAGCCCAACCGGTTTCGCTAGACAACTCGGTGTGTATAAAGTCAAGGCCGAAGAACGCATGTGCCTTATTCTCGATGCGACCAATCATGTGCACGCCGCAGGCTTTGCAAGCATGGCGCTGAATCAATGTGTTGGTGTCAATGATGTGAAGCTTGTCTGCGTTAGCCGTGATGCTGACTTTATCGCGTGAGACAACAGCGATTTGCGCGAACAATGAATCCGCAGGTTTCCAGCACTTGCTGCAACCGCAAACATGGTTGTGCGCGCTTTGCGCTGCAACTGCAACCGTGACTGCATCAGACGTGCAAGCGCAAGTCAAAGTGCCGCCCGCAAAACCTGTAACTTCTGCTTTGATACCGGCGTCGACTTGGGGATGAATTAAAACTGCGTTAGACATGATTTATACCTTTGCTATTTGTGAGGTGCGAAATAGATGACACGAAAAAAATGTCTCGTGAATCTAAAATACATATTTTGATTGTGACTATCAGCTCAAAAAAAGTATTTGAGTTATCACTAAGCCTTACCGTAGACCAGCGTTTAAGGCGGTAAAAGCAAACCGTTTTATAACTATTTTTAAGTATTTTTTGCCCTAACAAATCCACAGTGCGCATGAAGTACATAGCCCAAACAAGCGCAGATAAAGAGCATTTGCGATTAAGCTGCAGCGCATGGATTCACTGACACAAATTGCACTCGGCTCGGCCGTTAGCGTCGCCGTTATGGGCCGCAAAACTGCCCTCTGGAAAGCCGCGCTTTGGGGGGCTATTGCCGGCACCCTGCCCGACCTTGATGCGTTGATAGACCACGGCGACGCGATCTTAAATATGACGCGGCACCGGGCCGAGACGCATTCTTTTTTCTACCTCACATTAGCCGCGCCACTGCTGGCTTGGGGCGTGGCAAAACTACACGGCGAAATGACGCTTTTCAAGCGCTGGTGGTTGGCGCTGTGGTTGGTGCTGATTACTCATCCACTGCTAGACACCATGACGGTATACGGCACTCAGCTACTCATGCCGTTTAGCAATTACCCGTTTCAAATTGGCAGTATTTTCATTATTGATCCGCTCTACACCGTGCCCTTAATAGTGGGTGTGGTCTTAGCACTGCGGCTCAAAGATGACAGAGGCATTCACTACAACGCGACCGGTTTAATATTTAGTACGGTCTATCTGATGTGGAGCTTTGCAGCGCAGCAGCACACGACCACCCTAGCGCGCACTTCACTGGAGTCCAAAGGCTTGGCAGAAGCGGCGCTACTGGTTACTCCAGCGCCATTCAACACTTTGCTATGGCGTGTGCTGGCAGTCACACCGACTCAGTATTTTGAAGGTCACTACTCGTTACTTGACCCGACAAAAAAAATCATCTGGACATCACACGATAAAGGCGCGGAACTTATCAGTCAGTATGACAAAGAGGTTTCAGTCGCGCGTATAAAAGCCTTTACTCACGGCTTTTATCGCCTCTCGCAAACTGATGGCAACTTGTTTGTGACTGATTTACGTATGGGACAAGAGCCGGCTTACACCTTTAACTTTAATCTGGGCAAGCCCGAAAATTTACCCAACACGGTGCCGCAGCTCATGAGTCAGCGTCCAAACCTTGACACCGCCCTGCCTTGGCTTTGGCGGCGCATGTGGGGCGAGGTCATAGCGTCGCCGCGTTAATTAAGGTGGCGTTGGCAAGGAGGCAGCTGGCGACTTATTTTCTTGTTGCCTTTTAGCGTTCGCATCTTGACGCTGTTGCGCTTGTTGTAAGCGCTCTTGAGATTTTTTTAATTCCGCAGCGGCCTCAACTTTACGGGTGCTTCGCGCCGCTAATTTGGCTTTATTTTTCTCAATCCGTTCGGCCTGCTCAGCCATAGATTTTTTTGTATCAACGGCAGTTCCCGCCCGATTGCTAAACTTTTCTTTCTCGCGCGCCATGCGGTCATTGAATTCTTTAACTGATGCACTGCGCTTGTCGGCAGCCGCTTGCAGCGCCTCGGGCGATGAGCGTTCAGCAATCTTAAGTAGAGCTTGCTGACCCTTATCTTTTCGCTCTTGATCGTTAATCGCGTTTTCCTGACGTTTGAGGTCAGACATGGCCTCGCGGCGCTGAGCCTTAAATTCGTTCAGACAACGGTTAACCAAAAACTTGTCATAACAAGTTCGGTCTTGGGCAGTAAATGTCTGATCGATGCGGGCTCGTTCAGTTTGAATCCGGAGTCTTTCTGCGCCAATATCTATGGCTTGGGCGCCGGCCTCACCCACACTGGATTGAGCCAAAACAGACACACTGCTCAAAACGGTCAAACCGCTGAAAAGGGCCAAGCTAGCGAGCCTAAGCGTTGAGGCCAAGGACATTTTTTTAATCACAACTATCACCTCATTAAGAGCCGGTTGACACCCGGCGGTTCTAGGTCAGGCGGGTATCCACATCCCGACGCTCTAGCGATAAATACTCTGCTGACTGCATCTCTTCTAATCGAGAAACCGTGCGCGGAAACTCATGCGCTAAAGGTCCACTGGTGTAGAGCTTGTCCGGCTCTACTTCAGCCGATAGTATGAGTTTGACACGTCGGTCGTAAAGCACGTCTATCAGCCAAGTAAAGCGCCTAGCTTCAGACGACATGCGCACTGGCATAGCCGGCACACCGCTGAGCAAAATAGTGTGAAATTGGCTAGCAATTTCAAGGTAATCGTTTTGTGAGCGCGGCCCGCCACACAACACTTTGAAATCAAACCAAACCACACCGCCGGCCTTGCGTCTCGCATCAATTAAGCGCGACTCAATGTGTAGCACTGGCTCCTCATCCGGCGACTCCGCCAAGCGTTTGAAAGCGTCCAGCATCTCAGTGTCGGCTTGAATCCCAAGTGGTGTGTGATAGAGCTTTAACAACTCTAGCGTGCGGCGACGGTAGTCTGTGCCGTTGTCAACGCTGAGCACAACTAAATGGGTATTGAGCAAGTCAATCGCCGGCAAAATTCGGTCACGGTGCATGCCGCCCGGGTAGAGGCCGTCGGGCTGAAAATTAGACGTGGTCACAAAACCCACACCGTTGTCGAACAAGGCGGCGAGCAAGCGGTGCAAAATCATGGCATCGGTGATGTCGGCCACATGAAACTCGTCAAAGCAAATCAGGCGATAACGTTTGGCAATGCGCTTACCAAGCTCATCTAGGGGATTGACCGTGCCTTGCAACTCACGCAGTTCACGATGCACTTCCCGCATAAATTCGTGAAAATGCAAACGGGTTTTACGCTTGAGTGGGACGGCGTTGTAAAAACAATCCATCAAAAAACTCTTGCCGCGTCCAACGCCACCAAACATGTAAACGCCACGCGGAATCGCGGGACGGTTAATCAGCTTTTTAAATGCGTTAGAGCGCTGCTCGCGAAACGCAGCCCATTGGCTGGCGCAACGCTCTAGCTCAGCGACCGCGCGCAGCTGCGCCGGGTCGCTGACGTAGCCACGAATCGTTAGTTCGGCAGCATAAGCGGCATGAACTGTCTGCCTCAACGGGCCTCACCTTGATACTTCACAGACACGGCAAACCTTAGAAATTCAGCGTGCGTTTGTCGATCGCCAAGGCCGCTTCTTTGGTCGCTTCGCTCAGGGATGGATGGGCGTGACAGATACGCGCTATGTCTTCACTGCTGGCTCTGAATTCCATCGCTACTACGCATTCAGCAATCAGCTCGCTGGCCATTGGGCCGACGATGTGAACGCCCAAAATCTCGTCAGTCACCGCATCAGCGAGCATCTTGACCATACCGGTGGTGTCACCCATAGCACGTGCTCGGCCGTTGGCCAAAAACGGGAAAGTACCGGCTTTATAAGCACGACCTTCGGCTTTTAACTGCTCTTCGGTCTGACCCACCCATGCGATTTCTGGGTTGGTGTAGATCACCCACGGAATGGTGTTGAAATTGACGTGACCGTGTTGGCCGGCAATACGTTCAGCGACGGCAACGCCCTCTTCTTCAGCCTTGTGTGCCAGCATTGGACCGCGCACCACGTCCCCAATCGCCCAAACATTGGCGAGATTGGTTTTGCAGTCGCCATCGACCACGATAGCACCGCGCTCGTCGAGTGACAGGCCCACCGCTTCAGGCGTCAAGCCCACGGTATTGGCGACACGGCCAATCGAGACAATCAGTTTGTCAACTTCCAGACTGAGTGATTCGCCTTTGGCATTGACGTAAGCGACCGACACGCCAGTCTTGGAAGACTTAATTTCGCCGACGGTTGCACCCAGCTCAATTTTCAAGCCTTGCTTGACGAAAGCCTTGTGGGCTTCCTTGGCAATTTGTTGGTCGACCGCGCCCAGAAACACGGGTAGACCTTCAAGCACTGTGACTTCTGAGCCCAAACGGCGCCAGACTGAACCCATTTCCAGACCAATCACGCCAGAGCCAATCAGGCCTAAGCGCGCTGGTAATTTGGTCAAACGCAATGCGCCATCGTTAGACAAGATATTTTTCTCATCAAACTCTGCACCTTTGAGTTGACGTGCGCTAGAACCGGTGGCCACGATGATGTGTTTACCGGAGATAGTTTCCTCCTCCTTGGCGCCAGCGACTTTGATCTCATAGAGACCATCCTTGGCGGCGACAAAAGAGCCGCGACCGTGGAAAAAAGTGACCTTATTTTTCTTAAACAGGTATTGCACGCCATCGTTGTTTTGCTTCACAACAGTGTCTTTGCGGCTAATCATTTTGTCTAAGTCAACGCTCAAGCCTTTGACCTCAATGCCGTGGTCGGCAAAGTGGTGGCTAGCCATATCAAAATGCTCAGAAGACTGCAGCAAAGCTTTGGAAGGAATGCAGCCAACATTGGTGCAAGTACCACCCAGTGCAGGACCGCCTTTGGCGTTTTTCCACTCGTCTATGCAAGCGACATTAAAGCCTAACTGGGCCGCGCGAATAGCAGCAATATAGCCACCGGGGCCGCCGCCTATGACGACGACATCAAATTGTTTACTCATGAAAAATTGTCCTTAGATATCAAACAGCAGGCGCGATGGATCTTCCAACGCTTCCTTCATGGCCACCAGACCCAGCACGGCTTCGCGGCCGTCGATGATGCGGTGGTCATAGCTCAGTGCAAAGTAATTCATGGGTCTCACCACGACTTGGCCGTTTTCAACCACGGCGCGGTCCTTGGTCGCATGCACGCCAAGAATTGCTGACTGGGGTGGGTTGATGATGGGCGTCGACAGCATGGAGCCGAAGGTGCCGCCATTGCTAATCGAGAAAGTGCCGCCCGTCATCTCTTCAATGCCGAGTTTGCCGTCACGTGCTTTAGCGCCGTATTCGGCAATCTTCTTTTCGATTTCAGCAAAAGACATTTGGTCAGCATTACGCAAGATTGGCACGACCAAACCGCGCGGTGAACCGACGGCGATACCGATGTCAAAGTAACCGTGGTAGACGATGTCATTGCCGTCGATAGAGGCATTGATGAGCGGAAATTTCTTCAGCGCATGGACTGCCGCTTTGACGAAAAAGCTCATAAAGCCAAGCTTGACGCCATGCTCTTTTTCAAAGCGTTCTTGGAAGCGCTTACGCATTTCCATCACCGGGGCCATATTCACTTCGTTGAAAGTGGTCAAGATAGCGTTGGTGGATTGGGACTGCAGCAAACGCTCAGCGATACGCGCACGCAGACGACTCATAGGCACGCGTTGCTCTGGGCGGTTGCCCAAGTCATCGGGCTTTTTAGAGGCTGCGACTTGCGGCAACAAAGCCACTGGTGCGGCCGCAGCCGGCATGGCACTGGCAGTGACCAGTTTGGTCGCGCTAGGCGCGGCCAACACATCACCCTTGGTGACACGGCCATCTTTACCGGTGCCGGGGACCGAGCCAGCAGGCATATTGCCGTCGGCCATCAACTTGGCAGCCGAAGGCATAGGCACGCCAGCCATGGCGCCGCCATTGGCCGCAGGTGCGCTGGTGGAAGCGCTTGCAGGTGCGGCGGCGGGTGCAGCAGCCGGTGCTGCTGGAGCTGCTGCAGGCGCAGTCACACCGGCTGTCGCCTCGGTATCGATACGCGCAATCAACTGCTCGGCAATCACGGTTCCACCATCAGCAACCAGTATTTCAATCAGCACGCCAGCTGAGGGTGCGGGAACTTCCAACACCACCTTGTCGGTTTCGATTTCAATCAGCGTTTCATCAATAGCGATTGCATCGCCGACTTTCTTCTTCCATTGCAGCATGGTGGCTTCAGCTACGGACTCGGACAATTGCGGGACTTTAACTTCAACGATGGCCATTTAATTCTTTCGTGTTCATTCTTGATGAGATGTTCTTAAGCAGGAATAGGCATGCGACCTTACTTGGTCAACATGAATCCTTTGAGCTTGGCAAACGCGCCTTCAACCAGTGCTTTTTGCTGCTCTTGGTGTAGGTGCGAATAACCGACTGCCGGCGAGGCGGATGCCGCTCGGCCGGAGTAACCCAGCTTCTGACCCACAAACATGCTTTCGTGAATGTAGTGCTGCACGAAGAACCAAGCGCCTTGGTTTTGTGGCTCGTCTTGACACCAAACAAGATCGGTGACGTTCGGATATTTTTTGAGCTCAGCGGCAAACGCTTTATGTGGGAAGGGATAGAGCTGCTCAACGCGCAGCAAAACCACATCTTCAATCTCTTTTTCAGCGCGCTTTTTAACCAAGTCGTAGTAAACCTTGCCGGAGCAAGCCACCACCCGTTTGACCTTGTCAGCCTTTTTGATGATGGCTTCGTCGTTCTCTGGAATCACGGTCTGGAAGCTGCCATTGGTGAATTCGGACAGCGGCGAAGTCGCATCCTTGTTACGTAGCAGCGACTTAGGCGTCATGATAATCAGCGGCTTGCGCAGATGACGCACTTGCTGACGGCGCAACACGTGGAAAATCTGGCTGGCAGTAGTCGGTTGCACCACTTGCATATTGGTGTCTGCAGACAACTGCATGAAGCGCTCTAAACGTGCCGAGCTGTGCTCAGGACCCTGGCCTTCATAGCCGTGCGGCAGCATCAAGGTAATCCCGTTGACACGGCCCCACTTGACTTCACCAGAGGCAATGAACTGGTCGATCACGACTTGTGCGCCATTGGCGAAATCACCGAACTGGGCTTCCCAAATGACCAAGGTGTTGGGGTCATTCGACGCATAACCGTATTCGAAGGCCAGCACCGCTTCTTCGGACAATATCGAATCGATGACGACGAAAGGCGCTTGCTTGTCGGTGACATTTTGCAGCGGCACATAAGTGCCAGTGTCAAACTTCTCACGATTTTGGTCATGAATGACGGCGTGACGGTGGGTAAAGGTACCGCGGCCGCAATCTTCGCCAGACAGACGCACGGGGTAGCCACTGGCCACAAGTGAGGCAAAAGCCATGTGCTCGCCCATGCCCCAATCGACCGGAATCTCACCGCGGCCCATGGCTGCGCGGTCGTCATAAACCTTCTTAACTAAGTTGTGCGGGGTGACACTGGCAGGAATGGTGGTGATGGCTTCAGCCAAACGCTTCCACTCAGACATCGGAACCGAAGTATCACCAGCATCAGTCCACTTTTTACCAATATAAGGTGACCAGTCGACCGCGTAATTGCTCTTAAAGTTAGTCAGCACCGGATCGAAAGTGCTTTTGCCAGCGTCCAAAGCGGCGCGCGTCGCTTTGACCATGTCGTCACCCAGCGTCTCACCGAAACCTTGAGCGGTGAGCTTGTCGGCGTAAAGCTTGCGGGTGCCTGGATGCTGGGCAATTTTTTTATACATCAACGGCTGGGTCAGCGCTGGTGTGTCCTGCTCGTTGTGTCCGAGCTTGCGGAAACAAATGATGTCAACCACCACGTCTTTTTGGAATTCCATGCGGAACTCAAGTGCCAACTGCGTCGCCAACACCACCGCTTCAGGGTCGTCGCCGTTCACGTGTAGCACCGGTGCCTCAATCATCTTGACGACGTCGGTGCAGTAAAGCGTTGAGCGACTATCGCGCGGATCGCTGGTGGTAAAGCCAATTTGATTGTTAATCACGATATGCACCGTGCCGCCAGTGAAGTAGCCACGGGTCTCAGCCAAAGCCAAGGTTTCCATCACCACGCCTTGACCAGCGAAGGCGGCATCACCATGAACCAGCACAGGCAAGACCTGCAAACCTTTAGGGTCAGCGCGTCTGTCCATGCGGGCGCGTACCGAGCCTTCAACCACTGGGTTGACGATCTCAAGGTGGGACGGGTTAAAGGCCAGCGACAAGTGAACCGGGCCGCCTGGGGTGGAGACGTCAGAGCTAAAACCTTGGTGATATTTAACGTCACCACTTGGCAAATTTTCTGGGGCCGTGTGATCGAACTCAGCAAACAAATCGGCCGGTACTTTACCCAGCGAATTGACCAGCACATTGAGGCGGCCACGGTGAGCCATACCGATGACAATTTCCTGCACGCCGACTTCGCCGCCGCGTTGAATGAGTTCATCCATGCTGGCGATAAAGCTCTCACTGCCTTCGAGCGAGAAGCGCTTTTGGCCCACATATTTGGTGTGCAAAAAGCGCTCTAGGCCTTCGGCTGCACTCAAGCGGTCTAGCAAATGGATTTTCTTTTCTTTGCTCAGATTGGGTTTGCTGCGAATCGATTCGAGTTTTTGCTGCCACCAACGCTTTTGATTTTGGTCTGTGGCGTACATGTACTCAGCACCAATCGTGCCGCAATACGTCTCGCGCAAAGCATTCATCAGCTCACGCAGACTCATTGTGTCTTTGCCGAAGAAAGTGTTGCTGGTGTTGAACACGATTTCTTGGTCAGCATCACCAAAACCGTAGAAAGACGGATCTAGTTCAGGAATATTGTCACGCTCAGCGCGTTTAAGAGGATCGAGGTCTGCCCAACGTGCGCCGACGTTACGGTAAGCGGCAATTAGCTGCTGCACCGAGGTACGCTTGCGGCCCATTTCAGAATCAGCACCGCTGGCAACCACTACCTTGGTCTGTCCTAGCTTGGCACGCTCAGCAAAAGCATTGACGACGGGGAGATGTGGCACGTCTTTGGTGTCGCTACCATCAGATGCGGGTACATTTTGTAAGGCATCGAAGTATTCGCGCCAGCTGTCGGTCACGCTGCCGGGGTTGGCGAGGTAGTTTTCATACATCTCTTCAACATAAGGCGCATTGCCACCGAAGAGATAGGTATTGCCTTGATAGGCTGCATAGACCGACGATGTCGGGGCGTTTGAACTCATATCCGCTGACCTCCATTTCCCTTGGGGAAACATAAGTAGGCCACAACAGTTTTGAAAGCGTACTGTTATGACTGGTTGACTAACCTTCCGCGTCACGGCTTGACCGAATGGCGGATGCGACTGTGGCAGGAAGGGCCTTCAGAACTGAAGCGATTGTGCCACTGATCACCCGAAGAATTGAAATAAAGGACAAAACCAGACGACGAAAGAATCTACGTTGACCCAAAATTACCAGCAACGGCCTTGGATGTGATCACATATTTAGGCAGTTGGCTCGCCGCTATAAGTCATGCCGCTCACTCTGGACAGATCGCCTCGTCTTCAAACATCGTCTCAATCGTTTAATGACTTTTATCAGTAAAGCTAGCCAAGAAATAAGTGACTGCGGTCTGATTCATTAACTGATGACGCATGACGGCTTGACCTGCCAGCAGCGAGGTAACCCATCTAAAGCCGGGTGAGAAAGTAATTTTTGCGCCATCCACATCCGTTAACGCGACGAGCATGAGTTACTCCGAGTTGACGTTGAAGTTACCGCGTCCGTATAAGTAGTCGTCCGTATAAGTAGTCATCCGTCAAGGCCAAGGCTGGTTTAGAGTGGAAACAAGAGGCACGCCCGACTTTTTATTTGTCGTCACCATCCAAGTATCAGCAGCCAGCAAATCAAAACACTCTGGCAGCAAGCGATAGTTAAAACCGGCAACTCTGCCAAGCTTGACATCAAGATCCAGCACACCAAGAAATTTTCTGTGGCAGCAAGCCTTCGTGACTATGGTTTGGCCGCCGAGGTTTTTGACAGTAACCGGCTGCGACGGGCTGTCATGCGTGTGAGCGCACAAAGTCACACCAATACCGCTCAAGCGAGCAGCTATCTTCAAATCCGCGTCTATGCCGTTGTGGCTCAGTAGCACCACAACCTACACGCCTTGCTCACCAGCTTGGTTAACGCTTTGCTGCATCTCGAGTTGACGAATGCCAAAACCCCGATACGGCATTGCGCATACCGAGCTGGCTTATGGGAGTGAAGGAAAGCCTGGTCACTGATGACAGCGCGAGAGCGGCTCATCTCGCGCCGCTCAAAGGGTTTGAAAACCGGCTTAATAAAATCCTGCGATCAGACTTTAAGGCAGAACGCCGTCGTACTGTCTTGGTAAGCGTCACCACCGTCAAGCAGGAATGCGCCTAGTCGAGCAGTAATGCGCCGAATCAAGCGGCCTTAAGCTTTTAATCCAAGGCCGCATGGTGAACGAAACCGCCGACCTAGCGGTATTGGCGTATACGAAATCAAGATGAGTAAAAGCATGTGCTTTCGGTGTTTCGGATATTAAACCCGCAGCCTTGAGCAAATGCTTACCCACCCAAAGTGGCGATTGGTCACGCACAGTGCCCGCGCCTAAATTGCCCAGAAGTCTTAGAAAATAACACGGCATGTGTCATGCACTGAAATCAGCCACATGCGGCAATTACGCACTGTTGGTAAGCGACAAGTCAATTACTGCGTGTGCTTATGCATGAGCCACAGGCTTATGTCGCTAAAAAAAATATGGCAATACGGTCGCCAGCAGTTTAGAGAAATCCCGACGGTACATAGCATTCATTAAAAGCTTTGGCACTCCTGCGCTTTGACCATGAGTAGCCGACCACGCTCGTGCTTTCTAACGCGCTTGGGTCAACCACGACCGGGCAACTTACGGTAGTTATAAAGCTTGGCGCTTATCGAGCCATAAAACAACTTTGTCGTACACATTTGCTGGCAGCTGCAGCCATTAATCTCGTCGGGCCTGTCCGATCGAGTCAGGCTGCAGCCGTTTTTTACGATTTTCTTACCTCGACCCAGTTGCGTAAAAGCTTCTTCTAGGCTGGAAGGGAAAAGCAATATTGAAGCGAACAATTATTCAAACGGCGCTGAATGCTTTAGCACTCGCCGCTCGCCTCTCATTAAGCGATTAGCAGTTAGCAGTTAGCAGTTAGCCAGCAAAGCCGTTACGCACATCCGGCTGAGACGTCAAATCAGGCAACTTCTGCCGACGCACCCGCTGCTTGTCCAAACCATGACAGAAGGCACGGGAGAAATCATGCACACCACCGTCAGAACAAACATTTTTTTGAAAGCAAAAAGCAAGGCTCACAGCAACCCAGCCAATGCTTAAGCATGAAATTTAGCTATTAAGAATTCTGTCCGAATGCAACTTCACCGTGTCAATACGTTTTTGTATGCGCTTGGATGGGGCACTTTGCAGTCCCTAAAACGTTTTATTTACCTTGTTGCGCTCTAGTCGAAAGGCGTTGGTCAGATGAAACGTTACCTGGCTCGTCGATTTCAATCGCTATCTGCGTGCATACGCTGCGGCATAAAGCCATAGCTTTTTGACTTTGGACGCTGTAGATAACTTGAGCGCCGTCTTTGCGTCGATTGAGAATGCCGCTGCGGTACAGAACACCTAAATGCTGGGATAAATTGGGTTGAGTAGTTTCAATCTCATGGAGCAGTTCCGTCACCGACTTAGGCTGAGAAGACAGGGCATTGAGAATATGCAACCGCATGGGCGTTGACAGAACAGAAAACAGCTCTGCAGCGCGCTCAAAAATGTCTGCTTGATCGGCCGGTCTGGCCGAGAGAATTAACTTGCTCATTGTCAGATCCAATATGTAGCTGTTGATACATGTTAGCAAATAAATATGTCTTTTTTCGATCCACATGAATTCAATATTTAACTTAAACTTTTGCAGTATTTTTGTAAAAATGAATCCTTTTTAAGTAGGTTGAAAATATGAATTTACAAAGCGAATTGACAGTTACCAGTCGCCAGTCGCCAGTCGCGCAATCAGGTGATTACCGAAACAACATCTCGCAGTTGTTTATTACGTTTTATCGCCCGAATCAAATTGCGCTTGAATTGGTCAATAAAAATGCTTGCTCAGCACCCTACGCTTTTGCACAAAAAAAAGGCTTGTAGCCAAGGCCGCAAGCACTAAAAATAAAACTGCAAAATCTACTCAGCGAAAAAAGAGAACTAGAGATTTCTTTAGTCATTAAAAGTTTTTTAAGCTCGATAACTAATCACTATCATCACAAATTTTTACTGTGTTTTTGGTTCTTAATAAAATTTATTAAATCTAATTAAGAAGCCTGCGTAAAAAACAATTAGCGTCTAGTTCAGGTAAAAAACTTCCGTCCACAATCTTCATTTTTTAGATAATGACGATGGCTTCAAGTTGAGCGCTAACTGTTATGTTCAATTTATAAACTTCGCGGATTCAAGTCTGAAGTGCAACTTTGAAATTAACCGTACGGGTGGGTGAGATGTGAGAGCATCCAAGCTTCCCGACTACCAAGTCAAAGTTGCCCAGAATGATTTACACACACCTCACCCGTGACGAACGTTACCAGATTGCAATCCTCGTCAAAGCAAACTTCAATCAAAGTGAAATTGCAAAAATGATGGACCGTGATAAATCGAGCATCAGCCGTGAGTTGCGTCGTAACCGCGGTCTACGAGGCTATCGCCCTAAGCAGGCAAATGACAAAGCCCAAGAACGTAGACTTGCCTGCGCCAATAGTCCTAGAGTTGCTGACTCGACATGGGCTGTAGTGGAGGAAAAGTTGGCTGAGGCTTGGAGCCCCGAGCAAATCAGCGGCCACCTCGAAGCTAGCCACCAACCCGGTGTTAGCTATGAGAGCATTTACCAGTACATCTACGCTGACAAACGCGCGGGCGGCACCTTGCATAAAACACTGCGTTGCCAGAAGACGCGAAAAAAACGCAGCAGTGGCCGTGAACGGCGCGGCACCATCTCTCACCAGGTCTCAATAGAACTGCGACCCGACATCGTGCTTGAGCGTGCGCGCTTTGGCGACTGGGAGGCTGATCTGGTGATTGGTGCCGGGCAGAAGCAAGCACTAGTGACGATTAATGAGCGTGTCTCTCGCTATTCAATAATTTTCCACGTGCCATTCAAAACAGCGCAAGCCGTAGGGGACGCGTTAATCACTTTACTCAAACCGTTCGCTCATTGCGTGCACACTCTCACGACTGATAACGGCAAGGAATTTGCCCAGCATGAACGAATAGCTTCTGCGCTGAGTGCAGATTTCTTTTTCGCCCATCCATACGCCTCGTGGGAGCGTGGGGCGAACGAGAATATGAACGGTTTGATTCGCCAGTTTTTCCCAAAGGGGATGCGCTTTAATTGCATCACCGACGATGACATTGCTTTAGCGATGCACAGGCTCAATCATCGTCCTAGAAAATGTTTAGGGTATCGAACGCCGCATCAGGTTTTTATGGAACAGTTAGAGTCCTATCAGCATACGGTTGCACTTCAAGCTTGAATCCGCCCTTTAATTTCTGAGGCTAAAGCAGTCATTATCTTGAACGTCATTCAACGCATAAATCTCGACACCACGATCAGAAATTTAGGAGCTATCGCGCCCGCAACTAAGAGGCAGTACAACGATTGGCTTACCAAAAATATTATGAAGATTGAGTAGATCAAAAGTCAGGCAATTAAAAGCGCAATCCTCTTCTTTTTTCTCCAACGCGTTACAGGCTCTCTCGTCAATCGGCACCAAAGAGGCCGTACTGGTTTGCAGCCAAACCAAAGCTTGTATTCGATTAGTCACTCCAATCTTGGCGTAAAGAGTACTAAGTTGATTGCGCACGGTGTAGGTACTTTTTCCACGCTCCAGCGCAATTTTTCGATTACTCGCACCTGTGTGCAAAGCGTTCAAAAGATCAATCTCAATACTGCTCAAAGGTCTAGCAGTGGCCTTAGCTTTGAGCGTTTTGTCCACCTTCAAAATCTTCTGTTTTGCATTGGTTTGAGAATGTTTCGCGTTAGTTTGGTGCCGTGCGCCAACACTACTGGACAAAGAATTTTCTATAACTGAATCGCAGGCGAAGTGGCCGTGGCTGGGCGTAGTGATGTTCAGCATAAGTTTTACTTCGTATGATTTTTAATGGTTTAAAAGAAAGATACTTAAAACGGCTCAAGCTTTCTACGTGGCTTTGAAACGGGATTTGTGCTGACAAAGTCAGCCAAGCATGGGTGTTCTTGGCGTGACGACTATTACTCTCGGCGCTGTTGCTTCAATAAAAGCAAAGTGAAAATGCAGAAAAACGTCTCAAAACACAAACCAAAAATAGCTTCTCACTCCTGATTTGATAGCTCTTTATGGATTCGTCATAAAAAGCATTTGTTTTATTTATGTATTAATAAGAGACATACTTTACAGCATTCTTACTTATTACTCGCGCAAAATAAATGTAACAAAAATGACTATTTAGTATTTATATGGAACATTTCAACCAAATCAAGACGAATAAACAATGGTCATTACATGCCGCTGGCAATGATCTGGAGAAGTATTGGTTTGATCTATTAAGCGCTGTGCATCTAGCTCGAGTCAGCTGACAGGCTTGAAATGGCGAGCTGAAAATAGCACGCTTAAGCAGTAGGAAGTCAGTCTTAGCGATGCCTTAACGCTTAACGCTTAACGCTCAACACTTACCGAAAAGCCATAGCAATCAAACTAGTTGGCCTTAAGGACAACTTAGTCGCTTCAAGAATTTGATCGACACAAACTAAAAGAGTTGTCAGGACAAGACAACTCTTTTACCTACGCATACGTGTGTCTGCGAAAAAATTGAACTTAGAAAAGATCAAGCCTATAAGCCCAACATGCGGGCTCACAAGCTAAAAAAATTAAAGTCGACAGCACATCTTCTCTTGAGCTGAGGCCGACTACATAAGTCATGGCTTACAAAGGACTGTGAATATCGCAGACTTCGCCAGTTGCCGCCAACCCAGCCAAGACTTTGGCATCGGCTATGCCTAATCCAGCCTGCACCATCACACCATTTTTTACCGCCGTGAGTTGCGCCAAAATTGAAATAGCTATTTCCGCGGGTGTCTTGCTGCCGATATAAAGTCCAATCGGGCCATGCAGCTTAGCCAGTTGTTCAACCGTCATATCAAAGTGTTCCGCTAGACGCTCCCGCCGGCGCTGATTATTCAGGCGAGAGCCAATCGCTCCGACATAAAAAGCCTCAGACCGCAAAGCCTCCATCAATGCCAAGTCATCTAATTTTGGGTCATGCGTGAGTGCAATCACTGCTGAGCGGCTATCGAGATGCATCGCTATCACTTGATCGTCTGGCATGCTGGTAGACAGATCTACACCGGTCACACTCCAACTGGCTTGGTATTCTTCGCGCGGATCACAAACGGTCACAGCGTAATCCATGCCTTGGGCTATCTGTGCAACAAACCGCGACAGTTGCCCGGCGCCAATAATAAGTAAGCGCCACCGCGGACCATGCAGTGTCACTAATGCAGACTCAGAAACCTGCATTGACTCGCTCGGTATCGCGCCACTAAGCGTCACCACGCCAGTCTGCAGATCAAGCCGGCGCGCCACCAACTCACCAGCCGTCAGGCGATTCATCAGCGTACGAATTTGGCTGTCTCCAGTCAGTGGTTCTATCGCTAATTCTATGGTGCCGCCACAGGGCAAGCCAAAGCGGTGCGCTTCATCTGCGCTGATGCCGTACGTGACAATAGCTGGCAGCAAGCGAGTCAAACCTTCGCTGCGCGCCAAAGCGATCATGTCGTCCTCAATACAGCCGCCCGATACCGAGCCGACCACGCGACCATCCTCGCAGATCGCTAGCATTGAGCCCACCGGTCTTGGGCTAGAGCCCCAAGTCTTGAGAACGGTGACTAGCTCGCAGCGCAAACCTGAATCTAACCACTGAGCGCAGGTTTTAAGAACCTCTAAATCTATGTTGTCCATGCTAACAATTGCCTTAAATGGATGCGTAGGCTAGGCAGCAGACTATGCCTAGGCTTTGAATCAACGCTTTGAATCGACGTTTTGAATCGACGCTTGAAATTGAGGCGTTGAAAGCGCAATTAATTTCAAAAGCCGTCCCTCTAAAAAAACAGGCTCTGTCCCCATTTCACAGCGTTTAGCCGCAGACGGGGGACAGAGCCCAGCTAGTTATTTGAGGGGGAAACCCCCTTCTATCAAGCCTTGTCGATGTAATGATGAATTGGTAACTGACGCACGCGTTTACCAGTGGCGGTGAACAGTGCATTGGCAATGGCAGGTGCAACCAAGGCCGTGACCGGCTCGCCGATTCCACCAGGCGCTTCAGTGCTGGTCACCAAGGTGATGTCCATCTCCGGTGTTTCGTTCATACGCGGCACTGGATAGTCACCAAAGTTAGTCTGCTGAACGCGGCCAGCTGCCAGCGTGATTTCGTTGTTCAAGGCCGCTGTCATACCAAAGATAATGCTGGACTGAATCTGCGCCAACACAGTGTCAGGATTAATCATCATGCCAACGTCAGCCACCACAGTGACCTTGTGCACTGTGACACGGTTGTCTTTGACAGAGATCTCAACGATTTGCGCCATATAGCTGTTGTAGCCACTCATCAACGCCATACCGCGTGTGCGGCCGGCCGGTGCAGCAGTACCCCAACCCGCTTTTTCAGCAGCGAGCTTTAGCACATGCGCATAACGCGGCTGCTTAGCCAGCATGGACATACGAAACGCGTAAGGGTCTTGACCAGCGGCAGCAGCCATCTCGTCGACAAAGCTCTCGTTAGCAAACGCATTGATGGCATGGCTAACAGAACGCCAGTAACCCGCACGCAAACCGGTGTGATGAATAACCAAGTCGTAGCGGGTATTGGGTATGTCGTAACCGACCACCGCAGCTTCGGTCATGAAATCATCAACCGTATCTTTTGGCAGACCAAAAGCGCGCTGAGTAATCGACTGTGAAGTCAAGCGGAAATCAAACGCCACGGGTTTGCCGTCTGGGCCAATCGCAGCGAGCAATTGATTGACCGCCATCGGGCGATAAAAGTCATGCGCTGTATCGTCCTCGCGACTCCACAGCATTTTGACTGGACGGCCAACAGCCTTGGATATTTGCGCCGCTTGAACAATGAAGTCAACTTCCAAACGACGACCAAAGCCACCACCCAAAAAGGTGGTTTTAACTGTCACGTCTTCTGGCTTAATGCCGAGTGCTGCAGCCACACCACCAACAGCGCCGGTCTGGAACTGAGTCGGGCCAATCAGCATGCATTTGCCATTTTTAAAGTCGGCGGTAAAGTTTTGCGGCTCCATGGTGGCATGAGCCAGCAGTTGCGAGACGTACTCGGCCTTGATGATTTTTGTAGCGCCCTTCATGGCTTCAGATACATCACCTTTAGGGGCAACGATGGAAAGCGCTTTGCCAGTGATGGAGGCGTTGCGTATGCCTGCAAGCATGTTCTCGTGCGTCGTGTTCACCAGAGCGCCCTCGTCCCACACAATAGTCACCGCTTGGCGCGCCTTGTAAGCCTGCCAGTAGCTTTCAGCCACCACAGCAATACCGTCAGGAATTTGCACCACGGCAATAACGCCTGGCATGGTCTTAGCTTTGGCCGCGTCAAAACTCTTGACCTTGCCGCCAATCACTGCGCACTGCTGCAAGCTGGCGTAAACCATGCCCGGTAGCTTTACGTCTATACCAAATTCAGCCGTTCCGTTGACCTTGGACGGGGTGTCCAGACGCGGCGTTGCCTTGCCGATAAGGGTGAAGTCTTTAGGGTCTTTGAGCACTACTTTTGTCGGCACTGGCAGCTTGGAAGCAGCGGCAGCAAGTGAGCCGTAACTGGCTTTTTGACCTTTGGGGCCTAGCACCATGCCGTCTTCTGCACGCAATGTAGAAGCATCTACCTTCCACTGGGCAGCGGCAGCAGAAATCAGCATCATGCGGACCTGAGCGCCAGCCGTGCGCAGTGGCACCCAAGCGTCGCGGGTGGAGGTTGATCCACCCGTAATTTGCGCGCCCAACAAGGCGTTGGTGTAGACCTTGTTGGCCGGTGCTACCTCGACCTTGATTTTGCGAATATCGACTTGCAATTCTTCTGCAATCAACATCGGCATAGCGGTGTAGACGCCTTGGCCCATTTCTGAGCGTGCAGTTAACAGCGTGATGACGTTGTCATCAGTAATGCGCACCCATGCATTGGGCGCGTGGCTCGCGCTTGCTGTTCCTGCCGCCTGACTAATCAGTGGCATGCCAACGGCAAAACCTAGCATCAAACTGCCCGATACGGCACCCGTGCTGGCTAAAAAGTTACGGCGGTTCAGACCTGTGGATTTATGGTTGTCTTGCATGATGTGTCCTTCAGGCTTTACGCATTGTGGAAGCGGCATCCTTGATGGCGGCCTTGATACGCGGATAGGTTCCGCAGCGGCAGATATTGCCGCTCATGGCTGAGTCGATCTCAGCATCGCTTGGATTTTTATTGCTGCTTAAAAGTGCTGCTGCGCTCATTAGCTGGCCGGACTGGCAGTAACCACATTGCGGCACATCGTGCTTAATCCACGCCACTTGTAAAGGGTGGGAATTATCCTGAGAAAGGCTCTCAATAGTGGTTATCTTCTTACCTAGGGCAACTGACAACGGCGTAACACACGAGCGAATAGGCACGCCATCCATGTGCACGGTGCAAGCACCGCAGAGCGCAACACCACAGCCGAACTTGGTACCCGTCATACCGATTTCATCGCGAATAACCCACAGCAAGGGCGTATCGGTTTCGGCTTTGACGTTTAGCAAACGGCCGTTGAGATTGAGTTGGGTGGTCATGGGTTTTATCCTTTTTTTGATTTAGTCGGGTTACGTCACGGCCAGGCCGCCGTATATCGAGAAATTTATTTCGCACCAGATGGCAAATGAGTTTGCATGAGCTCAAGCGCAAAACGAGTATCAAATAGATTGTGGAGTACTAACCAACACAAGCTCTAGCGTAAAACCCTAAGACCTTGGTTATTTTCAAACCGAAAATTTATATGCACACGTATCAATTAAGCATTAGGCAAATCGGATAATTAATTAAAATTGATCTGAAAAAATTGGTTTCAAACTTTTTTTACTTAAAACTAGTTATTTTTAACTATACAAACCTGCTTGAATTAAAATTTTTTACCTTGAATATAAATTCAAAAATACATAGCCCATTGCAATCAAATTCATAAAAAAAACGAAACAAGAGACGGGAAAAATTCTTTTGATACGCTTTTTACATAAAAAATACATCCTAGACTTGGTCCTAATCAAAGAAAAGCTGACCGACATCTTGGGATTTCAAACAAGAATATTTCGCTTTTCTCAAGTTGTAATTTGTTTTTAAATTTAAATTTTCCTCCATCGAAAATGTGGCCGGCATCTTTTTTGCACCTTGTTCCTGACCTTAACAAGACGAAAAACCAAGCCTAAAGTAAAAAGTGCTGATGAGTATTAACCCATCAGCACTTAATTAAATCAGCGAATTGGCGGGTCAGTGGTTCAACGCACGGCTAATTTGCGCCAGACTTGTCGGGTCATCAAGCATGGTCAAGTCCCCCGCATCCCGCCCCTCACACACCGCCTGAATAGCCCGACGCAGCATCTTGCCGCTGCGCGTCTTGGGCAAAGCTGTGACGAACAATACGCGAGACGGCCTTGCGACTGCGCCCAGGTCGCCGTCGACCCGCTTCATGATTTCGCCCGCCATCTTCAAAGCGTTGGCGCTGTCCGCCGCCAAAGACGTGTCTCTCAACACCACAAAAGCCATAGCCGCCTGACCCTTGAGCGCATCGGCCACACCGACCACCGCAACTTCAGCAACCTGCGCATGGCCAGAAATACTTTCTTCTATCTCTCGCGTGCCCAATCGATGGCCCGCGACATTGATGACGTCGTCAGTACGACCCAGAATAAAATAGTAACCGTCATCATCGCGAATGCCCCAGTCAAAAGTGTTGTAGACCATTTTTCCGGGGATGCTGGTCCAATAGGTTTTGACAAACCGTGCATCGTCTTTCCAGACGGTTTGCATGAATCCAGGCGGCGTCGGTCCTTCGACCACGACCACACCTTTTTGATTCGGCGCAGTCAATTCCTCACCCGTGACTTCATGCAATAACTTGACCCGGTAACCATACATAGGCACACCAGGACTGCCAAACTTACTCTGCATAGGCGTCACGCCATTGGCCACTGTCAGCAAAGGCCAACCGGTCTCAGTCTGCCAGTAGTTATCGATGATGGGCACTTTTAAGCCTTCACTAATCCAGCGTGCGGTCGGCTCATCAAGTGGCTCACCAGCTAAAAATAAGGCACGTAGGCTGCTTAAATCGTATTTAGAAAGTAGTGCGGGATCTTGTTTTTTCAGCACCCGCACCGCTGTCGGTGCGCTAAACATGATGCTAACTTTGTATTTCTCAACCAGACTCCACCAAACGCCGCCATCCGGTTTTCCGTCCATGCCTTGGGTTGGCAAACCTTCATACATGATGGTCGCCATACCGGCGAGTAACGGGCCATAAATAATGTAGCTGTGACCCACGACCCAGCCGATATCGCTGGTGGCAAAAAATGTTTCGCCCGCGTGACCATCAAAGATATGCTTCATGCTCGCCGTCAGTGCTACGGTATAGCCGCCGGTGTCGCGCTGCACCCCCTTGGGTTTGCCGGTGGTGCCGCTGGTGTAAATCGTGTAGCTAATGGCACTGGAGTCCAGCCACACGCAGGGCACATCGGCAGTCAGGTTTTGTTCACGCATCTCATGCCATAAATGATCGCGCCCCGCGAGCAAGGTCATGGGCGCAAGACCACGGTCAACCAGCAAAACCGCTGCGGGCTTGTGGCTTGACAGACGTATGGCCTCGTCTAGCAGCGGCTTATAAGCCGTGACCTTGCCGCTACGCGAACCAGCGTCGGCACTGACAATCGCTTTGGGCTCCGCATCTTCAATGCGGGTTGCCAACGAGCCACTGGCAAAGCCGCCAAACACCACCACATGAATCGCACCGATACGCGCGCAGGCCAGCATGGCAAAGGCAGCTTCTGCCAACATGGGCATGTAAATCAAAACTCTGTCGCCCTGCCCTACACCCAAGGCCAGCAAACTCGCTGCCATACGAACGACTTCGACATGGAGTTCACGAAAGCTATAGGTTTTTTCAACACCGGTCTCGCTAGAGATATGAATTAATGCGGCCCGGTCAGCACCGTCTGTTAAATGGCGGTCCACTGCGTTGTGGCAAAGATTAGTTTGCCCACCTTCAAACCACTGAACAAAGGGCGGATTGTCGTAGTTGCAAACGCGGTCAAAAGGACGTTTCCATTCAATGAGTTTTGCTTGCTCGGTCCAAAAAGCATCGGGCTGATCAATAGACTGGCGGTAAAAGTCGGCGTACGTCTCAAGGTTAGTCATAGTCGGGTATCACTTATTTTTTAAAATTTTTATGGGTTTTAGAGTTTGACGATGACACGCCCGCGTATTTTTCCGGCCATAAGTTCATGCGCTTTTTCTACTGTTTGGTTTAGCGTGACCTGCTGAACCATAGATTCAAGTTTGGCCGGATCAAGGTCTTGCGCCAAGCGTTCCCACGCCTGCTGGCGTAGAGCTAACGGCGCCATCACGCTGTCAATACCTACGAGCGTGACGCTGCGCAAAATAAACGGCATCACAGTGGCTACAAAGTCTGCGCCTTGTGCAAGACCGCAAGCCGCGACTACACCACCGTAGCGCATCTGCGCACAAGCATTGGCTAAGGTGTGTGAGCCAACGGCATCAACCACTCCCGCCCAACGCTCTTTTTGCAGGGGTTTACCCGGTGCTGATAAAACCGCACGGTCAATCACGCTGCTAGCGCCTAGTTGCATTAAATAGTCTGATTCATCGACTTTACCGGTTGCAGCCACTACCGTGAAACCAAGTTTTGATAACAAAGCCACCGCCACACTGCCCACGCCGCCAGTCGCCCCGGTAACCAAAATTTCACCATCACCAGGCTTAAGACCGTGGCGCTCCAGCGCCAACACACACAGCATGGCGGTGTAACCTGCCGTGCCAATCGCCATCGCTTGACGGGTTGTAAACGCCTCTGGCAAATGCACCAACCATTGGCCCTGAAGGCGTGCACGTTGACTCATCAAGCCCCAACGTGTCTCACCCAAGCCCCAACCGTTATGCACAAAGCGCTGACCGACTGACCAGTCGGGATGACTTGATTCGATGACCGTACCGGCGCCGTCAATGCCAGCCACCATGGGCCAGCTGCGCACAACCGGTGCTGCATTGGTGATGGCCAAACCATCCTTGTAGTTAAGCGTCGAGAACTCCACTTGCACCAGCGTATCGCCATCGGGCAGCTGGGATTCGTCGGTATCAAGAATTACGCTAGAAAAACCGGCGTCGTTTTTATTCAGTTGAAGTGATTTAAACAAGGTAGTAGCTTTCGTGATGCTGCATTTTTTGCAGTTAGTCATTGCCAAACAAGGGCGTAGTGCCATTTCGATTATGCGCACTGCACTGTCAGCGAACTGACAACACGTTTTTTAGTCTCAAAAACCCGAACGTCCCTAGACGCAAACACGGCTGACACAGCAAGGATGAGACGCATCAAACCCATAAGCTCATAAAGTCAGGTCTTGCAATAGCCTTTTTAAAGCCATATAGAAACGCCAAATAAGAGTAGTTTTTTGAGCACACAAAAAAATAGTGCAAAATTATTCGACACGCCAGTAACAGCAACAGATTGACTTGCCATCAAAAAGTAAATGCTATGCAAACGAGTAATCGACTACTTCCAACTCACTTAAACCGCACTCACTACGAGACGACCAAGCAGGAGCCTAAGTCGGCACCGCCACCACCAACGACCACCCAGAGTGCAAAACCGCGCTATTCAAGTTTGCCGGCCATTCCAGTGCAAGCGCCAAAATCGCTGCTTGCACGTATTTGCTGCTGCTGCCGTATCAGGGTAAAAGACAAAGATAAATTTTCCACGGCGATAGTCAAGCAAGAAAAAAATAATATAAAAACCAATCTGCCTATAGATATAAAAGCAGAAACTAAAACCGAAACAAAAACCGAAACAAAAACCGAAACAAAAACCGAGAAAAAAGACTTTGAGTCTTCAATTATTGAAAAAGATTTCTTCAATGCTGACGCACAAAATTTTGAATTGGCAGAGCAGTATTTAAAGCACTTAAAGGACGCTCACCTTGATTTATCCCATTTGCGATCACAAGGCATAGATCGTTTCTCGCCTGCACTTTGCAGCGCTATTTCTGACTTAATTAAAAGCAAAAATATAACGCTCAGTCACATAACATTTCCCGAAAAAATGTGGGAAATACCAGATGGATTTACGCAAATTATCGGACTTCAGCGTTTATCACTACCAGCGTTTTCTGGTGAAAGTCTAGATGTTAGGAAAATTTTAAAAGGCAGCAAAATGCGCCTAGATTTGACTCAAGCGAGTCGCATCACAAACGTTATTGCAAACTCAGGTACATCACTGTTTATTACTGCAGACCATAAGAAAAAAGTGACGCTTCAAAGCCAGCTAAAGTCAGGTCAACTCATCACCAGAACATTAAATAATCACATTTATATTCACGTCGATAAGTTTACGCAAAGCGATAAAAAAAATGATTTAAAGGTAGAGCAATCATCATTGAGTTTGAATGCCGAGGCAAATTTTTCAATATTTAGCGCACCAGGCATAAGTCCCATCAAATGTCGTCACCTAAGCCTGCAATGGTTAATTGACAGATCGCAAAGGCATCTTGCGCCAACCCAATCGCCGTCAGGCTTAAGCCATTTAACCCAGCCTTTAACCGAGTCATCTTTCCAGACATCTTCCCAAACGCCTTCCCAGCCTTCTACCAAGCCATTTACCTACGAAAACTACCACACGAAAGAGTCGATCGCCAAACACACACTACCCAGCACTGACCACTTTTTTTATCCGATTACATCGGTACTACCAGACAACCATTTAGTTGAAGTTTCTTGCTTTGGACAGTTTCTTGCGCAGCGCATCGCAGCCATGGCAACAGGCGAGAATCAATATTTTTTTATGGTGTCTCTCGAGCACGCCATGGCTTTGGAGATACGCAAAAAATTAGATCCGTATAGCGCACCGCATAGCGCGCCGTATTACGTGATTAATTTTTACGACCCAAACATGACCGCATCACATTTACGGCTAGTTTTGCTACAACCCGAAGATGCAGCGCACCTCACTCTAGAAAATTGGCTACCCAGAGCAGTAATCAGACATTATTTAAAACAGTCGATTAAAAACTCAATTTTTAAAATCACAGCACTCAATCCGATTGAATTAGGCCAAAAAATACAGTCAGTCAGTCAATTAAGAACACTTAGAAACTGGCGACAAGAAACCAGTCCAGAGGTCACGGCTAATGAAGTGGCAATACTGGTAAACGGCGATCACCATCAAGCGCTCAGCAGTCGTTTGCAGTCAATCACTGGGCGGGCTGAGGTGGCGAAAATATTGAGTCTAATCAAGATGGAAGACTACTCACCTTTGCAGCGTGCAAGCTGCTTTAGATTCAGTGCCACGGTGGCGGTACTAACACGTGCAATCCTAGGCGCCGACATACCGCAGCACTTGAAAATAAAAGCTTTAAGCATCAACTTTAAATGGCACTTTAAGAACTTTTCATCCGACACAAAAAATATTCAAGCGGTATATTGCGAGGCATTAGCTAATGCCACACAAGCTCAGTTTCCACAAGATTCTAGGCGCGAACTGCAAGCATTTATCCGCCATGGATCACTGAACTTTAAAATCCCAAACGCCAGTGATCAGCCCTTGGATTAAGCCAGCCACGACAAAAAAATATCTTTTGCAGCCAACTTAGACCTAGACCTTATTTAATCAGCTTGTGCACTTCTTTAAAGGCCGGATGCTCGGCTGAACGCAGCCACTCAAAAGCCACCATCTCCGTAGTGACCAGCTCGGCACCGTTACCGGCCAGTCGATCAAAAGCGGCATCGCGGTTGCGTTCGCTGCGCGAACTACAAGCGTCTGTTACCACCCAAACATCGAACTCTTGCTCGAGTAATTCCAGTGCTGTCTGCATTAAGCAAACATGGGCTTCGCAACCAGCGATGATGATGGTGCTACGGCCCTCTTCTTCTGGTTCTGCTGGCTTTTGCATATGCTTTGGAAGACTGCGCGCATTGCCGCCCATGGGTGCTTTGCGCACTGGCGGACGCAGCAAGTCAATCAAATCGTCGGCTGCGCTAAAGTACATTTTCTCTAAGGTGCTACCGCCTGCGGCCTTAATTGCAGCGTCAAGTTCTGGCACGTTGTAGCCAAGCTTATCCGGCGTTTGAACACTGGCCCAGACCGGCACTTGCATGATTTTTGCCATTTGTGCCAAGCGCACAGCGTTGGCAATGACTAGCTGGTTTTCAAAAATAACCGGCATTAAGCGAACTTGGTAATCGACCAATACAAGTTGAGCGTCATCTGCGTCTAGCAACATAGTTGTTTTCCTTCAAATTAAAAAATTAAATTCCCAGCTGGTAGCTGGCAGAGATCTAAAGAATTTTGTCGCGCGTGCGACGGGATTCTTCTGCTGCAGAAATCGCCGACAGGTCCGGCATGCGGGCAAAGCGAAGTAAGCGGGTGGCCAAAATAGTTTCGGCTAAAAAGCAAACTAGCGCAGATATAAAGCAGGCAACACCGGACAAAAAGCTAATCGTGGCGATTCTGGGTATCTGAAATTCAGCCGTCTCGCCGAGGAACAGCAAGATGATGGTCAAGCCAATAAACATGGCGCAAAAAGTCAGCAGCGCCAAGCAGTTATTGACCAGCCAACCGCGTTTGCGCAGGGCTTTGAGTTCGGCATACATTTTGACGGCTTTGCTGGTTTCGACATGGCCATCTTCAAGCCGCGTCTCGAGCGCTCTTGCGCGGTCAATGATGCGCGCCAAACGCCCGGCGACAGCCGCAATCAGGCCAGAGACAGCGGTGAGTAAAAAAACCGGCGCCACGGCCAGTTGAATGCCGTGAGTGACGGTTGCCAAATCGGGTGCAAAGTTCATATTGAATAGTCAATCATGAGTGGCTAGACAGTTATCTTCTCACGCTCAGTGAAATCGCGGGACGCTGGCAAAAAAGTATTACTGCTCGCCAAAGCTTTAGGCGTGACCGAATTTTCGCACTGCGTCTAGCGCCAAACCGGTACCAATACTGCCAAACAAATCGCCCTCTACGCTGCGCGCGCCGGGTGCGAGCGCGAGTATTTTCTGGCGCAACAGCGGCACGCCGCTGGAACCACCGGTAAAAAATACCGTGTCTATCGCTTGTGCTGTGACACCGGCGTCGAGTAACAAGCGGCTGACGGTCTGCTCGACCATTAACACCAGAGGCGAAATCGCACGATCGAGCTGATCGCGCTCTAGCGCCAACATTTGGCCAGACTCAATGCGGCCCATATTGATTTGACTGCTTGGCGCATCCGACAACTCAATTTTGGCTTCTTCAACCTGCAGTGCTAGCCAATGGCCTTCGCGCTGGCTTACCAAACTGCGTAAACGTTCAAGCGCCGGTTTGTCACTCGCTTCGCGGTACAAATTATCAATCTGCGCGCTGGCCTTTCGGGTATAGGCCATATTGATGGTGTGCCAAGTTGCCAAATTGAAGTATTGCGCCGAGGGCACTTGCAAGCCAGTCTTTAGCAGACCGCCCAAGCCAAAGGACGGCATCACGCAAGCCAAGCTGAGTGCGCGGTCAAAATCGGTACCGCCAATATGGACGCCGCCGTTAGACAAAATATCGCTTTTTCTATCGCTACTTTTGGCACGCTCGGGAGACAGACGAATCAAGGTGAAGTCAGATGTTCCACCACCTATGTCGACAACCAATACCAATTCCTCTCGCGACAAAGTCGCTTCGTAATCGAAAGCTGCGGCAATCGGTTCGTACTGAAAAGCAATTTCCTTCAAGCCAGCTTGGGTTGCTACTTCCTGCAAAGTGTCTTGTGCGCGCTGGTCGGCTTTGGCGTCGTCGTCAACAAAAAATACCGGTCGACCTAACACTGCGGAGGTGAATTCACGCCCGGCAGAAACCTCAGCGCGGTGCTTGAGTTCGCCAATAAAACTAGCTAATAAATCCCGAAAAGCCAGCGGTCTGCCAGCGACTTCGGTGTGCTCGTCCATCATGGCAGTGCCCAGCAAGCTTTTCAGAGATCGCATCATGCGGCCCTCATTACCTGCCAAGTAGTTGGCCATCGCAGCGCGGCCAAAGCTAGCTTGCGCGTCCTCGGCATTGAAAAAAATCACCGAAGGCAGGGTCAGCTTATCGCCTTCGAGCGGCAGCAATAGTGAAGTGCCGGCGCTACTGCCAGGCCCCATCCAACCGGCTGTGGAGTTTGAAGTGCCGAAGTCAATACCGCAAGCTTTGGCGGCCATACCGGACTCGCTCATCGCTGCACCGGCTTGACAAAGCCGCCTTCTACCCAAGCGGTGGCGCTGGCACGGCTTAATTTAAAAGCCGGTGACACGCTAAGACTCGCCAAGGGCTCGCCAGACGCATCAAACGCACTCAGCACAGCTTGCGGGTTATCCTCATCTGGGACTATGTCGAGCTTGACCGTGACACGCTCAGTATTCGCCGTGACCTCTATGCTTTGGTGCAAGGCAGCGTGCTGCTGCTGCTGCTGACGGAGCACAAACTCGCTCGCGGTTTTGACCAAAGTGTGAAAAGCATTGACGTCCAAGGGTTTGGGATTTTTCTTGTCCCGACCCATGGTCCAGGGGCCAATTAGCGCTGGCTCGGCCTGACCGTTTTGCGTCATGGCAACCGCCCAACCGTCATCGTCTTCGTTCTTCAAAACCTTGGCGGTCCAACCGTCGTCGCACCACAAGCGTGGCTCTTTAGTGCTACTGGCGTGAAGGTCTGGTGGGGAGTTGGTCTCTAGCAATGGGTGGCTCGGGTAAGGCTTTGGCAGGCCAAGTCAGGAAATCTAAATTTTGGCGGAGGGAAGATTCTAATCAATTGTTAGAAGCGCTTCCCCGTCCACACGGACCAAGTCAGCCGGCTAGCCAGTGGCTCGCGCATTCTTAGCCGGCATGGGATAAGTTTTGGCCATCCACACATAAAGAATCGCGCCGGCAATCAAAGTGGCGGCGGCAATTTCTAGAGAAACGGTAAAACCCGCGCCCAGTGAGTCACTGCGCTTTAGCAACTGCGCCACCAGTGGCGGGCCGGCGATCTGACCCAAACCGTAGATGGCGGTGAGTAGGCCGATGTAGCTAGCTGGGTTAATCGGACGCAACCTGCGCACTTCTTGCATGGCAAAAAATGTGATCGCAGTAAACGGTATGCCCAGCAGCAAGCTACCCAGAGCGAAGCCGCCCAATGTGGGCAGCACAATACTCACCGCTATGCCCAAGGCTTGAACAAAATAACAAGCCGCCAGCAAGTAACGCAAGTCTTTGCCAGCCGGCATGCGGCTAGCCAGCAGCGCGCCAACAATGATGCCAAAGCCAAACAGCGGCCAAAACAAATCCAGATAGGCCGAGCCAGGCAGGGCTTGGCGCGCTATCACCGGCAAAAAAGTGGCGGTGATGATGTAGCCAAAACCGGCAATACCGTAAGCCAGTGCCAGCAGCAACACTTGATTGCGACCAGCTGAAACCGTCGCTACCGGCTGACCGCTAGGTGAGGCTGTTGACAAAGGCGGCACGCTAAGTTGCTTGGCCTTAAAAGTCGGCCAGACGATCGCGCTGAGGGTTGCCGCCAGCACTGCCAAAACAAACCAGCCCAAGGCTGCGCTCATATGCAGGGCCACCATGCCGCTGGCCATCAAACCGCTGAGCGCAATACCCACGCCCGGCCCGGCAAACATTACTCCGCCTAGTGGGCTGCGGTGGCGCAGTGCGAGTTGTCCCAAACACCAGCCCGAGCCATAAACAAACACCAGCGAGCTGGCCACACCGGCGGCAAAACGCAGCAAAGGCCAGAGTACAGGCAGGTGCATAGACATGCCCAGCGTGAGCAAAGTTGTGGCCGCCAAACCAGCACAAACCCAGTTAGCCGGCACAAATGGCATAGCCGATATAAACGGCAACCGCCGCCAAAGCCAAGGCTGGAAAGTGCACATTAATGCGCCCACCAGATAACCCAAGTAATTGGCACTGGCCAGCCAGCTGGCGCTGTGCAGGTCTATCACTCCATCGGCCAGCATCATGGGCAGCAAAGGGGTGAAGGCAAAACGGCCAATCCCCATGGCTGTGGCCAAAGCCAGCAGACCCGCCATAGCAATGGCAAAAGCACTGGCGGGTGCGGTAGATGGCGTTGGGGATGTGGCCTGGGCAGTCATAGAAGGGCTTTACTGAACGGTGTCGTTAGGGGGAAGCTGACTGACGGGGTGGGTAAAAATTTGCGCTGAATCGATAGGATCGAACTCATACCTAGAGCCGCAAAACTCGCAGGTCACATCAACAAAGCCTTTTTCTTCGATGATGCTTTCGACCTCTTCAGCACCTAAGCTGAGCAACATACCTTCGACCCGCTCGCGTGAGCAGCTGCAAGAAAAGCTAGGTGCCAAAGGCTCGAAACGGGTGTGCGGCTCTTCCCAAAACAGGCGGCGCAAAATCAAGTCTGCATCCAGCGTGAGCAATTCTTCTCGCTTGAGCGTAGAAGCCAGCATGGCGATGCGTTTGTAATCCTCGTTCTCGCCAATCTGGTCTTCATTGGCTTGGCTGTCGCGCTGGCCTTCCAAATTTCCTTTGCCCGTCACCGGCAGGCGCTGAATCAAAAGACCCGCCGCCATATTTCCGTCGGCCGCGAGTATCAGCTTGGTGTCCAACTGCTCGCTCTGAAGCATGTAGTGCTCTAGCACCTCGGATAGCTTTTCGATTTTTTCATGCTCGTCACCAAACAAGGGCACAACCCCTTGATAGGCCTGTTGACCTGGAAACTTATCTTTAGGGTCTAGCGTGATGGCGCAGCGGCCCTTGTTATTGACATTAACTAGCTCGCTGAGTGTGCTGTCGCTGGGTATATCACCCGTCACCGTGGCCGTGGCGCGCAAGCTTAAATCAGCTTGGACTTCGGCCACCGCTAGCTTGAGCGGGCCATCGCCAAATATTTGCAGCACCAGCGCGCCGTTAAAGTTAATACTGGCCTGCATCAAGGTGGCGGCAGCCGTCATTTCGCCGAGTAAATGGGTGACTTCGACGGGGTAGCCACCGGAAGTTTCACGGCGTTTGAGAACTTCCTGCCAAGAGCCGGTCAGGCGCACCAGCATGCCGCGCACAGGCAGGCCGTCAAAAAGAAATTTATGGAGTTCGGACATAAGGGACTAAAAATTAAACAAAAAAATTAAACAGATAAAGACTGGGTCTGATGGCTAAAGCACCAGCAAACCATGGCGCTAACATGGCGTTAACCCAGCTTCTTGAGACCGCGCTTATAGCGGTTGGCATTGGCTACATAGTGGCTAGCGCTCATTTTTAAACCCTCTATCTGCTCGGGCGTGAGTTGACGCACGGCTTTTGCCGGACTGCCAAAGATCATGCTGCCATCGGGAAACTCTTTCCCCTCTGTCACCAAAGAGCCCGCGCCGACCAGACAATTTTTACCAATCTTCGCGCCGTTAAGCACTATTGCGCCGATTCCAATCAAGGAGTTATCGCCTATGCTGCAGCCGTGCAGCATCACCTGGTGGCCGACCGTCACACCCTCGCCTAGCGTCAAAGGCATACCGCTGTCGGTGTGCAAAACGCTGCCGTCTTGAATATTAGAGTTGCGGCCAATGCTGATGAGATCCATATCGCCGCGCAGCACAGCGCCAAACCAAACGCTGGTGTTCTCGGCCAAGCTGACCTTGCCAATCACTTGGGCGCTCTCAGCAATCCATGCGGATGCGTCAATACTGGGAATAAATGTCTCAAGTTGATAGGTCGCCATGGCAGTCCTCGGGTCATGCAGATTGAGTAAGTACTTTACGTTGATTGTAAGTAGCACCGCTCAAGCCCTTCTGTTCAATCAGAGGACAATCATCACATGAATACCAAGTCCTCACCGCCAGAGCTCAGAGCGCTCGCATTGGCTGCCCTGCTGCTGACCGATCCGACCGCCAAAGTTAATGCCACACTGGCCCTGCACGCGAATCGCGCCAGCCTGCTAGTTGACCCGTATGCAGAACTCAATACCGACCAGCTATCGGCTGGCAGCCTGCCCGGCTGCCCAGAGCGACCAGAGCTGCATTCGCATCTCGATGTACCTAAGCGCTCACCCTTCACGCCCGAAGGCTTGGCGGCTTTGCTGCATGCTGTCACGCACATAGAGTTCAACGCCATCAACCTAGCGCTAGACGCAGTCTGGCGCTTTGGCGGCATGCCCAGCGCTTATTACCTAGACTGGCTGCAAGTCGCGGCTGAAGAAGCGCAGCACTTTAGCTTGCTGCGCGCGCTGCTACAAACCATGAAGCATGACTACGGCGACTTCGCCGCCCACACCGGTTTATGGGATATGACGGACAAAACCAGCGCCGATGTACTGGCGCGTATGGCGCTGGTACCGCGCACGCTAGAAGCCCGCGGACTTGACGCCACACCGCCTATGCAGGCCAAGTTGCGCAAAGTCGCCACACCCCATGCACTGCGGGCGGTCGAGATTCTCGACATTATTTTGAGAGATGAAATAACCCATGTCGCGATTGGCAACCACTGGTACCGTGTGCTGTGCGATCAGCGTGAACTTGAGCCGATAGCCACTTATGCGGCGTTAGCGCTGCAATATGGCGCGCCACGCATGCGCGGCCCGCTCAACTTAGAGGCGCGTCGCCACGCTGGCTTTGACGAGGCTGAGCTGGCACTGCTGAGTTTGCATGCTGCCAGCCCCAACCTTGTGACAACTTGACGCCACTTAAATAACTCCACGCCAACACCGCTAAAAATTGCCCGCGCTGTTTAGCCTCTGGGGTGATGCTCGGCGTGCAAAGCCTTGAGCCGCTCCCGCGCCACGTGGGTATAAATCGTGGTGGTTGAAATATCTGCATGACCGAGCAGCAACTGCACCGCCCGCAAATCAGCGCCGTGATTGAGCAAATGCGTCGCAAACGCGTGGCGCAAAGTGTGCGGCGAGAGCGGTGAATGAATACCCGCTTGCAGCGCGTACTTTTTCACTATCATCCAAAACATGACCCGGCTCATGGCACAGCCGCGCTGCGTGACAAACAAGTCTTCAGTCTGCTGACCGCCTAAAATTACCGGCCTGGACTCGGCCAGATACAGCACTAAGGCCTCGCGCGCGACTTGCCCGAACGGCACCAGTCTTTCCTTGCTGCCCTTGCCGGTCACACGCAGCACGCCGTCGTTTTGGCTGACGTGAAAGGTTTTGAGCGCAATTAACTCGCTCACGCGCAGACCGCTGGCATACATCAGCTCTAACATCGCCCGGTCCCGCTGCCCCAAGGTACTGGTGTCGCTAGGCGCGGCGAGCAAGGCATCGACCTGGTTCTCACTCATCAAATGGGGCACACGCAAAGCCTGACGCGCCGAGAGCAGTTTTAACGTCGGGTCGACCAGCAGCAAACCTTCCCGCAAAGCCCAACGAAAATAGCGTTTAAAAACAGTTAATCTGCGATTCGCAGAGGTGGCCTTGGTCACGTCGTGGCGGCTAGAAAAATAAGCGCTCAAATGAGCTTGCTCAGTCTGGTCCAGCGCTTTTTCTCCCTGCGCCTCAAGCCCTAGCCACAAGGCATACATGGCGAGGTCACGGCGATAGGCTTCGAGAGTGTTTTTGGATAAGCCGTCTTCCAGCCACAGCGCGTCTATAAAGCGGTCTATGCTGGCTTGGCTGTTTGTGTTCATGGCGTAACCATAACAAAAAAAACTTTGCTAAATCGTCTCGTTCACTGCGAGAAATTTGTACCAGTGATGCGCTTACTGCACCAATAAACGTCGACCTAGGTCGACGCTGTTGGCTTACTCGAGCTTGAGCTTGGCCGTCTCAACGACTTTTTTATACACCTCGTACTCGGCCTTTATCTGCACCGCAAACTGCTCTGGTGTGTTGCCAATCACCAGCGAGCCGGTGTCTTCAATGCGCTTTCGAATCACCGGATCTAGCAGCGACTTCTTCACGCCAGCAGCGATTTTTTCCACCACATCTTTGGGCAAACCTTTGGGGCCAACAATGCCGTAGAAAGCCATTCGGTTGACCGGCTCCAAACCAACTTCTTTAAAGGTTGGGACATCAGGTAAAGCTGCTAAGCGCTCAGGCGCAGCCACGACGATTGGAATGAGTAACTTTTGCTTGATAAAAGGTAATGTCGACGGCAGGTTGTCAAAAATCATATTGACTTGACCCCCCACGGTATCGTTAAGCGCTGGGCCGGCGCCGCGGTAAGGAATATGGGTCAGAAAGGTTCCGGTCAAATTTTTGTAAAGCTCCATTTGCAAGTGACCAATGCCGCCAGTGCCCGACGAGGAATAAGAATATTTGCCCGGATGGCGCTTTAACTCTGCGACAAACTCTTTGTAGTTACGCGCCGGAAAACTCGGGTGAACCGCGATGATGTTGGGCGTAGCTGCAATGTTGATGATGGGCGTGAAATCCGTCAAAGAGTTGTACGGCATACGCGGATTAATGGCTGGATTGGCGGCCACCGTCGACACAGTCGCCATACCCAGAGAGTAGCCATCGGGATTAGCGCGCGAGGTCTCGGTAGCGCCCACAATGCCGCCGCCGCCAGCGCGGTTGTCCACAATAACTGGCTGACCCAGCGCTCGGCCAAGTGGCTCAGAGATCACGCGGGCCACAATATCAGTGGTGCCGCCCGGTGCAAACGGCACGACTAGCTTGACCGGTTTGCTCGGGTAGGTCTGAGCAAGCGCAGGCATCGCAGACAGCATCAGCGCCACAGCACCAAGGGACGTGATGGTGGCAAAAGCTGGCAAGACTGCACGCAGGTAGAAATTTTTCATCTAGAAGTTCTCGGTGGACAAAATTAAAAAAAAAGCAAACCGATATTACTCGTAACGCCAGCTGGCGCAGACTGTTTTGCTGAGACCGGCGTAAATTCTTAGCCCGCTTATAAATTGAGGTTAATCTCTAGCGGGTGAATTACCTGCAACTTCTTTTTTCCGACTTCGCCCTCATCACCTGCGGCTTCCTAGTTTGCCGTTATAGCGCGCTAGACCGTAGCGTTTGGCAGCAGGTAGACAGCCTGGTTTATTTCTTACTTTTCCCGGTGCTGCTGTTTCACTCAATCGTCAAAAGTCCATTCGACTTCGTGGCCACCTCCAACTTGATCGGTGCGGGTTTGCTGACGGGGCTTTGCGGCATTGCCATGGCCTACAGCCTGCCTTACCTGCCTTGGCTGGGTAAACACATCGATAAGCGCGATCATGCAGCTGGCGCCCAAGTGGGGTTTCGCTTTAACTCATTTATCGCCTTGGCTTTGTCGGAGCGCTTAGCTGGTAGCCAAGGTTTACTCATGATGGCGGTGTTAATGGGCGTCTGCGTACCGATGTTTAATATTGCGGCGGTGTGGCCTATGGCTAAAAATGGTGAGCGTGGATTTATGCGTGAGCTCGTGCGCAATCCCTTAATCATTGCGACCCTCTCGGGACTGCTGGCCAATCTGCTGGGCTTTTCAATAACGCCTTGGTTAGAGCCGGCCGTCTCGCGCATAGGCGCAGCGGCGTTGGCATTAGGCCTGATGGCGGCCGGTGCAGGCATGCAGTTTGGTGATATGGCGCGCAGCAAAAGTCTGAGCGTCTCGTTGCTATCCATACGCCACTTTTTTATACCGCTAGTAGCCCTAGGACTGTCAAAAATATTTGAACTAACTCTGCCTCAGGCCAGCATATTGCTAGCGTTTTCTGCCATGCCAACGTCTTCAAGCGCCTATGTGCTAGCAGCGCGCATGGGCTACAACGGCGGCTATGTCGCTGGTCTGGTCACCTTATCGACGCTACTAGGTCTACTCAGTTTGCCGTTTGCCTTGTCATTGCTGGGGTGACAGGCCTATGCTAAGACTAAAGCGATGACTGCGCCAGCGACCAAGCCACCTGCTCTTGAACCACGCCGCTAGCGTGCGCCGTCTGTTGCGCTAGGGCTTGACGCAAGGCTCTGATCGCCGTCGCTACCGCCTCATCTTGGGCTTGCAAACTCAGTGAGCGCAAGGCATTACCCATGGCCAAAGCGATGTTGCGCAGCCAGCGCTCATGGCCTATGCGGCGAATTGCGCTGCCTTCAGTAAAACGCAAAAAATCCGCTTCACTCCAACTCCACAAACTGATTAATTGCTGACCACTCAAACCTTTGCGTTCATCAAAATCAGGCAAAGCACTGCGCTTTGCAAACTTATTCCACGGGCAAACCAATTGGCAGTCATCGCAGCCATAAATTCGGTTGCCAATGAGTGCGCGCAAGTCCAGTGGAATCGGGCCACTATGTTCGATAGTGAGGTAAGAGATGCAACGCCGTGCATCGAGCCGATACGGCGCAACGATCGCCTGTGTCGGGCAAATGTCTATGCAAGAAGTGCAACTGCCGCAATGCGGCGTGACAGGCGCACTCGCAGGCAAAGCCAAGTCGAGATAAATCTCACCAAGGAAAAACATAGACCCCGCCTCACGATTGAGGATTAGCGTGTGTTTACCGCGCCAGCCCTGACCGCTGCGGGACGCTAACTCAGCCTCTAACACCGGGGCAGAATCAGTAAAAGCGCGGTGACCCAGCGGCCCGACTTCGAGTGCAATACGCTCAGACAGTTTTTGCAAACGCTTACGCATAATCTTGTGATAGTCCCGCCCGCGTGCATAAACAGAGACAATCGCTTCTTGCGGTTTTTGCAAGCGATTTAATTCCGTGGCCTGCCACTGGCCGGCGTCTGTGTCTGTGGACGCTGGAAGATAATTCATGCGCGCAGTGATCACGCTGACAGTACCGGGCACTAGTTCAGCCGGCCTTGCACGTTTGAGTCCATGCGCGGCCATGTAATTCATCTCGCCATGAAAGCCCGCTTCTAACCAAGCTGATAATCCGGATTCGGCGGAAGACAAATCGACATCGGCAATACCGATTTGAGAAAATCCAAGCTCACGCCCCCAGAGCTGAATTTGGCTGACCAACTGATAATTGAGATGATGACTGATATGGACCACCCGCTGATTGTAAAAACTATTGTGTGGCCGGATGAAACCGGTTGCGAAGCCTTTGCGCAGTCTCTGGCACTCAAGCCCGTATTAGGCCAAGCCATGCTGGAATTACACGGTGACTTAGGCGCGGGCAAAACCACCTTTGTACGCTATCTGCTCAAGGCTTTAGGGGTGCAAGGCCGCATCAAAAGTCCAACCTATGCGGTGGTCGAGCCTTATTCGCTAGAGAGCATCAGCAGTGGCCGTGATTTAAACATCTGGCACTTTGATTTTTACCGTTTTAACGACCCAGACGAATGGGAAGACGCCGGCTTTCGCGAGATATTCGCCAGCACCGGACTCAAACTGGTAGAGTGGCCTGAAAATGCGGGCCCTTACTTACCCCGCGCAGACATGCAAATCAAAATCCAAACCAATGATGACGAATCGAGAAGCGTGACCTTAAGCGCCCTGACCGCAACCGGCCAAGCGTTGCTGTCATGAAGCGCATGCAAGATTCGCTGACAAATCCAATCCCAGGCAAGCGACTCAGCCGGCGCGAGTTGTTGGCGCGCTCAAGTGCGCTGGTGTTGATGCTGGGCACTCAACATCTGGCCTATGGCGCATCGATAGTCGCCGTGCGCGCATGGCCGTCAAAAGAATACACCCGACTGACGATTGAGTCCGACGTCGAAATCAAGCCACGCCAGTTTTTTCTAGCCGACCCACCGCGCCTAGCAGTTGATATGGAAGGCATAGACTTGATACCAGCGCTGCGAGAATTGGTCGCCAAAGTCAAACCGGACGATCCAAATATTTTGGGCATGCGGGTAGGTCAAAATTCACCCGGCGTGGTGCGCCTAGTGATTGATCTCAAGCAAGCCATATTGCCCCAGGTCTTCACTCTTACACCGGTCGCAAGTTATCAATACAGGTTGGTGTTAGACCTCTACCCAGCCCAAGCGCCGGATCCGCTAGATGTGTTGATTGCTGCGCATTTGGCGCAAAGCCAGCCAGCCCAAACCGCACCAGTTGCCGCCGCATCGGCCGCAAGAAAAGCGCCCATCGACATGCTCGATGAATTAATGGCTAAGCACTCGGGTAAAAGCCCGGCGCTGTTGCCAGCACCAATCGCGGCACCTCTAGCACCTCTAATAGCGATTACCAAGACACCAGCAGAGCCACTAACTGCAAGCCAAGCTGCAAGTAAAACTGACCGCTTAGTCATCGTGGCATTAGACCCAGGACATGGCGGCGAAGACCCAGGCGCAATCGGTCCGGGCGGCACGCAAGAAAAAGATGTGGTGCTGCAAATTGCCCTAAGACTACGCGACCGCATCAATCTGCAACCAAATATGCGCGCCTTCCTAACCCGTGACGCAGATTTTTTTGTGCCACTCGGTCAACGCGTGCAAAAAGCCCGCCGAGTTCAAGCCGATTTATTTGTCAGCATTCACGCAGACGCCTTTTTCACCGCCAGACCGCAAGGCGCAAGCGTTTTTGCACTCAGCGACAAAGGCGCATCAAGCAGCGCCGCGCGCTGGATGGCGAACAAAGAAAATTCAGCTGATTCAGTTGGCGGACTCAACGTACAAGCCAAAGATGAGCAAGTCCAAAAAGCCATGCTGGACATGAGTACCTCTGCACAAATACGCGACAGCATGCGCCTAGGCAACGCCATGCTGGGCGAGATTGGAAACGTCGGCAAGCTGCACAAGGCCCAAGTAGAACAAGCCGGTTTTGCAGTGCTTAAAGCCCCCGATATTCCTAGCGTGTTAGTCGAGACAGCCTTCATCAGCAACCCAGACGAAGAAGCCAAACTGCGCAGCGAAGCTTATCAAGTGCAGTTGGCTGATGCTTTGATGCGCGGCATTAAGCTGTACTTTGCGCGTAATCCGCCTATGGCGAGGAGTCGGGTGGTTTGAGGCTAAAGAGTCCAAAAAATCAGCAACTCTTCAAAACTGAAAAATCGCTGAGTGATTAACTATTGGCGCTCAACTCCCCGCAATTTTCATACGCTTTAGCAAAATTGACCCCACAGATTTAGCACCGTAGTTGTAAACATCTGAGCCCACGGCTTGAATGTCCATCAACATGTCTTTGAGGTTTCCGGCAATGGTGATTTCTTCGACCGGGAAAGCGATCTCACCTTTTTCTACCCAAAAGCCGGAAGCGCCACGCGAGTAGTCGCCCGTCACGTAGTTGACGCCTTGGCCCATTAACTCGGTCACGAACAAACCCGTGCCTAGCTTGCGCAGCATTTCGTCGAGATCATCTTCGGCGGCGGTTTGACGGCTGCTCATCACTAAGTTGTGCGATCCGCCGGCATTGCCGGTGGTGCGCATGCCTAGTTTGCGGGCTGTGTAAGTGCTTAAAAAATAACCTTGGACTATGCCGGCATCGACGACTTGACGCGCCTTGACCTTAACGCCCTCACTATCAAACGGTGAGCTGCCTTTGCCTTTTGCCGTGAAAGGATCTTCGCTGATGTCAATGTGATCGGGGAAAACTGGTTTACCTAAACTGTCTAATAAAAAAGTGCTCTTGCGATAAAGCGCACCGCCGCTAATGGCCTGCACAAAGCCGCCTAAAAGGCCTGCGGCTAGCGGCGACTCAAACAGAACCGGGCAGTGGCAGGTCTTGATTTTGCGACTTTTCAAACGCGAGAGTGCACGTTCAGCCGCGTAGCGACCGACGCTCTCTGGGCTGGCCAGATCGGCCGCATCCCGCATAGAGCTATACCAAGCATCGCGCTGCATATCACCTTTTTTGCCGGGCGAAGACGCGATCGGTGCAACTGACATGCTGTGCCTAGAGCTCGCATAGCCGCCGCGAAAACCCGCTGTATGGGCGCTAAAGAAATGGCTTTGCTGGGCTGATACGCCAGCACCTTCGCTATTCGTGATGCGGCGCGAGGTGGATAAGGCGGCAGCTTCGCAGCGCAGTGCTAGCAGTGCTGCATCTTCTGAATTAATTGACCAAGGATGGAATAAATCCAAATCCGGGTGCGTCTTGGCAATGTCGCGGGCTGCCGGCAAACCAGCAAATTTATCTTCCGCGGTAAAGCGCGCGATATCGAAAGCTGCCTGCACCGTGCGCTCAATGGCGCCTTGGGAAAAGTCACTGGTTGCCGCGTTACCGCGTTTTTTACCGACATAGACCGTTATGCCTAATGACTTGTCACGGTTACGCTCAACATTTTCTAGCTCGCCCTTGCGCACACTGACGGACAGACCGCAGCCCTCAGAAGCCTCAGCTGCCGCATCGGTAGCGCCTAGCTTGGTGGCATGTGCAATCGCGCTGTCAACCAGATCCTCAAAAAAACCACGGCTATAACTAAAACCTTTTTCAGGCATAGCGGTGGCTGGAGCGATTGATTTGCGAGAAGAAGTATTGTGGGATGTCTTTGTGGTCATATGGGTAGCTATGATACTGACTGCTATGAACAATAAGACTCCCAAGGCTATCAAAGGCTACTGGTCCAACGGCCGATTCGTCAAACCCGAAGAAATCGCTGCCGAAGAGGTCGGTCCGCCCAGTAAAACCCAGCTCAAAGCCGAAGCTGATGAAAAACAGGCATTAGGTGAAGCCCTGCTGACCCTGCGCGCCGATTTAATGGCGCGCCTAGACTTGCCTGACAAATTACGTGACGCTATCGCCAGCGCCAAAAAAATCACTAACTTCGAGGGCAGACGCAGGCAGATGCAGTTCATCGGCAAGCTAATGCGCCCGCTTGACTGTGATCCAATTCGCGAAGCCATAGATGAACAGCTAAACGGCTCTGCCCAGCTCACGCTAGCTTTGCATTTAGCTGAGCAGTGGCGTGACAAGCTGGTGGCCGATGACTTGGCCTTGCAGGACTGGCTAACCGCCTACCCGGCGACCGACTCACAACAATTGCGTGCGCTGATTCGGCAAACCCGCAAAGACTACAAACCTGAGAATCCAGGCGAAGCGCCGCGTCACGGTAAGGCTTATCGCGAAGTATTTCAACTGGTCAAAGAGACCATGAAAAACGCTAACCAGGAAAGCCAAGAGTGAGTCAGGACACCGTCCGCTATGAGGCGGTCCGCATCGGCATAGTCTCGGTCAGCGACCGGGCCTCTGCTGGGGTGTATGTCGATCAAGGCCTGCCGGCCTTGAAAGACTGGCTCACACGCGCTCTGCTCAACCCGATCAGTTTTGATGAGCGCTTGATCCCCGACGAGCAGGACGGCATCAGTGCCGCTTTGATAGCCTTGGTTGACGCTGGCTGCTCGTTGGTGCTGACCACAGGCGGTACTGGCCCGTCTCTGCGTGACGTCACGCCTGAGGCAACTCAGGCGGTGGCGCACCGAGACATGCCGGGGTTTGGCGAGCAAATGCGCCAGATTAGCTTGCAGTTTGTGCCCACCGCCATACTCTCGCGTCAATGTGCTGTGCTACGGGACAAAAGCTTGATCATCAACCTACCCGGTCAACCCAAGGCAATTGCAGAAACGCTAGAAGGCTTAAAAGATGCGCAAGGAACGCAGCTAGTCAACGGTATTTTTGCCGCCGTGCCGTATTGCATTGACTTGATAGGCGGGCCTTACCTAGAGACCCGGGACGAGGTCTGCACGGCCTTTAGGCCTAAATCAGCGCGGCGAGTTCAGCCGGCATAAAACCAACCAACAACTTTAAACTGCAAGCCGACTCATGCGTCGGTCTGCCGCACTGATATTAATTATTTTCCGATTAACTCGTTGAGCTTATCGGCTGCAAAAGTCTGCTTGCGTGCCGCATCCGCCGGCACGCATTTCTTGCGAATCTCGGCCGCAGAGTCAGACAAGATTTCAATCGCCGCCCACAGCAACGCAACTTGCTTTTCTTGCGCCGCCGCGTTGTCTATCAAGCCGCGCATGGCTTGAGATACCGGGTCATCGTTTTGGGTCACGCCGTAGGCAGAAAAACCCATCTGGCTGGCGGCTTCCTCGCGCCGCACGTCAGTATCGGCCTGAATAATGCGGGCCGGGTTTCCCACCGCCGTCGCCCCCGCTGGCACCGGTTTAACCACCACCGCGTTAGAGCCAATACGTGCACCGTCACCCACCGCAAAACCACCCAGTACTTGGGCGCCTGCACCGACGACTACACCGCGGCCCAATGTCGGGTGCCGCTTAGAGCCTTTGTAGAGCGAGGTGCCGCCCAGCGTGACGCCTTGGTAAATCGTGCAGTCATCACCAACTTCAGCGGTCTCGCCAACCACAACGCCCATAGCATGGTCGAAAAAAACCCGTTCACCAATGACAGCGCCGGGATGAATTTCGATACCGGTAAAAAAGCGCGTGAACTGCGAGATAAACCGACCCAGCCATTTAAAGCCGTTATTCCAGCACCAGTGGGCGCGGCGGTGCATCACCACCGCATGCAGGCCGGGGTAGCAAGTGAGTACTTCCCAGCTGGTGCGGGCGGCCGGGTCGCGGTCGAGAATGCATTGAATGTCGGAACGGATTCTAGAAAACATAAATAAGTCTACTGCTGAGCCGCCGGCACTGCTAGAGCAGGCTGGCTTGGCATGTTGTGTTGCATGGCCTTGGCGATACCGCGCAAGATGTGAATTTCTTCTGTGCTTAAATTTGCACGGTTAAATAATTGGTTTAACCGCGGCATGAGTTTTTTAGGTGCAGCGGGGTCGAGAAAACCAGTTGCCGTCAGCGCTTGCTCCCAATGACCCAACATGCCAGCGATTTGAGCCGCATCGGCCAAACCACGCTCAGCATTCGCGACAGGCGCTGGGTAACCACCCAAAGCTTCGCGCCAATCGTAGGCAATCAACTGCACGGCAGCGGCTAAATTGAGTGAGCTGAAATGCGGGTCAGTCGGAATGCAGAGCGCCGCATGGCAACGGTAAACATCTTCATTACTCATACCAAAACGCTCACAACCAAACAAAAATGCCACGCCCTCGGGTGGCGGCGCAGCCGCAGGCGCAGCGTTTAAAAGCTGCTTAAAGTGTTCTCGTGGTGACAAAGTGGGCGGACCAAAATCGCGCGGCGTCATGGCAGTCGCACACAGATGCGTCATACCGTCCAGTGCTTCATCTAAGGTTTCGACAATGCGTGCATTTTTTAAAATATCCAGCGCACCACTGGCCCGCTGAATGGTTTCCTCACGCCGCAAAACGTTGGGCCAGCGCGGCGCGACCAGCACCAAGTCGTCAAAGCCCATGACCTTCATGGCGCGCGCAGTAGCGCCTACATTGCCGGCGTGGCTGGTATTGATCAATACAAAACGGGTTTTCATGGGCTTGATTGTCACTTGCTTAATGGCAGAAGTCGGCAAGTCTAAGATTCGTGAGAAAATGCGAAGATTCAACCGTGATCGTGCGGCCTACTTTGCTCCTGTTTTAAAAATTTATGTCCAGCAATCTACACCCCATGCTCAACGTGGCCATCAAGGCTGCACGCGCCGCCGGCGCCATCATCAACCGCGCAGCCCTTGATGTTGAGGCCGTGCGCGTCTCGGTCAAGCAGACCAATGATTTCGTCACCGAGGTCGACCAAGCTGCCGAAGCGGCGATCATAGAAATCCTCACCACCGCCTTTCCTACTCACGGTATTCTTGCCGAAGAGTCGGGCAGCGAGCATGGCGCGCAAGATTCAGACTTTGTCTGGATCATCGATCCGCTGGACGGCACCACCAATTTCATACACGGCTTTCCGGTTTACTGCGTCAGCATTGCAATGGCCTACAAAGGCAAGGTAGAGCAAGCCGTGGTCTATGACCCGACCCGTAACGATATTTTCTGCGCCACACGTGGCCGCGGTGCTTACATGAATGACAGACGCATTCGCGTCGCCAAGCGCACCCGCATGCAGGAATGCTTGATCTCCACCGGCTTTCCGTACCGTCCGGGCGATAAGCTCAAAAGCCATCTCAACATGTTGGGCGAAATCATTGGTCAATGCGCTGGCGTGCGTCGCCCGGGCGCAGCCGCTTTAGATTTGGCCTATGTGGCAGCTGGTTTTAGCGACGGCTTTTTTGAAGCCGGCCTACAACCATGGGACGTAGCCGCCGGCTCATTACTGGTCACAGAAGCGGGTGGCTTGGTCGGCAACTTCACCGGTCAAAGCGAATTTTTACACCAAGGCGAATGCGTAGCCGGCAACCCGCGCATCTACGGTCAAATGATTAGCACATTGGGCAAATACAGTAAGTTTGCAGATGCTGGCGATAAAGCAAAAGTGCGTATTGCAGCGAACGAGCAAGCACAAGAAAAATCCGATGGCGACGTCGCGACAAATGCCGTTCAAGCAGCACCAGCGACCAAGACCACGCTCAAGTCGACACGCATAAAAGCCGGTGCTAAGCCTGTTGCCGCACCTGTTGTAGCAACTCCAACTGATGCACCGATCACAGAATCATCGACCGATGCTGATGATGCAAACAATGCAAAGCCAGTAATTCCCGCTGCACCGTTTTAAAAATATCAGTCCCTCATTTTTTGTCTCAATGATCAAAACGATTTAGAAGATTTTGAGGGACTGCTAAGCGGTTGGTAAACGCAAAAAAAGCGCCAAAAAATATTTATAAAAAGCTTTAAAAGCCGAAAAGACTAGCCGTGAGGCTCTCTACAAATGCGCTGTAAGACAAAGTAACAAAGAAGCAGCAATAAAGATTACTGTTGACTTACAAGTTACACATTGATAGACTTGCGGCTTGCAAAAAAGTTAACAATAGTCAAAACCCAGCGAACTTCGCGGCGTGTTTCAACCACTGTGCAAGAAACTGCACATTGCAGCGCCGCTGTTAAAACAGCCGGCAGCTTGTCAAGAATCCCAGACTCAAGTCCGGCGCAGCCGCGCTGCTAGCGACAAACTAAAAAACATATTGCGACGGCTTCCATAAAAGCCAGAACAGCGAATGTCATCACACCCATTTTTTTCTCATTCATCAAGGATTTAAACCAATGAAGACAAGTGTAAAAACCCTAACTCGAAGCCTATTGGTAAGCGGACTATTAAGCCTAGGCATGATGGCATCGGCCGCAACACTGCCAGGCAAAGGCGTAACCGTCAGCCCACTGCAAACACCGATTGCAGAAGAAACATTTCAAACCTTGCTGGTGTCTAAAGCACTGCGCAAGCTAGGCTATAAGGTCGAAGGCATTAAGGAAATCGACTACGCTGCAGCGCATATTGCGATTGCTAACGGCGACGCTACTTTCATGGCGGACCACTGGAATCCACTGCACGCTGATTTTTACACCAGCGCTGGCGGTGCAGAGAAAATCTCGCGCACTGGCACTTATGTTGCCAACGCAGCACAGGGTTATTTGATCGACAAGAAAACTGCCGACAAATACAAAATCACCAACATCAGCCAACTCGCCGATCCGAAGATCGCCAAGTTGTTTGACTCCAACGGTGACGGCAAGGCCAACTTATCTGGATGCAACCCAGGCTGGGGCTGTGAAGCGGTTATCGAGCATCAGCTCACCGCCTACAAACTGCGCGCAACTGTTACCCATAATCAGGGCAGCTACGCAGCCATCATTGCAGACACCATCAGCCGCTTTAAAGCCGGCAAGCCGGTTCTGTACTACACCTGGACTCCGTACTGGGTTAGCACTGTGATGCGCCCCGGTATTGACGTGGTGTGGCTCGAAGTGCCATTTAGCTCACTGCCAGGCGAGCAATCTAAACTCGACACCAAACTGCCAAACGGAAAGAACTATGGTTTCGTGATTAACAAGCAGCAAATTATTGCCAACAAAAAATTCGTAGAGGCAAATCCAGCTGCCGGCAAACTTTTTGAAATCATGCAATTGCCAGTGGCTGACGTGAACGCTCAGAACTCACGCATGAATGATGGCGAGAACAAAGCTGCCGACATCGAACGCCACACCAATGGTTGGATCAAAGCCCACCAAGCCACTTTTGACGGCTGGATTGCACAAGCCATGCTGGCTGGTAAAAAGTAAAAAGTAAAACGTAAAACGTAAAAGTCTTAGCGATTAACTCCGTTAATCGCCACGTCTTAAAAAAGACGCTGCCAATTGCAATATGCAAAAGGCAGCGTCTTTTTTTTATGCCAGTAAAGTTGCTTGCCTAGCTTTTTGATGCTGTATGCCGAGTAAGTCGGCGACGATGCCGCAAATTTGCGTTTGTTCTAAGGGCACAGCTTTCTCGTGTGAAAAGCCGTCTCCAATAGTAAACAGCGGCACTTGCCGTTCTTCTGGCAAAACACCGCCATGGCTTTTGTCATTATTCATACCGTGATCACTGGTGACTATGATTTGGTATCCGGCCGCCATCCAAGTCGGTAGCAGCATAGACAGCAAGCCATCTATACGCCGCCCAGAGTTTCGGTACTGCGGACTGTCGTAGCCAAAGCGGTGACCAGTGTCGTCTGTATTCATAGGGTGAATTAATAAAAAGTCTGGGTCATGGCGTAACCGCAAAGTTTCTGCATCTAACAGCAAATGAGAATCTGGGTAGTCATCGACGTGATAAAACATACCGTGTTGAATCGGTAAATTCTGGTCATTAGTAAAACGGTCGCGCTGGGCTTCGTAAGGACTGCGGTTATATAACTCACTCACCCAGTGGTAGGCCGCAGCCGCTGTGCTTAAACCCGCATCGCGCGCCAGATGAAAAATACTTTGTTGATTCGATAAGCGACTCACATTGTTGTGAACAATGCCGCTATCAACCGGCGCAGCACCGGTCAGCACACATTCATAAAGCGGCCTAGACATGGAAGGCAATGCGCAATTGAGTTTATAAAGCGTGGCCCGCCCCGCCTCGCAAAGTCCTTGCAAAAAACCCATACCGTCGTGGGCCGTCTGCCAAGCCAGACCATCAATCAAGACCAAAATAACTTTGTTTTGCGCGCTTTGATTCATTCTCAATTTTTCCCTTTTGTGAAGCTGTGTTGCCGATAGACAATTTAATTTTCAGCACTGATTGAAGTCGTCAATTTCATCATTGAACTTCTTGCAACTCTTGCCTGTTGAACTGCAATGAAACTGCTGCGCCAGCAGGCAATAAATAAGCTGAACTACGGTTTAGCTCATCGACCATCAAGCGCTCGCTACTGCCTTCTACGTCGAGGTGATAGCGAATCACATTACCCAGCAATTGGTGATGCCGCACCGTCGCCGGATATTGCTGACCGAGCTCTGGCAAACCAAGTTGACCCGAACGGACTAGATAAATCGACTCTGGTCGTATCGCCAGTTGGCCTTTGATTTCAAGGCCTAACAATGCGCGGCTTTGGCTAACACCTAAAAGGTTATAGCTGCCCATGAAACCCGCAACAAAAGCGCTGGCCGGACGGGTATAGACGGACTCAGCACTGCCGTGTTGCACGATGTGGCCACCATGCATTAAAAAAATCCGGTCAGATAAAAGCATGGCTTCTTCTTGGTCGTGGGTGACAAAGATAGTGGTCAGTTTGAGTTGTAATTGAATCCGTCGAATTTCCTCTTGCAAGTTTTTTCGTATCCGTGCGTCCAACGCCGAGAGCGGCTCGTCGAGCAGCAAAATACGCGGTCTGACGACCAAAGCTCGCGCCAGCGCTACACGTTGGCGTTGACCACCGGAGAGTTGCTGCACAGGTTTATTTTCCTGACCTTGCAACTCGACTAGTGCTACTGCATCGGCCACGCGCTGCTCGCACTCTTGAGCCGGCAAGCCTTGCATCTTCAAACCAAAAGCAATATTGCCCGCTACCGTTAAGTTGGGGAAAAGCGCGTAACTCTGAAACACCATACCGATACCGCGTTTTTGCGGCACCAAGCTTGTAATGTCTTGGCCCAAGACTGAAATACTGCCTTGGTCTAAATCTGTCAGCCCGGCAATACAGCGCAGCAAAGTTGATTTACCGCAGCCACTGGGCCCGAGCAAAGTCACCAACTCGCCTTCCTTAATATTTAAATTAATGTTTGAGAAAACGCGTGTTTGGCCATAACTTTTAGCCAAGCCTGAGACTTCAAGAAAACCCATTTAAAATCCTCCTTAAACCTAACGACTCAAACGGCTGGCCAGCCATGTCACGAACAAAGTGAACAAAAAGTAACTCATCACAATAGCGCTGGTGAAATGTCCGCTGGTGCCGCGTACCGAGTACAAATAAACGTTGAGAGTTTCAAATCGACTGCCTACCAACATGTTGGCAAACACGAATTCACCAAGTAAAAATGACATGGACAAGAACAGCGCAGCCATTAAACCTTTACGAATATTCGGCAAAATAATAGCCAAGAAAGCTGCCGGTGTACTCGCGCCCAACAAATGCGCAGCATCCATCAAGTCCCGCACATTCAAGCCTTGCAAACCAGTGGCCAGCGCACGGTAAATAAACGGCAAAGCAATCGTGAAATAGCAACCCACCAATACCCAAGGCGTGCCCACCATAGGGATTGGGCCATCGGCATAAAGTTGTAATAAGCCTACGGACGAGACCACAGGCGGCACGGCAAACTGCATAAGGATAAGAATATTCATCCACCGATCAAGCTTGGGAAAATAATAAAACACCACAAAAGCTGTCGGCACAATCACGACTGTGCAAAGTACCAAAGTGCCTAGTACCAAGAGCAAAGAATTTCCAAACGCATGCAGAAAACGCGCATCTTGCCAAAGCTGCAAATACCAATCAAAGGTCAAACTGTCTGGCAAGACAGTTGCGCCCCAACGCTGCGACAAGGAATACAGCAGCGTTGCCAACACCGGAAAAATCATTACCGTCATAAAAGTAAAAACCACTGAGCGGTGATAGCGCTGCGTAGTGTTTAGATTTTTTTGCGGCTTATTTTGCATGGTTTTTCCCCAGCAAATATTGATTCACCAACACCACTAATACCAGCATGGCAGTGAGCATTAAAGACAGCGCTGCGGCAAGATTGGGTTCGAGTGAAATATCACCCACCACCAGACTAGAAATTCGAATCGTCACCAAGTTGTAGTTAGACGACATCAGCGCATAAGCCGTGGCGTAAGCACCCAAGGCATTCGCCAGCAACAAGACAAAAGTGCCTAACAAAGCCGGCATTAATACGGGCAGACCAACACAGCGCCAGTAAGTCATTCGACTCGCGCCCAACAGGGCTGCAGAGTCTTGCCAGTCGTCTTCTAGTGCGTCAAACGCCGGATAAAGCAGTAGCAACGCCAAAGGAATTTGAAAATACGTGTAGATAAGAATCAAGCCAGTTTGCGAGTAAAGATCAAACCCACCCAGCCATCCAGCTTTTCGCAGCAGCAGTGTCACCGCGCCGTTGGTACCCATAACAATGATGAAAGCAAAAGCCAGCGGCACGCCGCTTAAGTTGGCCGTCATATTGGTAAAGGCAACCGTGATGTCGCGCAGCGTGCAGTCAACGCGGCGCAAGCTAGCAGCTGTCACCAGCGCCAAAGCCAAACCAGCAAGGCTGGAACAAACTGAAATCCACAAACTATTGCCAAAGGCTTGGCGGTAAAAAACGGAACCCAAAATATCAGAAAAGTTTGCCAGCGACCAGTCGCCGTCGACTTTCAAACTGTTAACAATTAGCCATGCGCTAGGCGCCAGAGAAAACACAGTGAGCAGTAAAACAAATGGCAGCAGTATCAACACGGCGCGCCAATGGCGAAACCGCTGCCCCTTTGCTTTAACTGAAACCACAGCGTCCGCAAACACCGTCGCACTGATCACATTCACGCCGGGTTTACTTCTTGTAGACCATCACTTGTTCTTGCCACTGACGCGCTATGGTCTTGGTTGTTGCCTCCCAAGCGGCAAAGTCCTCAATCGGTTTGGCGTTTTTATATTCAGCGACTGGCAGCATTTTGTCTTTCGCGTCTTGCGGCAACACCACATTGCTGCGTATAGGACGGGCGTAACCACGGGCTAAGTTGATCTGACCTGCATCGCTAAAAATATATTCACGCGTGAGCTTGGCGGCATTTGGGTTCTTTGCGAATTTATTGATGATGGTGGCGTAACCTGCGCTGACGCTGCCGTCGAGTGGAATAGATACAGTGAACATTTTTTGGTCAATGATGGCTCGCTTACCGAGCGCATTAAAGTCCCACATCAGACCGACTTCAACTTCGCCTTTTTCTAACAATGCAGTGGTTGGATCAATATTTGCCAGACGGCCTTGCTTGGCCAACTCGGCGAAAAATTTATACGCTGGTTCTAAGTTTTTCTCGCTGCCACCTTTGGCAATGGCAACGGCTAATAAAGCGCTATTGGCTTGGGCCGCAACGCCGACTTCACCTACGCTAACCTTGTACGTGCCCTTGAGCAAATCGTCCCAATTTTTGGGTGGATTTTTCACCAATTTATTGTTGCTGATAAAAGCCATGGTGCCGGTGTAAGCCACGGCCCAATGACCTTCTTCGTCCTTGGCCCAAGCGGGTATGTCTTTCCAAGTCGTGGGCTTATAGGCCAGTGTCAAACCCTTTTTCTTGGCGATGGGGCCGAAGGCTTGGCCAACATCACCGATATCGCCCGACGCATTGGTTTTCTCGGCTTCAAACTTGGCCACTTCTTGGGCCGAGCTCATGTCGTTATCCATGTGGGTAATGCCGTACTTCTGGGTGATCTGCGCCCAAGTGTCTTTCCAGTTTGCCCAGTCGTTAGGCATACCGAGACTGTTAACCGTGCCCTCTTTTTTCGCCGCAGCGATCAAAGTTGTCATGTCTTGAGCAATGACAGGACTCACGCACGCGCTGATGGCGGCGGCTAGCAAACTATTCACAAGTAATTTACGCACGGACAATCCTTTGGGCTAGACAACTAAAAAAAGTGATCTTATGCAGCCAAGGTGTCAGTGCTGTGACAAACACTCGTAAAGTTTTAAATTCCAAAATCACGCACTGCGGTGCGGCCAAAGCACCGCAGTGGCGACTACTACATCGTCAGAGTCACTTTGTTTAAGTCAGCCGGAGCATCTGCATCCAAGCCCATGCGCTTGGCTAACTCTTCGCATACGAGTTCTGACAATATGGCTAATATCGCCGTGCGTGCCCAGCGCTGCTTAGGCAACTCCAACGGTAGGCCAGCTTCATGCGTGGCATCACTGCCTATTGTGATGAAAGGCACTTTTCGCGCCAGCAGCGTGGTGACGACGGCTTGCTTGCTGGCCATGGTTTCATCGGCATCAGAGAAAATCACCACCCGATCTTGGGGATGAAACATGGCGATGGGGCCGTGCAAAAACTCTGCACTGGAATAAGCCACGGTTGTTTTACCCAAGCTTTCTTGGGTTTTCAGCGCAGCGTCTAAAGCGCCTGCATACGATGGGCCGCGTGCCACCCAAGCGGTGGTTTGCGCGCCGTGTAAAAAAGTCGCCAACTTATCCACAGTATCGCTTTTGAGCAAACTTTCCATGGCGGTAGCGGTCTGCTCTGCGGCCTCGATAACTGGGTAATTTGCCAGTGCTGCGACGGCAAACAATTGGGCCACGAAGCTTTTGGTGGCAGGCACGGCTAGCTCGGGTCCGCAGCGTAGTCGAAACACCTTATCGGCCAAATCGGCTAGCGGCGAAGCACCGTCAGCACCAGTCACCGCTACCGTTAAAGCGCCGCGCTGTTTTAACCAGCGCAAGGCTTCGGTGACATCGGTGCTGTGACCAGAGGCAGAAAACGCCATGGCAACGTTATCGCTCCAATCGGCATCGGGCAATGCTTGCGTGGTGAGCCATGGCCGAAATTCAACCGGTTGCCGGCCGGTTTGCAAAGTAAAGAGGTAGCTGCCGAAAGTGCAGGCATTGCCAGAACTACCGCGGCCTAACAAGGTCACATTCGGACGATTGCTGCGCAGTGTTTGAATCTCTTTTGCTTGCGCTTGCCAGTTGCCAGCTTCACGGCGCAGCATGGCCGGAATCTCCAGTATCTCGCGCAACATATGGGTTTGATTCATTGATTTATTCCTTTTCAGTGTTGGTGGTGGGCTTACGGGCCTTCCAGTAAAACTCGCAGGGCTCTCCTTCGTGCCGACGCCCTTGTAAGGCGGTAAGCAAGCCCTGCGCGTCGTCGAACAGTGCGGGTATTTGTGAATGGTATTTGCTGATCAAGCTGGCTTTGGCGATAACGTCTACCGGCATAAACAGGCTTGCGGCTGGCTCTAGTCCAAGCCGTTTGAGCGCACCAGAGGGATCATCTTTTGTGCCGTTGCCTACGTCTTGGTCCACTACATAAGGAAAGTCTTCGTAGAAGATCAAGGACACGCCTTGCTCAGCCAGCCGCAGCGCGACAAGGGCCACTATGTGGTGATCGACATGCCGGCCTATGCTCATGGGGCTGACCAGCAAAATGCGGCCCAAGCCAAGGCACAAGCGGCTAAGCACGAGGAATAACTCCTCCACATGACCGAGATCATCAATACGCGGGGACTCCCAACGCTCTCGTGCATGGCGATAAATAAACGCATTACTCAGCGGACTGCGGCGATAAATACCGTCGGCAAAGCCCAGATGCACAAAGTCAGCATTCGCAGCCCGCATGGCGGCCACATCTTCGCGGCGCCGCAGGCGCGGGTTTACATGGCCTTTGCGCTGCGGCACGCGCAAGCTGCCGTCCTTGGCCTTGATAGGCGTTGGATTGCCACCATAAATACTAATCACCAAAGGTGAGGCCTCACGCCCATTGAGAAAATTAAGCAAGCCGCCACAGCTCAGTGCCGCGTCATCAAGGTGGGGGGACAAAATCACCACCCGCTCAATGTCATCCCACGCATAGGCATCCTTTAGGGATAAGGCCTTGGCGGTCATTGCGTTCTTCACGGCTCTGACGGGCTTCACGCCAATTGCGGCAATAACGCACCGTATTGCGTTTGCGCTAGCTTCCACAGCGTCTGTGCTTTTGCTCTGCTTGCGACCAATGGGTTGGCCTCAAGCGCATCAAGAATGTCATTTGTTTGACCAGTACGGCCAGCCAATGCGGCCAGATGTTGATAGCTTTCAAGTTGTTTGAGCAGTGCCAATCTAGCCTTGGGAATAGCCGGCGCTGCCTGACGTTGCCAGCCATTGGCGCTGAGTTGGCCGTACGCTTCCATCACGGTATTTTCTGCAAATAAATCTGTCGTACCCCGGTTAGCAACATTGAGCACCAGCGACTTACCCGCCGTCGTCTTGAGCGCTTGAATCACCATCACCGCAAGATCACCAAAGCCTGCTGTGCCGCGGTGGTGCTGCAAATTAGGCGTTTCCTTGGCAGCTTCCTCGCGAAAGTGTGCGTAGTAGCTAGGCAACTTGGCAACTATGGTGTCGCTGCGCGGCCCCTGCTCTCTGGCCAGGCGGACAAATTTATCCGGTGCGGTGTAGTAAGGCAAATAAGAATTTGGCCAATAACCCGGCGTCTCCAATGCCATTTCCTGCGACAGCTCAAAGCGCAACTGATGCTCGCGGTTCATTCCTTCAGGCGTAGCCAAATGGCGCGTCAGTGGCAGAGGCAAAGCCTCGCCGTCAATCTGCAAGTCGCTATACCAAGTGGCATGGTTCAGGCCGTTACAGGTGAAGGAGATTTTTTCACCCTCTCGCCCTAAAGCGTGCGCCAGAGATTCCAAGTCTTCATCCGACTGGTCGCACAAACCTAGCAAGCGCACGTTGCCGCGGTCAGTCAGCGCTTGGGTCACGATATTGCTCGGGTTGGTGTAATTTAAAAGCAGTGCATCGGGCGCGACGCTGGCCAATGTTTGGGCCACACGTAGAGCTTCGGGAACAGAACGCAACGCAAAGAAAAATCCGCCTGGTCCAACGGTTTCTTGGCCCGGGATTTCAAGCGCTAAGGGTAACGTCTCATCGATTCGGCGAGCTTCAAAACCACCAGGGCGAGTGCTATTGAGAACCACATCTGCGCCGGCCAAAGCCAAAGCCAGTGTGCTGCAAGTTTCAACGTTAAAACTGGCACCAGCGCTTTTAGCCATGGCTTGGCCTAAACGTCCGACTAGTTCGAGGTTTTCTGCATGCGTGTCATATAAACGCACGCGCTTTAAACCCAGTTCATTGCCCTGTGCAATCAGCGCTTGCAGCAAGCCCGGTGCATAGGCGCTAGCGCCGCCCAAAATTACAAATTCTTTAACAGCAGGTCTTGGTGTCGCCGGCTTCTTGTCGTTAATTGAAGTAACCATTTATAAATACCTTTCCTAGTTTTATTTCATTTCCAGCCCGGCTAAAACAGCCGGGTTTTCCACCACACCGCCGGCCTGCGTGAGCAGCCTACTGGCAACCGCGCAGGCGTAAGCCAAGGCGTTATCACCCAGCGGGTGGCGGATTAAATAATTTAGTAAACCAGCACAAAAAGCGTCACCGGCGCCGGTGAAATCTCGCGCCATAACCGGCACGCCAGAGCAGCTGACATGGCGACCATTTAAATAAGCGAAAGCACCATTAGCGCCGTCAGTCACAACCACGTTAGATGCTGCGCCCAACAGTAAATCAGGCGCTTTACGTGCATCGCCGACGGCTAGTTGGGCCTCTTTAGCATTGAGAATTAACAAATCCCAAGGCTGACCATGCAGCGAAGATAACGCTGCAAGTTCATCCGGCGCCCAGCTGCCTGAAACACTAATGCGCGCGCCTTTCGCCTTGGCGACTGCCAAAGGCTTGGCCAAATAGCGCGCCTCTAGCAAACCGGGAACATGTATCCAAGTAGCAGACGGCAACGTGTTGCAATCGGCAAGCGCAGTGATGTCCGCCGCACTCACAAAAGCCCTGTCATCGACACCTGAAAACACAAGTGAAATAGCCGGATCGGCACGAGAAGCCCAATTAAGCGTGGAGATACCCAAGCGGGAGATTTTTTGTGCAATGGCAATATCGGATAAGCCATTGCCGTTGGGGTGTGCAAGTCGCACAGAAAGCCCAAGTGCTGAAGCGACCGAAGCCGTATTGAGCGCACCGCCCAAGCCGAGTCGGATGTCGTTGACGAAGATTTCCTCACCAGCTGCAGGCAGGCCAATGGCGGGAACAAAAACCTCAAAATACACAAGACCCGCGACGCACAGTTGTACTGCTGGTTTTGTAGTCATAATTTCATCCTAACATCAAGCGATCAAAGTTATGAAACAGAATGTACACATGTTACAAATGAATAAAAATAGCTAATTAAAAGTAAAAAAATTGGTTAAAAATATGAGTTTTACCAATGAGAAATCAGTTTTTACTAAGCATTTAAATCTAGGTCTAATTCAATGCCATTCGAAGTAGCATAGAATAAAAAGGTAAATTTTTTAACTCTTTTGATTTCCAAAAATAAAAATACAAAATAAAAATAATAGAAAGAACTAGCCTACAGATGTTTGAACAGATGCTCGAATTTTTAAACCAGCCAATCGCCGGAAATGCTTTTTTTGTTTGGGTAAAAGCCCTACTTTGGGTAGTTCTAGCAGTCGGTTTAATGCGGGTTGTAGTACCAAAAGTAGTCGCAAAACTGGAAGTTTTTGCATTAAAAACATCCTCGAATTGGGACGACGCTGCGGTCAATGCATTAGTTGCTACGCGTTGGCGACTGATCGCATTAATGGCATTAGGACCAGCGAGTAATGAGCTAGAACTCATACCGATAGTGGAGCGCTGGAGTCATGGGCTAGCACTCGTGGCGCTATTCATTCAAATTGGCTTGTGGATAGCATCATTTTTAGACACATGGATTCGAAGCGCACGTAAACAAGGGCTTGAAATCGACCCCTCAGCGACCAGCGCACTTTCCATGCTCAGCTTCATAGCGCGTGCGGCTTTGTGGTCAATACTGCTAATGGTTTTACTGAGCAATTTCGGCTTCGACGTCAACACACTGGTAGCTGGCTTTGGAATAGGCGGCATTGCGATCGGCTTGGCCGTTCAGAATATTTTGGGCGATTTGTTTGCCAGTCTTTCCATCGTGTTGGACAAACCGTTTCAAGTCGGCGACTTCATCATCATTGATGAGTATTGCGGCACGGTCGATAACATTGGTTTGAAGGCAACACGAATCCGCAGTTTAAGTGGTGAGATGCTGGTATTTTCAAACGCTGATTTAACCAAAGCAAGGCTGCGAAATTACAAATCCATGGAAGAGCGGCGCATAGTCTTTAATTTCAGCGTGACCTACGCGACCACAACCGATCAACTAGAAGCCTTGCCTGTGATTCTCAAAACGATCACAGAAAGTGTCGACTCCGTGCGATTTGATAGGGCTCACTTAAAAGGCTTTAGCCCATCGGGGCTGGACTTTGAACTGGTTTACTGGATGACCACGCCAGACTACAACCTTTACATGGATGCACAGCAAATCATCAATTTGGCATTGCTGCGAAAACTCAGCGATGACGGCGTGCAATTAGCTGTGCCGATTCGTTCACTGGTGCTAGATAAAGACAGCAAGCAACCACTGGCCATGCATGTGCTGGCGCCAGAGGTTTAAGTCTTTACACCCAGAAAACTAAAAAAAAGCGACAGCGCGGCTTGTCCGGTTGATATACCTCAGCGACCGTAAATAACGCTGTCAATTAATATTAATGCAAGGAGACTCAATGCAAAAAACTATTCTCGCCACCGACTTAGATGGCACATTTCTGGGTGGCACACAGCAGCAATGTGACGCCCTATACCAATGGATTTCCGAGCGCCGCAACGAGATCGTTTTAATCTACGTCAGCGGCCGCAGCTTGGCCACTATGCAAGATGTTCTAACCGGTTTGCCGTTAAAGCCCGACCACATCATCGCCGACGTAGGCACCAGTGTTTACAGCGGTCCGGATCACAAACCTCTGGCAGCGCTGACAAGCTGGCTGGACGCTGGTTGGCCAGCCGATGCAAAAGCAAAAATTCAAGCCGTGCTGCGCGAGCATCCTAACCTCGTCGCCCAACCAGTGGTCGAAGGTCGGCGTATGTCTTGCTTTTACACCGACGAAGCACTCGCACACGCCGCACGCGCGCCACTGCAAGCACTGGGTTTTGATGTGCTGCTTTCAGCGCATAAATACTTTGATGTGTTGCCGCAAGGGGTGCAAAAAGGCCCTACCTTGCTGCGCACTTTAGCGGCGCTAAACCTCAATCCAAATCGCACGCTAGTGGCTGGCGACACACTGAATGACTTGTCACTGTTTCATACCGGCTTGGCCGGTGTGGCGGTGGCCAACCGCGAACCGCTGCTAAGCCAGGCCTTGGTCAACCTGCCGCATGTTCACCTCAGCACAGAAGACGGCGCCGCCGGCGTGCTAGAGGCCTTGCAGCGCTTTCACAGCCCCAGTATTACGGCGTGAATACAGCGATCTGCTTTTTTTCAACCTTTATAAAAGGAGACTTACATGAGTTTTGAATTAGTGGTGGTGTATCACCGCCAACCGTATGAGGAAGTTATTGAAAACGGAAAAGTCGAGTTCCGCGAACCCCGCAGTCCTAACGGCATCATCCCTGCGATCAAAGGATTTTTTAGCCAAGTCGATAAGGCTGTATGGGTGGCGTGGAAAAAGTCGCCAGCCGGAAAGCCGGTTGCATTTGAACGCCGCATCACAGTTGACGACAGCTTTGGCAACTACGACGTGGTTCGTTTGCCGCTAGACGCGCCGCATATCCACCAGTTTTATCACGTCACATCGAAAGAATCGCTGTGGCCTGTGATCAATTCCTTTCCATGGCTTTACTCCTCAGAAAACACAAATTGGCTGATGTTTCGCGAGGTCAATAAACGTTTTGCACAAGCCGCTTGCGAGCAAGCAGCGCAAGGCGCAGTGGTCTGGATTCACGACTACAACCTCTGGCTTGTACCCAAATTCATACGCGACATGCGGCCGGATTTAAAGATTGCATTTTTTCATCACACATCGTTTCCCGCAGCCGATATTTTCAATATCTTGCCGTGGCGCGATGAAATCGTTGAAAGCCTTTTAGCTTGCGACATGGTGGGTTTTCACATACCGCGGTTTAGCCAAAACTTCTGCAATATCGCGCAAGGTTTGCGCTGTGAAATCACCCGCGAAGACAGCGATATACCAGAACCCATGCGGACTATGAATTCGGCTTTATCAGAGCCAAAAGTCACAACTGCTTTGCATTACAAGGGCAGAAAAATTGTCATAGACACTTGGCCGATTGGAACTTCGCCAGACCTAATCAAAGAAACTGTTGAGTCGCCAGAAGGCTTGGCACGTACAGCCAAAATTCGTGCAGACTTAAATGCCGAAATTTTGATCACCTCAGTTAGCCGAGTTGATTACGCCAAAGGTGGACGTCAACAATTAGAAGCCTTTGAGCGCTTACTCAAGCGCCGCCCTGAATTGATTGGACGCGTGAAGCTGCTGCTGGTGACTGTCGCTGCGGCAGAAGGCATGGAAGTGTATCGCGCAGAACAAACCAAGATAGAGCAGCTAGTGGGCCGCATCAACGGTCATTTCGGCACGCTGAACTGGACACCGATTCATCTCTCCACCACGCCGCTAGCATTTGAAGAAGTCGTATGCGCTTATCGCGCCTCAGACATTGCTTGGATCACCCCTTTGCGCGACGGCTTAAATTTGGTCGCTAAGGAATTTATTGCTGCCAAGCAAGGTGAAGATGGTGTGCTGATACTGTCTGAATTTTCAGGTGCAGCGATGGAGCTAAAAGATGCGGTACTGGTCAATCCGTTCAGTCTGAACTCTTTAGACGCCACGCTAGATCAAGCGATAGATATGCCGCTGGAAGAAAAGCGTAGTCGTATGCGAAATTTACTTGAGCATGTGAACAAATACGATATCAAGTATTGGACGCAGCATGTTTTAGATAAGTTTAAATCTCTTTAAAAGCATTAAAAAAAACCGGTTCACACCGGTTTTTTTTCGATATTAAATTAGTTTTTTTAAATCGCGGATTCAATTTTGAAGTGGAACTTGGAAGTTACTCGGTCGCGTGGGTGAGATCTAAGTGCTCAAGCTACCCGGCCAAAAGGTGAATAGTATCCAGAATGATTAAAACAAACTTTACCGTTGACGAGCGCTTCTCGATTGAAGTCCTTGCAGAAATTATTCGCATTTGAAGTTAAATTGTAAAAGTGATGCTTCAATATAAATCGAGTATTGGTCTTGAACTACGTAGCAACCGAGGTCAACGTGGTTACGTCTCATGCAGGCAAACTAAATGACAGAAGAACGAGTGAGTGCCAGCGCTAACAGCCCCAGAGTTGCTGAGTCAGAATGGACTGTCATGTCGAAAATGTTGGCCGAAATTTGGAACTTTGATTAAAACAGCCGCTAACTAAAAGCCATCTATTGACTCGACGTTAGCTATAACACCATCTATCAAAACATCAATGTTGAAAAGCGCGCGTGCGGTATTTTACGCGGATTCAAGTCTGAAGTGCAACTTTGAAACTAACCGGACGGGTGGGTGAGATGTGAGAGCATCCAAGCTTCCCGACCACCAAGTCAAAGTTGCCCAGAATGATTTACACACACCTCACCCGTGACGAACGTTACCAGATTGCAATCCTCGCCAAAGCAAACTTCAATCAAAGTGAAATTGCAAAAATGATGGACCGTGATAAATCGAGCATCAGCCGTGAGTTGCGTCGTAACCGCGGTCTACGAGGCTATCGCCCTAAGCAGGCAAATGACAAAGCCCAAGAACGTAGACTTGCCTGCGCCAACAGTCCTAGAGTTGCTGACTCGACATGGGCTGTAGTGGAGGAAAAGTTGGCTGAGGCTTGGAGCCCCGAACAAATCAGCGGCCACCTCGAAGCTCGATGCCAACCCGGTGTTAGCTATGAGAGCATTTACCAGTACATCTACGCTGACAAACGCGCGGGCGGCAGCTTGCATAAAACACTGCGTTGCCAGAAGACGCGAAAAAAACGCAGCAGCGGCCGTGAACGGCGCGGCACCATCTCTCGCCAGGTCTCAATAGAACTGCGACCCGCCATCGTGCTTGAGCGTGCGCGCTTTGGCGACTGGGAGGCTGATCTGGTGATTGGTGCCGGGCAGAAGCAAGCCCTAGTGACGATTAACGAGCGTGTCTCTCGGTATTCAATAATTTTCCACGTGCCATTCAAAACAGCGCAAGCCGTAGGGGACGCGTTAATCACTTTACTTAAACCATTCGCTCATTGCGTGCACACACTCACGACAGATAACGGCAAGGAATTTTCTCAGCATGAACGAATAGCTTCTGCGCTGAGTGCAGATTTCTTTTTCGCCCATCCATACGCCTCGTGGGAGCGTGGGGCAAACGAGAATATGAACGGTTTGATTCGCCAGTTTTTCCCAAAGGGGATGCGCTTTAATTGCATCACCGACGATGACATTGCTTTAGCGATGCACAGGCTCAATCATCGTCCTAGAAAATGTTTGGGGTATCGAACACCGCATCAGGTTTTTATGGAAGAGTTAAAGTCCAACTAACACGCTGTTGCACTTCAAGCTTGAATCCGCCTTACTTAAACACTGCGTTACCAAAAAGCTCGCATTAAACGCAATAGCGAACTTGAATGAAGTGGCTTTATCCCGAATCAAGTCTCCATAGATCTGCAGCCAACCATCGTGGTGCAGAGAGCTCGCTTTGGAGATTGGGAGATTGGGAGAATCTGATTTGATGATTGGCAACGGTAAAAGCCAAACGCTGGTGACGATTAGCGAGCGTGTTTCACGCTACTCAATCACTGCCTATATGCGGTTTAAAACGGCGCAGACTGTTGGGGACGCGTTAATCACTTCGTTCAAACCATTTGCACATTGCGTGCACACGTTCAAGACTGACAACGGCAAATAATTTTTACAACATGAACGATTAGCTTTTACTTTGACTGTAGATTTAATTTTTTCCATCTATACGCTTCGTGGGAGCGTGAAAGAAATGAAAATATGAACGGTTTGATTTGACTGTTCTTACCAGCTGTGCGCTTCTTACTGAGTCATGGACGAGGTCAATGCTTTAGTAATGTATCGACTCAATCATCGTCCTAGAAAATGCCTGGCGCGTAGAACGCCGCACTAGGTTTATAGAAAAAATTGAAGATCCAATCAACACATGCTTGCACTTCAAGCTTGAATCCGACCCAAATAAAGTGATGACCATTAAAACTTTATCTGCTTTATCGCGTCAAATTAAATAAATTTATTTAATGAGAAATGACGCAAAGAACGCTGCAAGGTGAATGCTCAATTAAAGCACCAGAAGTTTTACCACGCCACCACCTAGCCGCCCAACTGTCTAAATGCTTATGACCAACAACTATCAAATCGGCATTTATATTCTGCGCGAAATCAGATACTTCAAATACAACTTCCCCCACTAGTAGTTCACCTTGAGCTTCAAAGCCGTTAGAAGCTAATTGATGCAAACCGTCTTTCAGTATGTGACGGTATTTCTCAGTGTCAAAGTCTTCAACTTCTTGCGTAAGCATGCCGCCTTCCATACCGATAATTCTACTAACCGGTGACATTACGGCAACTAGCCACAAGGCAGCTTGGCTCCACTGCGCAAGTTCTTTACATTCAATGAGAGCTTGTTGGCAGGCTGTTGAACCATCGTAGGCAAGAACAATACGTTTGTACATTGCACTTCTCCTAATAAACATTAAAAAATAATAGTCGGTTACTTTTTAATTGTCAATAAATACGTGTTTTATTCATAGATTAATCGCAGCTTTAAATATGGAAAACTTGAATTTTAAAAAATAATTTTTTTAAAATTAACTTAGTATTTATGCCCGTGTTTAAGATGTCAGTCTTGATTAAATATTGAAGCTCAAACAATCCCTGCTTTATTTCGCTAAGAGGGTCACCACTAACCACTTCCACTGCCGAAATTGAGCGTTTTAATGGATAATTTTTTAAGATTGCCGGCTTTCGTAAGCACCGAATTTCATAGCAAAACCCATAAGATTTCTAGCCTTGTCTACCAATTCCACATCTTTTCGGTGAAATTTAGAGAGATAAATTACTTGTCTTCAACTCACCGTTAACTAAACAATCCCATGTTCTGTCAAAAGTGGGTATATCGTTCGTCAATTCGTATTTGTTCAACTCATACGATGAGTTATTAGGCTTGCAGACATTTACTAGACGGCCCAAGTCATGAATACCGCTGGAGTGAAACGGTAATAGTGATGCCGGTGGTCGAACGGATTGGAGCAAACCGCTGAGTCGTCGCTTACTTTGCGCCGGCAATAAAAAGTAGCTAGAGAAAACCCTAGTTGGTAGGGCCGACCTGATCATTCAAGTACGCCATCTTCGGCGTATGTTGGTCACTAACACCACCAGAATGAATGACCGTCAATTAATCGATTTCCTTTCCCTTCGCATTCAAAGTCAAAGTCAAAGTCAAAATCAAAGTCAAGGAAAAGGCAAAAGCCCAACCCTTGACTATTGAAAGTTGACTTTAAAATTGATTACGACTTATCCGCTGCCCCAGGGTTTAGCTTGTCTTGCGTTTTTGTATCAAAGTCGCTGGCGTCGTGGCGTTCGTGCAGCTGACTTGATAATTCACCAAAGGCGCGGTTGACCTTTCGACCGCGTTGAACGGCTGGGCGTGCAGCAATCTCGTCGGTCCAGCGCAGCACGTGCTTGTATTCCTGCACGCTCAAAAATTCACCGGCATCGTCGTAGATCAAGCCCTTGGCCAACGATCCGTACCAAGGCCAGACCGCCATGTCGGCGATGGTGTATTCATCACCGGCTAAAAAACGATGCTCTGCAAGTTGGCGATCTAATACATCGAGCTGGCGTTTGACCTCCATCGCGAAGCGGTTGATAGGGTATTCAAACTTAGCGGGCGCGTAAGCGTAGAAATGGCCAAAACCACCACCCAGAAACGGCGCACTGCCCATTTGCCAAAACAACCATGACAAACATTCAGCGCGGGCTGCACCACTGGCAGGCAAAAAAGCACCAAACTTCTCGGCCAAATACTGCAAAATAGCGCCGGACTCGAATATCCGCACCGGAGTTTCACCGCTGTAGTCCATCAAAGCAGGGATCTTGGAGTTTGGATTGGCGGCAACAAAACCACTGCCAAACTGGTCTCCATCGCTGATGCTAATTAGCCAAGCGTCATACTCAGCGCCGCTGTGGCCTAGTGCCAGCAGCTCTTCAAGCATGACGGTCACTTTAACGCCGTTGGGCGTGGCCATTGAGTAGAGCTGCAACGGGTGTTTTCCTACTGGTAATTCCTTGTCGTGCGTAGCACCGGCGATAGGCCGGTTGATACTGGCAAACTTGCCGCCGCTTTCTTTGTCCCAGAGCCAGACTTTAGGTGGGGTGTATTCAGTTGCATCACTCATAAAGATCCCTTAAATTTTCATTAAAAATGTTCGACCCAGGGGCGTACCTCTATCTCCCACGACCAAGCGTTTCGTGGTTGTGAAAGGAGGTGCACATAACTGGTGGCAATAGCGTCGGCGTCAAGTTGCGTATCTTTGCCGTCATTTGGCGCACCAACAGGCCGGATTGAACCGTCGATCACAAAATGGGCAACGTGTATGCCTTGTGGCGACAGCTCTCGTGCCATGCTTTGGGCTAAGCCACGTAAGGCAAACTTACCCATCGCAAACGCAGCCGATTGCGCATACCCCTTGACACCAGCTGAAGCGCCGGTAAAAAACACCGCGCCGTGTCGCTCAGGCAACATGCGGCGTACGGCTTGCTGGGCGACGCGAAAAGCCGCAATGGCAGTCACGTCCACCGCACGCGCGACAGCTTCTGCATCGACTTCAGCAAAAGCCCCGCGAACGCGTTGGCTGGCGTTATAGACAACCACATCAGGTGGTCCACCCAAAGCCAACTCAGCAGCGTCAAACAGCGCTTCAACGGCAGCGACACTGCTGACGTCAGCGACCAGCGGCACTGCGCCTGTCGCAGCAGCTATCGCTTCGAGCGGTTCACGCCTGCGTGCGGCGATTGCAACGCGCATGCCGCAGTCAACGCTAAAAGCGCGTGCAAGGCTAGCGCCAAGCCCGGGACCAGCGCCAACAATCAAGGCGCGCTGGTAGGGGGTAACGCTTTTACTTAAGCTCACGCAGCGTCAGGCGTAGCGAGCCTGGCGTTTTGCGGAAACATCACTTTGCGGGATTCTTCGTCCATCTCGGCTTTGTAAGCGTGTTGAGTTTTCAGCGCTTCGGCGCGTTGAGCTGCAGGGCGAGCGTTAATCTCGTCGAGCAAACGCTTGACGTTAGGCAGCGTTGCCCAAGCATCGGCGCCCAAAATAAACGGTATAGCGCGGGCCCAGCCCCAAACGGCCATGTCAACAATGGTGTAAGTGTCACCCAGCATGTAGCGGTGCTTGGCAAGTTGTGCCTCAATCAGCGCCCAATGGCGTTGAGCCTCGAAGTCGTAACGGTTTACGGCGTAAGCCTTTGGTTCAGGCGCGAAGTGTTTAAAGTGCACCGCTTGACCGCAATAAGGGCCAATGCCAGTAGCAACCAACATCAACCAAGATAGCATTTGAGCGCGCTGCGCAGGTGTGTTCTCTGGCAGATAAGCACCGGTCTTTTCTGCCAAATAAATCAAGATTGCACTACTGTCAAACACGACAGCATCACCGTCGACCAATGCCGGCGTTTTGGCATTTGGGTTGATAGCGAGAAACTCTGGCAGGTATTGATCACCCTTACGCGTATCGACTGGAACAAGTTCGTACGGCACACCGGCTTCTTCCAGAAACAGAGCGATTTTGGCGGGATTTGGAGACGGGTGGTAGTAAAACTTGATCATGAGATTCCTTATTAAAGATGTGTGGTTAACTATTTTCAACGAAGCGCTAGTGTAAGTTCGATCACAAATAAACCTTGACTTCAAACGCTCATACCAACATTCCAACTGGGTGAAACTTTATTTGCCAGAACCTATTGCTGGAAAATCTATACGCGGATTCAAGTCTGAAGTGCAACTTTGAAATTAACCGTACGGGTGGGTGAGATGTGAGAGCATCCAAGCTTCCCGACTACCAAGTCAAAGTTGCCCAGAATGATTTACACACACCTCACCCGTGACGAACGTTACCAGATTGCAATCCTCGTCAAAGCAAACTTCAATCAAAGTGAAATTGCAAAAATGATGGACCGTGATAAATCGAGCATCAGCCGTGAGTTGCGTCGTAACCGCGGTCTACGAGGCTATCGCCCTAAGCAGGCAAATGACAAAGCCCAAGAACGTAGACTTGCCTGCGCCAATAGTCCTAGAGTTGCTGACTCGACATGGGCTGTAGTGGAGGAAAAGTTGGCTGAGGCTTGGAGCCCCGAGCAAATCAGCGGCCACCTCGAAGCTAGCCACCAACCCGGTGTTAGCTATGAGAGCATTTACCAGTACATCTACGCTGACAAACGCGCGGGCGGCACCTTGCATAAAACACTGCGTTGCCAGAAGACGCGAAAAAAACGCAGCAGTGGCCGTGAACGGCGCGGCACCATCTCTCACCAGGTCTCAATAGAACTGCGACCCGACATCGTGCTTGAGCGTGCGCGCTTTGGCGACTGGGAGGCTGATCTGGTGATTGGTGCCGGGCAGAAGCAAGCACTAGTGACGATTAATGAGCGTGTCTCTCGCTATTCAATAATTTTCCACGTGCCATTCAAAACAGCGCAAGCCGTAGGGGACGCGTTAATCACTTTACTCAAACCGTTCGCTCATTGCGTGCACACTCTCACGACTGATAACGGCAAGGAATTTGCCCAGCATGAACGAATAGCTTCTGCGCTGAGTGCAGATTTCTTTTTCGCCCATCCATACGCCTCGTGGGAGCGTGGGGCGAACGAGAATATGAACGGTTTGATTCGCCAGTTTTTCCCAAAGGGGATGCGCTTTAATTGCATCACCGACGATGACATTGCTTTAGCGATGCACAGGCTCAATCATCGTCCTAGAAAATGTTTAGGGTATCGAACGCCGCATCAGGTTTTTATGGAACAGTTAGAGTCCTATCAGCATACGGTTGCACTTCAAGCTTGAATCCGCCATATAAACAATAGCCATCATCACGATTTATAAATGACGATTTTTGAACAAAAGCGAAGCGTTTTCCCGACCTATCAGAGGAACTGTAATCGCAGAAGTCAGTCATTTAGAAATGATTAAACGGAGCCACACTGAAGCACCAAAGTCGCCAGCTTACAAAGGCCTCTCAAATGTCACATTGATAACAAAATGTATCAGTCGAATCAAAATTAAAAACAAAAATTGCGAATTCAGATAGCATCAATCAGATGATTCACGACCACGACCACGACCACGACCACAGTCATAGTAATAACGGCGACGCCCACAGCGAGCTCAGTGAAACCGAAATTCGGGTACGTGCCCTACAAACCGTCTTATCCCAAAAAGGTTATATCGACCCAGCTGCCTTAGACGTACTGATAGACACCTACCAAAATAAGATTGGACCGCGCAACGGCGCGCGTGTGGTGGCAAGGGCGTGGGTGGACATTGCTTACCGAAAATGGCTGTTTGAAGACGCTACAGCTGCTGTAGCATCACTTGGTTACAGCGGTCGTCAGGGTGAGCACATGGTCGCAGTAGAAAACACGCCAAGTGTTCACAACATAGTGGTTTGTACTCTGTGTAGTTGCTACCCCGTAACCGTTTTGGGATTACCACCGGTTTGGTATAAAAGCGCGCCCTATCGTTCACGGGCGGTCAAAGAACCGCGCAGCGTCTTGTCAGACTTCGGCGTAACTCTTCCTGAATCTTGCACAATTCGCGTTTGGGATTCCACTGCAGAAGTGCGTTACCTAGTCATACCGCAACGCCCTGCAGGAACTGAGTTTTTAGCAGAAGACGAATTGGCGGCATGGGTAACACGTGACTCCATGATTGGTACCGGGCTAGCTTTAGCACCGGTAGCCAAATGATGAGTTACCTAAGCTTTGCTGATCTGGGCGGTCTTACAGGCATGGGCCCAGTAGTACCCGAACCGAACGAAGCAATTTTTCATAGCAACTGGGAAGCCACTGCATTTGCTTTGTCCTTGGCTATGGGGGCCACCGGGTCTTGGAATATAGACATGAGCCGACGCGCAAGAGAAACGCAGCCAGACTATCTTTCATTGAGCTATTACCAAATATGGATTAACGGCTTGTGCAAGCTTTTAACAGCCCAAGGACTTGTCACCGACGAAGAAATTCAAGCAGGCCAAATGCTCTGCCCTGCCCTGCCCTGCCCTGCCCTGCCCTGCCTGTAAAAAAAGTTTTAACCGCATCTATGGTTAGCGGCGTACTGGCAAAAGGTGCGCCCGCAGATAGAGCCATCACAACTGCAGCCAAATTTTCGGTGGGTGATCACGTACGAACCCTGCAGACGCAAGCGAATCATCACACGCGACTTCCAGCCTATGCGCGAGACAAATTGGGGTGTATTGCAGCTGTTCGGGCCGTGCATGTTTATCCGGATAGCAACGCGCAAGGCTTAGGAGAACAACCCCAGTGGCTTTACAGCGTTGCATTTGAAGGCGCTGCGCTGTGGGGCCAAGAAGCAGAACATGGCTTAACTGTCTACCTCGATGCGTGGGAACCCTACCTCGAGCAGGTGAAATGAATTTAACTAACCACCTTTTATCAGGACAGCCAAAAGATGACGACGGTCCGGTGTTTCGTGAACCATGGGAAGCGCAAGCGTTCGCAATGACGCTCTCTTTGCATGAACGTGGCTTGTTCACATGGAGCGAGTGGGCACAGGCTTTGACGCTACAAATTCAACTTGCTCAGGCAAATGGCGATCCGGATCTGGGTGACACCTACTATCAACATTGGCTGGCAGCATTGGAGAGCTTGGTGACAACAAAGAAAATCAGCAGTCAGGCCGAGTTAAAGCAGTATCAACTGGCTTGGGATCACGCGGCAAATAGGACGCCACATGGTCGACCGATTGAATTACAGACAACAGACATCAAGTAGTCCTGGTCATAAATCATCAGATTAAGACTACTAAATTAGTAGTTCGCAAAAGCTATTGCCGTTGATGAATTATCAGCAATCAAATCGTCAGCGAATGCGCAGCGTAAGAACGAATTTGCCTGGTCACACCTAGTGTGTGGTTTCGATCAGGTTCAGCGCCTTAAGCGGTAGCCACAAAACCTAAAGAAATACAGTTCTCGACAAAGCGCCAACCAAAATAGGGCCGCATCAAAAGCACGCAACCTACGTGCCCGGCCAACGCTCAAAAAGTATTTATATAAAAACTGACTTACCGCCTTCTCTGCGAGAGGGTGATACGTCAAGCAATCATGCTGTTAAAAAAACCACCCGCACAACTCTGGTAAAAATACGCACTAACGACTAAGCAAAATCTTGACTAAACACGTCATTTATAAGCATTGATCGACTAAGTTTTTTGCGCGATAGCAGCGCAATCCAGCGCAGCCGCTACATGGCAACACACGAATTGCAAATCGAAATATAAACAAGTGCAAAAACTGACTATAAAGAGATCTTCATTTCTACGAAGATTGGCTAAGACTCAGTCAAACGGCATTGCACGTCGTAAATACAATGAGTGCCATAAATTTAAAAACTATTTTGTATAGAACTAAAAATTCCAAGAACTTTATACGAGGTATAACTAAATGCTCACACAAAGAAGACCATTAAGTTTTTAACGTAAAGACATGATGAGAATCTAGCCTCTAAGAAGTTACACAAGACAAGAAACTTTATAACAATCCGTTAATAATTTTTCATGCAATGAAAAATTTAGGCCACTGAGCACTAAAAATATTTTCAAAAGAATACGACGATGGTTTATTTAGTTGAGGTTATAGAGCGCTCAGGGCTCTGAGCAACAATCAAAAAATTCGTAAAGACACCTAGGACAATTTAACCCGCGTATGAATTAAAAATTCAGAATAAAAAAATAAAGGAAATTTTTTAGTGCTCATAAAATTACTAAAAAATCGTGTCCTATATTTTTTAGAGAAACATAAATTGAATAAAACTTAACATTGACGCAACTGGAACCGTCATTGTGAAAAGGTCATTTTCAAATGCTTAAATAAGTCAACATCAAATCTTTTAAAATTAAATTTTTTAATTACTTAACTATCTATAAATTTAATATGAAAATTTACGACTACAAAGGTTTTCCTAATCCAGCCCGAGTTCGCGCAGCACTGGCCGAAAAAAATGCCACGGACAAAGTGCAATTCGTGAATGTGGACGTGTTGAAAGGTGAACACCGCCTGCCAGAGTTTGTCAGCAAGAATCCAAGTGCGTCCGTACCTTGTCTAGAACTTGACGATGGAACTTACATCAGCGAATGTTCAGCCATCACCGAGTACATTGATCACACTTTCCCAGGGATTTCGTTAACCGGAACGACTGCCAAAGAACGCGCTGTAATCCACATGATGCAACGTCGTGCAGAGCAAGGTGTTTTAGATGCAGTGAGCACGTATTTTCACCACGCCACTCCGGGCTTAGGTGCGCTAGAGCTTTATCAAAATAAAGAATGGGGCTTAAAGCAGCACGAACGCGCACTTGCTGGCATGCGGTATTTCAATGATTTTTTGGCCCATCAGCCGTATGCAGCCGGTGAAAATTTTTCAGTGGCAGACATCACGTTGTTTTTCGGCCTGTCGTTCGCAGACGCTGCCAAAATTTCCATTCCAGCTGACTGCACCGAATTAGTAGCCTGGCGTGCTCGCATAGCCAAGCGCGCAAGCATGGGCGGTACGGGAAGTTAATTAACTCAGTCTTAAAAAAGACCACCAGAGAATTCACACATGGACATCAATGCCGATTTCAGTTTACGCGTCGTCATGCATGCTGCGACTATGCCGTGGGTGGATTCTCCGGTAGCCGGCGTTCAACGCCGTATGCTAGATCGCATCGGCAACGAAGTCGCTCGTGCTACCTCAATTGTTCGCTATGCACCAGGCAGTCAATTTACTGCGCACACGCATGGTGGCGGAGAGGAATTCATAGTGCTCGATGGTGTTTTCCAAGACGGTCAAGGCGACTACCCGAGCGGCTCTTACGTTCGCAACCCGCCGACTAGCCGACACACACCTGGCTCTTCACAGGGTTGCACAATTTTCGTCAAGCTCTGGCAATTTGCACACCAAGACCGCCAGCATGTCACATTAGACATGAACAAAATAATAAAAGTAGACGTACAAAAACGTCCGGGTGCCTCAGTCGCACCGCTATTTGAAGATGAACGTGAAACTGTTCAACTAGAGCATTGGGAAGCGGGCGCTAAGATCAATCTCACTTACACCGACGGTGCTGAATTGCTAGTGCTAGCAGGCAACTTTACCGATTCAGGTGACTATTTAGAAACTATGTCCTGGATGCGCATACCGCGCGGTGGTCAACTTGCAGCAACAGCCGGAAATCAAGGCGCTAAGGTCTGGGTAAAGCAGCGTCATTTGCGCTTTGTCGACGCACCAAAAATAACTTAACACCAAACTGAAAATTAGCTAATCAGATTTTTTAAGCAGCTTTTTTTGTAATTCCTGAGTAGACAGATAAAAAAATTTTAAGAAATGTAACGTTTTATTAAATGTTGACTTCTTCACCATGCGGTCTAACACCAGGTCAAAGCAAAATTAATTATCGTTGGGATGCAGCGTACAAATAACGCAGCCTTATTCATAGGTTTAATCCAACCATCGCGCAACCAAATTAAGTTAAAAATATCAGACACTTTGTTAGCCAAGCGCTCAACACAAAGTGTCAACATCGCTTATCGCTTATCGCTTATCGCTTATCGCTTATCGCTTATCGCAGATCAAGCGAAAAACGGCCACTTATGGTTACTCTCCCACTTCCGTGCGAGGTGGCTTGGAAAATCAACGCCCTTGCCGATAGCTAGCCCATCGTTTAGAAGACAATGGCATAGCGCCTGCATTTTCAACCCATCACGTAATCAATTTATGGCTAAGGACTCTCCAATTTCACCCAGCGCTGACAAAGCCTTTGCAGGCCACACCCCCATGATGCAGCAATACTTTTCCATCAAGGCCGACTATCCCGACACCCTAGTTTTCTACCGCATGGGTGACTTTTATGAAGTCTTTTTTGGTGACGCAGAAAAAGCTGCGCGTCTCTTGGACATCACGCTAACCAAACGCGGCAACTCGGGTGGTGAGCCGATTGCTATGGCGGGTGTGCCTTTTCACTCGCTGGAAGGCTATCTGGCCAAGCTGATAAAGCTCGGTGAATCAGTGGCTATTTGCGAGCAAATTGGCGATGTGGCTACTAGTAAAGGTCCGGTTGAGCGAAAGGTTTTGCGGGTGGTCACGCCTGGCACTTTGACTGACACTGCGCTGCTGAGTGACAAAACTGAATCTATGTTGCTGGCGGTTCATCAAGGTGCGCGTAATACCTGCGGCCTGGCCTGGCTTAGTGTGACTCAAGGTGAAATCCATTTGGCCCAATGCGCTAATGATGAACTGAGCAGCTGGCTGCTGCGCATCGCGCCAAGTGAGCTAATTTATAACGTCGACGTCAGCAGCAGTTTTGAGCAGCGCCTTAAAGCCCAACGTTGCACCGTCACCGCCCGCCCCGCTTGGCAGTTTGAGGCAGCACTTGGCCAGCGCTGTTTACTTGAGCAATTAGAAGTCGCCTCGTTGGCGTCATGGAATGCCCAAGACTTGGGCGACGCCCACGCTGCGGCTTCTGCTTTACTCGGTTACGCCGAACACACTCAAGGCCGTAACCTGCCCCACGTGCGCGGCTTGCAGGTCTGGCGTTCGGGTGAGCTGATAGAACTGCCGCTCAACACCCGGCGTAATCTTGAACTCACTCAGACCCTTCGCGGCGAAGACTCGCCGACCTTGTTCTCGCTGATTGACAGCTGTATCACCGGCATGGGCAGCCGCGCGCTTAAGAGCTGGTTACTCAGCCCGCGCCGGGATAGAAGCCAAGCCAGCGAGCGGCTGGAGACGATTGCCTATCTGCGCGAAGGCACGCAGCAAAACTTGCGCGCCCAGCTCAAAGGCAGCAGCGATGTGGAACGCATTACCGCCCGCATCGCGCTACGCCAAGTGCGGCCGCGGGAATTAGTCGCGCTGCGCTACACGCTGCAAAAAGCTGAACAACTAGTGCCTGATCACGGCGCTTGCCCAGCCCTGCTAGCCGAAATTTTTACGCATTTGCAACCGCCCAAAGCATGTGAAGATTTGCTGGCGCGCTTTGTTCTCGACGAGCCGGCCGCATTAATTCGTGACGGCGGCGTGATCAACCACAGCTGCGATGAAGACCTTGACGAATTGCGCGGCATACAAACTAATTGCGATGCTTTTTTACTCGATCTCGAAGGCCGAGAACGCGAACGTACCGGCATTACCAATTTGCGGGTTCAATTTAACAAAGTCCACGGTTTTTACATTGAAGTCACCCAAGGCCAAACCGCCAAAGTGCCAGATGATTACCGGCGCCGCCAGACCTTAAAAAATGCTGAGCGCTACATCACGCCAGAACTCAAAGCCTTTGAAGACAAGGCCTTGTCGGCACAAGAGCGCGCATTGGCAAGAGAGAAGTTTTTATACGAACAGTTGTTAGATCAGCTGCAAGAGTTCGTGCCCACGCTCAGCCGCCTAGCACGTGCGATTGCCAGCTTAGACGCGCTGTGCGCATTGGCTGAGCGATCCCTGACCTTGGCTTGGTCAGCGCCTAGTTTTGCCAAAGAGCCCTGCATAGACATCAGCGCAGGCCGCCATCCTGTTGTCGAAGCCCGGCTGGCGGAGACTGGTGGTGGCGCGTTTATCGCCAACGACTGCGACATGAGCAGCAAAAGTCGTATGCAAATTATCACCGGCCCAAACATGGGCGGCAAATCGACTTATATGCGGCAGATTGCCCTCATCGTATTGCTTGCCAGCATGGGCTCTTATGTGCCGGCTGCAAGTTGCCGGCTCGGACCGATTGACGCTATTCACACCCGCATTGGTGCGGCTGACGATGTGGCTAATGCCCAGTCGACCTTTATGCTGGAGATGACAGAGGCGGCGCAAATTCTGCACAGCGCTAGTCCACATTCGCTGGTGCTGATGGATGAGATAGGCCGCGGTACCTCGACCTTTGACGGTCTGGCGCTGGCCGGCGGCATCGCCGCTTATCTGCACAACAAGACCCAAGCTTTTACGCTGTTTGCCACCCATTACTTCGAGCTGACTGAGTTCCCGGTGCAACACCACGGCGCGGTGAATCGGCATGTCAGCGCGATAGAGTCAGGCGCAGACATTGTGTTTTTGCATCACATTGAGCCCGGCCCGGCCAGCAAAAGCTACGGTATTGCGGTGGCCAAACTAGCCGGCGTGCCGCAGGCCGTACTCAGCCATGCGCGCCACGCCTTGAGCGCATTAGAAGCACAGCAAACGCAAGGTCAGGCTCAAGTTGACCTGTTCGCGCCGCCGCCAGAAGCCGTCATAACCGAGCAAAGCGCGGTAGAGCGAGCTTTGGTTACTATAGACCCGGACGCGCTTAGCCCTCGCGAGGCGCTAGAGGCGCTTTACCGGCTCAAGCGTCTGTCAATAGCCGCGTAAAGCGGCCTGACTTCTTCTTTCTTTTTTAAAGTTTTCTTAGCTCTTATGACCTATTGCGTCGCCATCAAACTCAATGCCGGATTAGTGTTCTTATCCGACTCGCGGACCAACGCCGGCCTAGACAACATCAGCACTTTTCGCAAAATGATCGTCTACGAAAAGCCCGGTGACCGATTCATGGTGTTGCTCTCGGCGGGTAATTTATCTATCTCTCAGTCGATACGCGAGATCTTGCAGATAGAGCAAATCAAGAACCACGAAGGCGGCGAGGCCATCACCATCTGGAACGCCACCAGTATGTTCGATGCGGCACGGGTTCTCGGCTCAGCCATACGCCGTGTGCATGACAGAGACGCTGCGGCACTGAAAAACGCGGATGTCGACTTCAATGTCTCACTGGTCTTTGGCGGACAAGTCAAAGGCGAAGGCATGCGTTTATTCCAAGTTTATTCAGCCGGTAACTTCATCGAAGCCACGAGTGACACGCCTTACTTTCAGATCGGTGAATCCAAATACGGCAAGCCGGTACTAGACCGCGTGATCACGCCAGAAACACCGTTAGCTGAAGCTGCAAAATGCGCATTGGTCTCCATGGATTCAACGATGAAATCCAATCTTTCCGTCGGCATGCCGCTGGACTTAGTGGTCTACGACGTGAATGCGCTGCAAAGCGACAAGCTCGTCTGCATAGACAGCAACAACCCCTACTACACCATGATGCATAACAACTGGGGACAAAAGCTGCGCGAAGTATTCGACAGCATTGAAGACCCAGTCTGGGACGATGCCCACACCGACATCCCTCTGAAAATGCCAGCCACACGCCACGCTACGCTTAGAAAGATCCGTACACCGGATGAAAAACTGATTTGAAAACTCTGCTAGATAAAGCGCCGAAAGCAGCTCGACCGCTGCTAATTTTCTCGCACGGTAATAGTTTTCCCGCAAGTACTTATCGGGTGTTGTTTGAGCAACTAGAAGCGCGCGGCTTTAGCGTCAAAGCCATTGAAAAATTCGGTCACGACGCGGCCTATCCGGTCACCAGCAATTGGCCGCACTTGGTGCGCCAACTCGGTGACTTTGCCGCGCAACAAGTGACAGAAAGTGCGCAGCCCGCTTTTTTAGTCGGCCATTCATTGGGCGGATTTTTAAGCCTGATGTGCGCCTCTAGTCAGCCTGAGATTGGCGGGTTTCCGGTTCGCGGCGTATTGTTGCTAGATTCGCCGCTGATAGGCGGCTGGCGCGCCACTGCACTGGGCATGGCCAAACGCGCCAGGCTAGTCGGCTCGGTGTCACCCGGCGTAGTCAGCCGTCGGCGTAAAAATCAGTGGCTTAGTCAAGACGAAGTGCTGGCCCACTTTCGCAGCAAAAAACCTTTTGCGCGCTGGGACGAAGCGGTGCTCAAAGACTATATTGAACACGGCACACACGAGGCCGGCAAAGAGCGCCATTTGAGTTTTGACCGCGATGTAGAAACCGCCATCTACAACACCCTGCCAGACAATTTAGAGCAGCAGCTAAAGCGCAATCCCATCAAGTGCCCGGTTTCATTTATTGGGGGACGCGACTCTAAAGAGATGAAACAAGTCGGTATGGGACTGACTGAAAAAGTCACGCGCGGCCGCATCATGATGCTCGATGGCAGCCATCTTTTTCCGATGGAAAAACCCTTCATCACAGCCGCTGCGATGGAAGCGTCCCTGCTCAACATGCTGAGCTAATGATGATGAACAGACCTGTCATCTGCGTCTAAAAAAATTGCCGACTCAAGTCGGCAAAATAAAGTCTATAGCGCTTGATCTGACTAATCTGCCCAGACCACCAAACCACTCAGTGAAGTGCCTAACACCACAATCCCGAACACAATTCGGTACCAGGCGAAGGGCACAAAACTATGCGTAGAAATATAGCGCAGCAACCAGCGCACACACAGCCAAGCACTCAAAAAAGAGAACACCAGCCCAACTAAAAACATGGGTAGATCGGCCATAGACAAAAGCGCACGCTCTTTATAAAGGCTGTAGACACCTGCGCCAATCAGTGTAGGAATGGCTAAGTAAAAAGAAAAGTCAGTAGCTGCCTTGCGCGACAAGCCCAAAAACATGCCGCCGATAATCGTCGCGCCGCTGCGGCTAGTACCAGGAATCATGGCCAGACATTGTGCCAAGCCGACTTTGAGCGCATCCATGGGAGACATTTCTTCAACCGATTGGATGCGAGCAACAGCTGGATTATTTTGCTGACGTCTTTCAGCCCACAAAATAATAAATCCACCAATAATAAAGGTGCTGGCCACCACGTTGGCATTGAAAAGATTGGCCTTTATCGCCTTGCCAAACAGCAAACCTAAAACCACAGCCGGTAAAAAAGCTATCAGCACATTGAGAGCGAACTGTTGGGCCTGTTTTTGATTCGGTAAGGCAATCAAGGTGCTGCGAATTTTTTGCCAATAAACCATGATGACCGCAAAAATGGCACCGGTCTGAATCGCAATATCAAACACTTTGGCCTTTGCGTCGTCAAAACCGAGCAAAGATCCCGCCAGTATCAGATGGCCGGTAGAAGACACCGGAAGGAACTCGCTCAAGCCCTCAACCACGCCCATAACGGCGGCTTTTAATAAAAGTACGGTGTCCATGCCACTCCCTAAAATTTAAAGATTATGACCGCGGTCACCATCCGGCAAACTCTGGGCAGAGCGCAAAAATAAACCCGCAATTAGCGGGCTGTTAAAACGAGTGGGTGGCGCAGTTAACGACGGTCTTCAAAACCACGATGCTCACCGTGATGCCGACCGTGGCCACGTCCATGACCACGAAATTTATTCGGGTGGCGCTTGCCGGGGTAAAAGTAAGACTGACCGCGGTAATACGGCTGAGGTGCATAGTAAATCGGCTGAGGCTGCACATAAATCGGTGCAGGCTGAGCATAAACTGCGCGCGGACCATAGTAGGGCTGGTTAAAACCATTGTTAATTCCTAAGGACACACCGGGAACGGCTATGCCAAGAGAAATCGAGACATTCTCACGCGCCTGCACCTCGCCCGCAAAAGCCGTGGCGGCTAATGTCAGCGCAGCGCTCACACCGGCCACCAAGCGGCAGCGTATCGATTTGATTAAACGAGTCATAAAGGTCTCCTTAGGTAGCTAATTACTACGGTGATAAATTAAGGGCGCTGGGATAAAACAACCAGTAATTTATTAAACCTCAGCCATATGTAAGCACTACCGCTCGCCCGGTTAAGCGCGTTGCCAAACGTAAGCCCACCTCAGCCTAAAATCACCCCATGACATTTCCCGCATCCCCAAAATCTAGCGCCTCTAGCACCAGTAGTCTGAGCAACCCAAGCAAGCTTAGTAACGACAAAGACAGCAGCAAATCCAGCAACTTTTTGCGACAAATCATAGAAAAAGATTTAGCCGAAGACCTCTACGCCAAGCGCCGTTGGGGCGGCAGTCCGGGCGACGCAGCTCACCATGCTGCGGGCGAGCTAGACAGCGCCAAGATACGCCTTCGCTTTCCGCCGGAGCCAAACGGTTATCTGCACATAGGTCACGCCAAAAGTATTTGCCTTAACTTCGGCTTAGCACGCGACTACGGCGGTGTATGCCACCTGCGTTTTGACGACACCAATCCAGAAAAAGAAGACACCGAGTATGTCGACAGCATCATTGACGCCGTGCATTGGCTAGGCTTTGACTGGGCACAAGCGGGAAACAGCCAAGCCTATCAAGCCAGCGACTACTTCGACTTTATGTACCGAGCCGCGCAATATCTCATCAGCAGCGGCCAAGCCTATGTCGACGAGCAATCCGCCGAAGAGATGCGACAAAACCGCGGCGACTTCAGCCGGCCCGGTATTGACAGCCCTTACCGCAACCGAACGCCAGAAGAAAACCTCGCCCGCTTTGAAGAAATGCGCGCCGGCGCACTCGCTGACGGTGCCGCTGTACTACGCGCCAAGATAGACATGGCGTCCCCCAACATCAACCTGCGCGACCCAGCTATTTACCGCATTCGCCGCGCAACGCATCACAATACCGGCGACAAATGGTGCATCTATCCGATGTATACCTTTGCCCATCCGATAGAAGACGCACTGGAACAAATCACCCACAGCATTTGTACGTTGGAGTTTGAAGACCAGCGCCCCTTCTACGACTGGTTGTTGGACTGCCTAGCCACAGGCGGCTTGATAGCTTCACCGCATCCACGCCAGTATGAGTTTGCGCGTCTTAACCTGACTTATGTGCTGACCAGTAAACGCAAGCTGGCACAACTGGTCAATGAAAAGCGTGTCAGCGGCTGGGATGACCCACGCATGCCCACAATAGTCGGCCTGCGCCGGCGCGGCTACACCCCCGACGCATTGCATTTGTTTGCAGAGCGCATCGGCGTGGCCAAAGGCGATAGTTGGATTGACTACAGTACCTTAGAAGGCTCATTGCGTGACACCCTAGACCCTATAGTGCCGCGCGCCATGGCCGTGTTAGAGCCCCTCAAACTGGTGCTGGATAACTGGGATGAGGTGATGGGCCACGGAGTGTTGGACGACTGTAGTGCACCGGTTCACCCACACAATCCAGAGCAAGGAAAACGCCACTTCGATATTGGCAAAGAAGTTTGGATTGAGCGCAGCGACTTTGAAGAAACACCGGCCAAGGGATTTTTCAGACTCTTTCCCGGCAACAAAGTGCGCCTGAAATACGCGCATGTCATCGAGTGCACCGGCTGCGAGAAAAATGCCGAAGGCGAAATTATTGCCGTGCATGCCAACTTGGTCGCCGATACAAAAAGCGGCACACCCGGTGCGGACAGCGCCAAGGTCAAGGGCGTGATCACTTGGGTCAATGTGAGCAGCGCACTAGCCGCACAAGTGCGGCTATATGAACGCCTATTTGTACAAGAGCACCCGGAAGCCGGTACAGACAATTTTCTTGACAACCTCAATCCGGACAGCCTGCGGGTAGTCGAAGGCTATGTTGAGCCCTCACTCGCCGGCATAGCCGCAGGACAGCGTTTTCAATTCGAACGTCATGGCTATTTTGTTACTGACTTGCATGACCATGGCGATGAAAAAATTGTTTTCAACCGCATCACCAGCATGAAAGACAGCTGGGTTAAATAAGCTTTGAAAGGATAACGATAGGTATGTAATCATTCGCAAAAAAAACTTACAAATCGTGAGTAAAGTCAAAATAAATTGCGTTGATATGAAAACCGTTATCCCATTTATATTAAAAAATTAGACATAAAAAAACCGGATTTAAATCCGGTTTTTTTTTCGCCAAAACAATGTCAAAAATCGTATAAAAAATATAGTAATAAATTTAACCAATAATTCTCATATTAAATTGTTACTTGTTGACACTTACTGGCGCTTATTGCAACAACTGAACAACCGCGAGGTGATTTTCTTCGCGTGCCATATCAGCAGCAGTTTTACCGCGACCGTCTTGCGGACTGCGGTCAGCGCCTTTAGCCAGCAGCAAAGAAACCGCACTTTCGTGGCCATAGGCAGCAGCCCACATCAAGAGTGTTAAGTTATTTTCCATTTTTGCATTCACATCAATACCGGCGCCCAACAGTTGGACTAAGCAATCTGTGCAACCGGTTCCTGCTGCGTAAGTCGCCGCATTTTTCTTAACCCGGTCAAATGTATTTGGCTTAGCGCCGGCAGCCAGCAATAAACGCATGATCTCAGGTTTGACGCTATAGGCTGAACTCATCAGTGGCGTGACACCAGCGATGTTGCCAAGGTTCACATCCGCATTAGCTTTCAACAAGATTTCAACCAGCGCAAGGTTTCCTTTATTCGCGGCCATATTAAGCGGAGTGTCGCCATTGCGATCGCGCGAATTAACTTTCGCACCTTCGGCGAGTAAGGCACCTGCTCTGTCGACCTGACCGGCGCGTGCCGCCATCACGAACTGACCATTGACGTTGATCTGATCCATGCCTTTTTGCGCAAAAGCGGCTGAGTTAGCGATGATTACAAGGCTAAGTAAACAGTACTTCAAACAATTAATTTTTTTCATTCAATATTTTTCCTTACTTAAAAATTTAACACACTTCAACTGTGATTTATCTAGGTGTAAACAGTTAACTTGAGTGATTCTAAAAACAAATTAGTAGTTATAGTCGCAGTAGTTTCTCGCGAGGGGGAAATACATGAAAAACAACCTAACAAAGCCAGCCTGGATTTAATTATGAAAAATTTGAAATCAATTCGAAAGCTAAGCATCGTACTTGCTGTATTTGCAGTAACCGGAGCCGCAAGCGCAGAAGAAATTCAGGGCCAAAAGGCAATGAATATTGGCCCTGCAACTATTTTAAAAGCACCTAACGTTTCGCAAGCCCAGCTCACTGCGGCCGGTAAACAAGGCGCTGACTGGTTGCACACCAATGGCGATTACGCACAAACGCGTTTTTATCCAGGTGCTCAAATCAATGCGGCCAACGTCAAGAATCTGCGTCCTGAGTTCACGTTCCAAACCGAAGTCAAAGAGTCTATGGAGACCGCGCCGATTGTGGTTGACGGCATCATGTATTTCACGACTGCCTACAACCATGTCTACGCAGTTGACGCGGTAACAGGTAAGGAATACTGGCACTACAAACATAAGATGGGAATCTTTACCACTTTTTGCTGCGGGCCAAACAATCGCGGCGTCGCCATCGAAGGCGGCAAGCTGTTCATGGGCACCTTGGATGCCCGCATGATTGCACTAGACGCCAAGACCGGCAAGGTGCTGTGGAACACCGAAATCGCTGACCCTGAAAAAGGCTACAGCGAAACCATGTCACCAACGGTTGTCGATGGCAAAGTCCTGATAGGCACCAACGGCGGCGAGTACGGCATTCGCGGCTTTGTCAAAGCCTTTGATGCGAACACCGGCAAGGAAGTCTGGAACTTCTACACCATTCCTGAAAAAGGCCATGAAGGCGTATGGGCAGAAAAAGATGCAACCGGTCGCGACATGCACCGCGATATTGCTGCAGAAAAAGCGCAATTTGCCCGTAACAGCGACTTCTTCCAGACTCTGGGCGGCGGCGTTTGGATGAACCCTGCGGTTGATCTGAAAACACGCACCATCTTCTTTGTCGTTGGCAACCCATCACCCGATCTTTTCGGCGCCGAGCGTCCGGGCGATAACCTGTATACCGACTCACTGGTCGCAGTGGACTTGGATACTGGCAAATACAAATGGCACTCACAGTACATCGCCCACGATGTCTGGGATCTGGATGCTGTTAGCCCACCGATTTTGTTGGATGCAAAAGACAAAAATGGCAAGATGGTTCCAGCTGTTATGCACGGCGGCAAGACGGGTCACATCTATGTTCACCGCCGCGACAATGGCGAGCTGATCCGTTTCTCCGAAGCCATGATTCCGCAAGAAAACATGTGGGCTCTGCCAACAGCAACCGGCGCACGCATGTTGCCAGGCGCCAATGGTGGTGTGGAATGGTCGCCAATGGCCTACAACCCAAAACTTAACCTGGCCTATGCAATGAATTTGCATCAGCCTATGACTTACCACGTTGAAGCGGCTAAATATCCAAATGGTAAGCTTTGGCTAGGCGGTGCGTTTAAGGTTGTAGAAGGCGAAGAGCAGTGGGGCCGTCTGGCTGCAGTGGATGTCAACACCGGCAAAATGGCTTGGAAGTTTGACACCCAGCAGCCATTGATTGGTGGCGCATTGGCCACCGCCGGTGACTTGGTGTTCTACGGCGAGGGCAATGGCCTGATCCGCGCACTGCACGCCAAAACTGGCAAACTTTTGTGGGAATACAACTGCGGCGCTGGTGCCAACGCAATGCCAGTTTCTTACTCTGTAAAAGACCGTCAGTACGTGGCCATGGGCTGCGGCGGTAATACCCAGCTTGACTTCAAGCGTGGTAACTCCATGGTAGTTTTTGCTTTGCCGAAGAAGTAATTTCACCTAGCTGATTGCCTAAATAGACAATCACAACCCAGATTACCGCCCAGCACTGGGCGGTAATCGTTTGTATACTTATCATTATGAATTTCACATCCAAACTATTTTCAGTGCCAGCTCTGGTCTTTGGCGCATTGCTGGGATTGCAAATGAGCGCATCCGCGCAGGACATAGATGCCGGCCGTGTTAAGGCTCAAGCTTGTGCTGCCTGCCATGGTGCAACTGGCAACTCGGTCAGCGCTGAGATTCCAAATCTGGCGGGTCAGAGCTGGCGCTACATTTACGTTCAACTCAAGGACTACCAGAGTGGACGCCGCACCAATCCCATCATGAGCGCAATGGCAGCCCCATTAAGCCGCGAAGACATGATTAATATCGGTACTTACTTTGAAGCCCAACCAGCGAAACCATCAACGTTTAAAGCTGACCCGGGCAGGATTCAATTAGGCAAGGCCAAATCCGAAGAAACGCTGTGCGCAATGTGCCACCTCGGCGGTTTCGCTGGCCAAAATGAAATCCCGAAAGTTGCGGGACAAAATTACGACTATATAGTTGCGCAATTACACGCATTCAAAACTCGTACCAGACACAATGATGCTGGCAATATGACTAGCGTTTCACAAACTTTGAGTGATGAAGATATCATCAATCTCGGTCATTACATCACAAGCTTGCGTTAATTTCCCCCGAAATTTCCCCACAAATCGGTAAGACTTAGCAACAATCTAAGACACTCCGTTCTTGGCATCATAAATTTTTTATGACTATGCCCATTGCAAAAAAAATCCGCACAAGTGCGGATTTTTTGTTTTTGCTTCAAGCAGTTTTTTAATCGAGTTTTGATCGATCAGTTCAGCAAAATCTGCAAGATGATTCCGGTAGCCACAGCGGCTAGCACATAGTCACCGCCAGTCTGAACCCAATGGTAGCCACGTGGCGGAGGACTCAAGCGGTGACCCCGCCAATCGTTAACAACATAGATATTGCTACGGTATAGGTATGGCAGACGATCGCCTTTGTAAAAACCATGCTCGGGACCGGCGCCGCGTCCACGGTCGTGATGCTCTCTTGCCTCGTACCGGTCGTCGTCGTACTTGCGATCGTGCTTGTCGTATTTTTCGCGTTTTTGCTTTTTATAGCCATCATCGCCATGTCCGCGTTGGTCGCGTTGCTCGTAACCACCACCATCGCGCCCATTGCCATTACCTTTATTACCGTCAGGTTTGGCAAAGGCAACGCTGCTAAACGTCAGAGCCAACACGGACAGGGTCGAAATCAAAGTCATTTTTTTCATCATCTACTCCTTTGCTATAAAGAAATTTCATTGTTCTCTCGTGCGTTGAAGGCTGACGTAAGGAAATATCCTGTCGTGATGCAAGCGCCCTGCCCTAGAGCCAACTGGTGCGCACGCCGACCCATAGACCGCGTGGTGCCGCATAAGCGCGGAACTGCTCGACACTGGGGTTATTGCCATCAAAACTGCGGTTTGCGCCGGTGAAATAATTTTGCCCCAACACGCCAAAATTCGAATATTGCTTGCCCAAAGCGTTGTTAATTCGGCCAAAAAACTCTAACTTTGGACTCACCTTGTAACGGCTATCGAGATTGACCACTGCATAGCCAGCAATCTTGCCTCGCGCATCGAGATTGTTCTCGTCGCCACGGGCAAAAATTGCGCTGTTTAAAACCACATTTCCGCCTACTGACCAATGGTTAGTGGCCGCGTAATCCAACCGAAATTTAAGCGTTTGTTTAGGTATGCCGGGGATTCGGTTACCCGCATTTACCTGTACCGCACCGTTGGCATTAGCAGTTGAATTATTTGGGCTAAGTTCAGTAAAATCTGACTCATAAGTCGCATTGATAAAGCTGTAATTTGCCGACAGCGCCAAGGCGCCAAAACGGCTAGCAGCCGATAACTCCAGACCTTGGCGACGCGACTTACCGACGTTTTGAAAATAGCCTGCATTGGTTGCAGTGCCACTGCTATTGATGAAGGCAATATCGTCTTGTAAGTCCGTGTTGTAAATCGCCGCGCTCCACTGCGAAGCCGCCCCGATTTTGCCGCGCGCACCCGCCTCAATGGTGCGTGAAACTACCATCTTCAAAGGTGGATCAGCCAGAAAGTTATTCGGTAGCTTGCACGGCGCATCTGGGTCTGCACAGGTCAACTCGATTGGCGTAGGTGCGCGCATGCCTTCGCTGTAATTGGCATAGGTTGTCAGCCTAGGCGTGGGATTGAAGTTCACGCCTAAGGCGGGATTAAACCGAGAAAACCGGTGCTCACTATTGAGCTTGGGGGCGTTACCCGTTTGATCAGCAATCTGGACAAAAGCGCGGTTGTAACGACCCGATCCGGTGAGTGTCCATTGCTCGCTGACCGACCAGGTATCGGCAAAAAATAAACCGTCATAACGGTTGTGCGTTGTGGCGTTCGTGGCTTCTACATAGTCACTCGTGGCCTGCGTGCCGCGGTCGCTTGTAAATTGCGCACTTTGACTATCTTGGCTAAAACGAGCCCGACCAAAATCACTACTTGCACCCAGCACAAACTGGTTCGCTTTACCAGCGAAATTATCTAGCAGCGTCATTTGCAAACCCACGCCATACCCGGTCTGATCAATCGCTGCGCGGGCGTTGTTGGCCTGTGTGCTGTCAGCAAGACCAGTTCCGACATCGATCTGACCAAAGTTGTTGTTGATGTTGCTGCTGATTCCTTGATTTTTATATTTTCTGTAATAAAGGTTGCCGCCAACCAAAACGTTATCGCTGTAGTAGTGGCTGCCTTTTAAGTTTAAAAATCCAAGTTGGTTGTGGCTGCTGTCTGGATAGGTATAGGCTTTACGCACATCATTAGCAAACGACAGCGGCAAGGTTTGCGTGCCCTGCAAAGTGTTGTCTGCAGCAGTCAGACTAAGGTCAATATCGGTGACGCTAGTTTTATAGCCAACCTTGCCAAAAACCTGCCGTACCCGACTCGGATTGTGCTCAGCCCAGCCATTGTCATCAAATCGGTTGGCAGTAAAAAAATAGTCTAGCGGTCCACTGGTGCCGCCTTGTTCAAGCGTAAAAATTTTTCGGCCAAACGAGCCAGTAGACAATTCAAGCGAACCGCCCGGATTTTCGCGGCCGCTTTTAGTGTGTATTGCCAGCGCACCGCCTAAGGTGTTCAGGCCAAACACAGGGTTCGATCCCGGAATTAATTGCAAGCTAGAAATAGCCGACTGCGGCAGTAAATCCCAATTAACGCTGTCACCAAAAGCCTCGTTAATCCGAACGCCATCTTGAAAGACTGATAAGCCTTGCGGCAAACCTAAAAGTGGTGACGCAGTAAAACCGCGAAAGCTGATGTCTGGCTGAAAGGGATTGCCTTGGGCTGAATTGACGCTGATGCTGCCAGGATTTTGTTCGATAAATTCAACCAGATTAGTCTGCCTTTGCAGCGCCATATCTTGGGCCGATAGCACTTGAACATTGGCCGGCACATCGCGCAGCGGCGTGCCTATGCCGGGCAGCAGAACCGTACCAATGACGTCCACCGCCGAAAGACTAAGCGGTTTAATCACATCTTGAACTTGGGCATGGACTAGACCCTGCCAGCCTCCGCTGAAGGCAAGCGCCAATGCAATCTGAAGCAACGATTTTGAAGGGTTCATGAAAGGTCTAGCGTCAATTAAAAAATGAAATGCTTATGCTTTGGCGCTGGGATTATTGATGTAATCACGGCCGAGTTCTTGCGTTTTGAAATCATCAACACCGCCATCAAACAACACCTGCCCGGCTTTGAGAAAAAGCACCCTATCAGCCAGCTCGATTTCCTCCATCAAGTGAGTCGCCCAAAGCACTGCCACTTGGCTGTCCTTTGCCAATGTTTTGACGGCTTTTAGCATTTGCTGACGTGAGCCGGGGTCAAGGCCTACGGTGGCTTCATCCATCAGCAAAACACGTGGACGGTGCAACACTGCGCGCACCAGTTCTATCTTGCGCCGCGTGCCGCCCGACAAAGAGCGCACCACAGCGCCAGCTTGCTCAGCCAAATCAAAAAGACCAAGACCTTGCGCGATACGCTGCTTGGCTAACTTGCGCGGCAGTCCGTGCAAGTCGGTGTGAAAAAGCAAATTCGCTTGCACGGACAAATCGAGATCGAGTGCAGTTTGCTGGAACACCACACCCAGCCCAGAAAGCGCTTGGCTGGCGTGGCTCAGTATGTTGTGACCCAGCACTTCAATACTGCCGCTGTCGGGACTAAACAGGCCAGTCAAAAGCTGCATCAGAGTTGATTTCCCCGATCCATTTTGACCTAGCAGTGCCAGCATCTCGCCGGAGAAAAGTTGCAAACTCACACCGGCAAGTGCTGGTTTACCAGCATAAGATTTATGCAACGCAATGACCTTGAGTAAGGGCTGCTGACTAAGCGAATTAGAGGTGTTGGGTAAAGACATAGCGCCCAGTTTAAACAAGCATTGATCGAGTGATTACAAGCCGCAATCAAAAGACATAATGTAGCTTGATGGCGAGGCAGTAACGCTAGGCCAGCAGAAAATATTGGCGCTATCTGTAAGCCATTATTGCCCGCATAAATCCACCGAATCTTTGCATCCTGCAAGCGACTGTTTTAACCGTTGCTGGATTAAGTTTTACTCCTCAGTTTCAACAAAAGAAGATGGAAACATTCATGAATTATTTGCCTCAAGCCGAGTTAAAGACATCTTCACCTCGTCCACCGTTTTCTGTGTCCTGGCTGGGCCTGTTGCTAACCGCAGCCCTCTCAGCAAGCCTTAGCGCAGCGCATGCAGCGCCGGTTGCCAACCGGGTTTATGTGTCGGTGGAAAAAGACAACCGCATTCAAGTTTTTGACACGCAAGGCCAACGCTTAGCAGCGATCGAAGTTTGCAAACGACCGCGTCACATGCGCTTTAGCCAAGACCACCACTTAATTTACGTAGCTTGCGGCGAGAGCAACCAAATCGGCATTGTTGATGTGGCTAGCGCGAAAATGACCGGCACTATTGCAGTTGGCGATAGTCCTGAGATTTTCGACTTCAGTCCAGACGGCAAAACCGCCTACCTCACGACTGAAGACGACAGCGCCATGAGCGCTTACGACCTAAAAACCAAAGCCAAGTTATTCGAGGTTAAAACCGGTGGCGAGCCAGAAGGTATTTTGGTCATGCCAGACGGCAAGAGTGCCTATGTGACCTCAGAAGCTGCCAACGCAGTTCACTGGATTGACCTGACTAAGCGCAGCATCACCAGCAACATCCGTGTGGGCAAAAGGCCGCGCCGCTTTATGCTCAGCGCTGACAGCAAAGAGCTATGGGTGAGTAACGAGCTGAGTTCAAACGTAAGTGTACTTAGTACCGCAGACAACAAACTCAAAGACACGCTGGACTTCAGTATCAAAGGCATGCGTGCGAGCGACATCACACCAGTTGGCATGGCGCTCAGCCCTGACGGCAAAACCGTTTGGATCAGTCTGGGTCGGGCCAATCATGTGGCGGAAGTCGACAGTGCCACACACAAAGTGCGCAACACTATTTTGGTCGGCAAACGGGCTTGGGGCTTGGCGGTTCACCCGGACGGAAAAATACTCTATGTGCTCAATGGATTGTCTGACGATATGACGATTGTCGACACCGTTACCTCCAAAGCGATTCGCACCGTAGCCGTCGGCCGCGTGCCGCACAGCGTGTTGGTGCAACCTTGATGGCGCGCAAAATCGCGCAGCGTATGGCAGGCGCCATAGCCGATTCAGGCCTCAGGCTAAAAAGCGTGGCGCTCAGCGTTTTGACGGCTTTTACTGCCATCACCGCAGTGTCTGCTTTGACACTGCAAACAGCGCACGCAGCACCACTTAAAAGCGTGACTATAGCGGTCATAGGCTTGAGTCAAGACCCGCGCTACGAGCGTCACGAGTTAGAAAACGCCTACCCCGGCCACCCACAGGGCAGGCCCATCACCGCAGCGCGCATGGCCATTGAAGACACGGCCATGGAATTGCAAATGCAAGGCACGCAGTTAAAAATACTCGACATCCTGCTGCCCAATGCTCAGGCCATGCCAGCAGCGCTTGTCCAACTAAAAGCCGCCGGCATTCATCACCTGCTGGCTGATCTGCCGATAGAGCCGCTGTTGCAACTGGCCGCCAGCGCGCCCGCCGCATTGGACGGCGCCATGATTTTTAATATCAGCTTAGAAGACGACAGCCTGCGCGGTGCGCAGTGCGCTGCCGACTTATTGCACACCTTACCGAGTAGCCAAATGCGCAGCGATGCACTGGCCCAATATTTGGCGGCGCGCAATTGGCGCAAGCTGCTGGTGCTGCAAGGCCCACTGCCGCAAGACAGCTTGCAAGGCCAAGCATTGCAGCGCTCAGCAAAGCGCTATGGCCTGAACCTGCTTCAAACCAAAGCGTTCAAACTCAGCACCGATCCGCGCGAGCGTGACATGGCCAACACCCGCTTGTTGACCGGAGACCGCGAACACGAAATCGTAGCCGTCGTCGACAGCGTAGGCGAATTTGCACGCACTTTGCCTTACGCCACACAGTGGCCCAGACCGGTAGTGGGCAGCAGCGGCTTGATGGCGCTGGCTTGGCATCCGCAGTGGGAACGCTACGGCGGCCCACAGCTGTCTAAGCGTTTTGAAAAACTCGCCATGCGGCCCATGCAAGGCCACGACTGGGCGGCTTGGGTAGCGGTGAAAGCGGTAACCGCCGTGCTGGTGGAAGACCCGAAAGCGAGCATTGCGCAGCAGCTCAAAAGCTTGCGCGGCGGCAAAGTGGCATTGGACGGCACCAAAGGTCGTCGCCTGAGTTTTCGCGCTTGGGATGGCCAGTTGCGTCAGCCAGTCTTTCTCGCCCACGGTGACGGCGTAGTAGGCCTAGCACCGATTGAAGGCGTGCTGCATCCGACCGAAGTATTAGACACGCTGGGTATGGACGAGAAAGAATCGGCATGCAAACAAAGATCATGACTACAAACGACAACGACAACGACAACTACAGCGCAGCACGCCTGCCGCACTTGGCCAGAGCTTTGCGTGCGGTCGTCGGCCGAGAGCTGAATAAATTTCTACGCCAACCATCCCGTTTAGCCTCAGCGCTGGTGCGGCCTTTGCTGTGGTTTGTGGTTTTCTCAGCTGGTTTTCACAATGTCTTTGGCGTATCAATTGTTCCGCCTTATGAGACCTATGTGACCTATCAGGTCTATATGGTGCCGGGACTGCTGGCCATGGTGGCGCTGTTTAACGGCATGCAGAGCTCGCTATCCATGGTCTACGACCGCGAGATGGGCGTTATGCGCCTGTTACTAACCGCGCCCCTGCCGCGTGGCTGGCTGCTGGCTTTTAAACTGCTTGCGGGCACTTGTTTGTCAGTTCTGCAGATGCTGGTGTTTTTGCTGATCGCACTGGTCTTTGGTGTAGATTTGATTTGGCAGAATCTGCCGGTGATGTTTTTAGCCATGGTGAGCGGCGCAACGCTACTCGCCGCGATGGGTTTGATGCTGTCGGTCTACATCAAGCAATTAGAAAATTTCGCCGGCACTATGAACTTCGTGATTTTTCCGATGTTCTTCATCAGTCCAGCATTGTTTCCACTTTGGAAGCTTGAGGAATCAGGCGCTTGGTGGCTGTTAAAAATTGCCCAATTCAATCCCTTCACACATGTGGTTGAAGCGATTCGTTTCGCCATGTACGGCCAGTTCAACTTGTTGTCTTGGAGCGTGGTGGTACTGGGTAGTATGGGATTTTTTGCACTCGCTTGGTGGGGCTATGACCCGCAGCGCGGCTGGATTAAAAAGCGCGGCGCGGCTTGAAAAAAAAACGGCAACTGGTTTGAACACCCGTTGCCGTTTTTTTATTGCTAATTTTTAGCTTGCAATCATCGGCCGCTAACCGCTATGCGAATAACGAATAGCGGCTACAACAATCAAAGCTCGGGATGGAGCAAACGCGAAGCCGCATCCGTGCGAAAAATAATCGGCTGCTCGCGCATAACCGGTGCTTGCTTGACCAGCTGTATGACTTTTTCATGGTGCGGCGATTTGCTGCACACTGGGTCGGCATTGGTCGCATCGCCAGTGATTTGAAACGCTTGGCAGCGGCAGCCACCAAAGTCTTTTTTGCGCTCATCACAATCCCGGCATGGCGCTTGCATCCAATCTTCGCCGCGGTAGGCGTTAAATGCGTTGCTGCGCGTCCAGATTTCAGCCAGCGACTGATCCTGCACGCGGGGTAATTGCAAACCCGGCAAGTTGCGAGCATTGTGGCAAGGCAACGCTACGCCGTCGGGCGCAATCGCTAAAAACACTGAACCCCAACCATTCATACAAGCTTTTGGGCGTTCTTCAAAATAATCCGGCACGACGAACAAAATTCGGCAGCGATTATTAATTTGTTCTCGGTAACGATTAACCACCGCCTCGGCCTCTATGAGCTGCTCGTGGGTTGGCATCAGTTGGTCACGGTTTACCCAAGCCCAGCCGTAGTACTGGGTATTGGCGAGTTCTAAAAACTCAGCATCTAGCGCCAACGCCATCTCTATGATTTTGTCGACATGCGGCAGGTTGTGCCGATGCAGCACGCAGTTGAGCACCATTGGCCAGTCATGTTGCTTAATCAAGCGGGCCACACGCTGCTTGAGATCAAAGGTTTTAGTCGAACTTAAAAAATCATTCAACTCGCGAGTAGAGTCCTGAAACGACAGCTGTATATGGTCCAGTCCAGCATCTTTTAAACGCCGCGCTCTGGCCTCTGTAAAACCCACGCCAGAGGTGATTAAGTTGGTATAAAACCCTAGGTGCCTAGCTTCTTGCACCAGCTCTTCTAAGTCTTCTCGCAGCAAAGGCTCACCGCCCGAAAATCCCAACTGCGCGGCACCCAATGCGCGTGCTTGGCGCATCACATCCACCCATTGAGCGGTTGTCATTTCTTCTTGCAAACGCGCATGTTGAGTCGGGTTGTAGCAAAACACGCAATGCAGCGGGCAGCGGTAGGTAAGCTCGACGAGCAACCACAGCGGTGGTGCAATCACGGCTGGGCTGGCTGGTTCCGGGTTTGAAATATCAAGTAATCCAGCCACGACGCATTCCTTCCTGCAGCATGTCATTGACTTGCGGCGCTAAAGCAGTGGTGTTGAAAGCCAGTTCAAGATCAGCGACTATGTCGGCGACTGTACGCTCGCCATTACAGCGGCGCAAAATCTCGGCAGCGCTTTGATTGAGCTTGACCATGCCTTCGGGATAGAGCAGCACCCAAGCGCTTTGCACTTCTTCGTACTGCATACGGTAAATCTTCGATAAACGCGGAAACGCAGGCAAGCTCATATCCGGATTGCTTGGTGCCGTGCTGCTGGGTGTTGTAGTGCTAGTCATCTCAAGCCTTTACCGCAGCCGGGGTCAAACAAACTTTCTCAATCGCGTCCAGCATATTCCACAAAATATCGAGCTTGAACTGCAAAATATCTAGCGCGCGATGTTGCGCTTGGCGCGTGGTGAAATGCGCCAAGGTCACTTCAAGGCCATGCGCCACGTCGCGGCCAGCCAGAGGTATGCGGCCTCTGAAATAGCCAAAGCCTGCGGCATCAATCCACGGGTAATGCGTGGGCCAAGTAGAGAGTCTGTCTTTGTGAATTTGCGGCGCAAACATTTCCGTTAATGATGAGCAAACCGCTTCTTGCCAAGGCGCTTGCGAGGCAAAGTTGACGTACGCATCGCAAGCAAAACGCACGGCTGGTGATACGCCTTTTAGCGACAACAAGTCTTGTCGTTCAATGCCCACGGCTTCGCCGAGTTTTATCCAAGCCTCCATACCACCTGCGCTAGAGCCTTGGTAGTCGCCGTAGCCATCGTGGTCCAAAATGCGCTCAATCCACAAACGGCGTTGCGCGCGGTCTGACATATTGGCAAGAATCGCTGCGTCTTTGCGCGGAATACAAATTTGGTAATAAAACCGGTTTCTAACCCAGTGGCGAATTTCATCCGGCGCACAACCACCGCTATTCATGCGCAGATTAAAGGGGTGGTGTATGTGATAAGCCGCGCCTTGGGCGCGCAGCTTGGCTTCGAAATCGATACGATTCCAAGCCGGACCGTCGCCATCAGGGCGAACAATTGTTGCAATATCCATATCGACCTAGGTTTTTAAAATACCAAATCCATGCCGTCGAAAGCGACTTCAATACCGTGCGCAGTGAGTTCTGCGCGCTCGGCTGAATCGTCTCTTAGTATGGGGTTGGAATTGTTAATGTGAATAAGAATTTTGCGCACACCGGGCGGCAGCAAATCGAGAAATGAAATCATGCCGCCAGGCCCGCTTTGCGGCAAATGGCCCATTTCAGCAGAGGTTTTTTTAGACAAACCTTGGCGCAGCATTTCGTCACCGCTCCAGCAAGTGCCGTCAACCAACACCGTTTGACAGCTGGCCATCAGCGTTAGTATTTCCGGTGTGATTTCGCCCAAGCCAGGTGCGTAAAAAACACGTGCACCACTGACAGGGTTTTCAATCACCAAGCCGATGTTGTCGCCGGGCCGCGGTTGGTTGCGAAACGGAGAATAAGGCGGCGGCTTAGATGACAACACTATCGGGCGTATTTGTACATCGGTAAGACCTGGAACATTTTGTACGCTGCCATCCGGCAGCATAGGTAAAACTTGAATACCGCAGTAATGCGAGAGAATTTTGGTCAAGGGAAAACCCGCGCCAATATCAGAAAAAACTTCAGCAGTTGCCATCACAGGCAGCGCACTTGAGCGCTCACGCAACATCAATAAACCGGTTACATGGTCTATCTGTGCGTCCATTAGTAATACGGCGGCAATACCGCTGTCACGTATGGCACGGGCCGGTTGCAACTCGGGATTGGCGCGTATCTGAGCCAATACATCAGGAGATGCGTTGACCAACAACCAGTCCAAGCCATTGCTAGAGACCGCAATCGACGATTGAGTACGGGCCTGGGCTACTATGGTGCCGCGGCGCAATCCGTCACAGTTAAAACAGTTGCAATTCCATTGAGGAAAACCTCCACCTGCGGCAGAGCCTAAAACGCGTAATTGCATGGAGTGTGGCTTTTTTAAAAAGACAAAAAAAAATCGATGTAACAGACCAGTAAACGAGTCGAATACTGGCCAGTTACGCCGACCGAGGTGGTTAAACCTCTGTATGGCTCTTGTGACCTGTGGGCCAGAGCCAAACGATGTTTTTAGCGGTTGGCTATGTACATCGTGATTTCAAAACCGAAACGCATGTCGACGAAAGAAGGTGCAGTCCATTGCATATGAAATCTCCAATAATAAGTATAGATAGTAACTAGTCAACTAGAGCTGGTCATTGCATTAGCAACAACCAACAGGTGTCACTGTAATACATATTCACTGCCATGCAACTTCTCGCTAGATTAAAAAGCACCATGAACAAGACAGAAAAGCCAAGTTGGAACAAACCGCACTTTATTAAGACAGCTAGGGGGTCAAAAATGGCCTATCGCGACTATGGTTTACCCTATGAAAAATGCTGGCTGCTGCTGCATGGTGGTCCGGGGGGTAGTGCGCATCAAGGCATGCTGCAACCTTTGGATATGGGTCAGCATCGCGCGATTTTGCCGGACCAACGCGGCGCTGGTATGTCGCGCCCGAACGGGCGAATCGCAGGCAACAATACGCATCAATTAGTTGCCGACCTTGAGCTTTTACGGATAAAACTGGGGATAGAAAAATGGTCGGTGTTATCCGGCTCTTGGGGAACGGTGTTAGCACTGCGCTATGCACAGGCTTATCCGCAACGCATAGAGCGAATGGTGATGCGCGGCGCTTTTGCCCTTAAACGCGCTGAGATTTTTGGTTTGTTAAGACCACTTGCGAGCGATAAAAAAGTTGCCCTCGATGGCTTTTGGCCACAAGCACCTTACGCTGGTGCAGCGCAGGTTTTAACCCGACTCGAACAACAGCTACGCGCCAAAACATTGGGCCCTGCAAGCCGGCACACGATACGTTGCTGGAACTTGCTCGAACTACGTTCAGCACTGCAAGGACTGTGGCGTAGTCAGTTGCACTTAGCAGCGCAGCGCAGTGCAGATCCACAAGCCGCAATAGCAGCGCGCCAAACCTGGGCGCAATTGCGGCGCCAGCAGCGGCGTGCGTTGGCCTCATTGGACAAACCGTTGAGCGATAAAGCGGATATTCGGGGCTGGAAAAAATTCAGAATTCAAGGCCACTACCTGCGGCACAAAGGTTTTGTAAGACCCGGCGAATTGGACGCAGCAGTGCGCAGCTTAGCGATTAATGGCACTAGCACTGACTGGGTACATGGCCGTTTTGATGCTGTTTGCAAACCAGATAACAGCTTGCGCTGGTTGGCTATGCAAGAGTTAATTAATCCTGGACTTGCCTCGGGACATTGGCCGGTTGCGGGACATTTAGCCAGCGAATCTGGAATAAGTCGCACGCTTAAACGCGTGGTCCAAAGCAAACACAAATAAATTGAATTTACGTCGGCAAGACGCTTGGTTTTAGCTTGCCGATTTAATTTTTAAACTGGTTTAACTGCGGATAAATTCAATCCCAAACATCGGCTGGCAACTGGTGCTTCTTGCGGTAAATAGTATTGCGCGAAATACCTAATGCCTTAGCTGCTGAAGAAACATTGCCTTTATGCTGACGCAGCATTTGAGCAATAGCAAGCGTGGTTACTTCTTCTAAGCGAGCAGCGGGTTTAGTAATATCAGCGACATTAGCGACATTAGCGAATGGATTAATCGCTGGCTTGGTGTTAGTTAAAGCACCGGTAACAGCCGGTATATCAAACGTATCGACGCAAGGCAGTACGGCAATTTCCTCTAAAAAATCATCGGGCAAATGCAGGCGCTCAATCGTACCGGTGTCACCCGACATCACCACCGCAGTTCTGAGCAAGTTGTGCAACTGACGAAAATTACCCGGCCACTGATAGCGCTGAAACATCTCCATCACTTCATCAGACAAGTCCACTGGCTTGGAATAAGTAGATAGGCTGGAGATGATTTTGCTGACGACAAATTTAAAGTCTGTGCGTTCGCGTAAAGCAGGTAGTCGCACAACCAAGCCATTGAGTCGGTAATACAAGTCTTGCCTAAACTCACCGCAGGCGATCATCTCTTTGAGGTTTTTGTTAGTCGCGCAAAGAATGGAAATATCAACCGCTATTTCACGACCTGCGCCTAGTGGACTGATGCGGCGCTCTTGTAGCACGCGTAGTAAACGCGCTTGTAAGTTGCGCGGCATATCACCAATCTCATCTAAAAAAAGAGTGCCGCCATTGGCCTGTTGAATCTTACCAATCACGCCTTTTTCACGCGCACCGGTGAAGGCGCCACTCTCATAACCAAACAGTTCTGACTCAATTAAAGACTCGGGAATCGACGCGCAATTGACACATACAAAAGGCGCAGAAGAACGTTCGGAGTCGCCATGAATGGCCTGCGCCATCAATTCTTTTCCGGTTCCCGTCTCGCCCAAAATCATGATGGGAATATCGCGTCCACGCACCAGTCTGAGTTTTTGTATCACCGCTGCAATCTGCGCATCTCCAGTGTCGAGATAACGCAAGGTTGAGAGTTTGGACTTTGGCGTCAAGCTAGGCGAAAGTGGCTCACGCGTAATCGAAGCTGCATCGATGGCGGGCTTTGGCAGAATCTCTTGGCCCGTGAAAAACTGCCCACTAGAAGTGATATCGACACGGCACGACACCGTCACACCGTTATACAGACACAGTGAGTGCAGCTTGGTTAATGTGCCGCGGCAAAGTGCATATAAACGCGACATGGGTATGCCGAACAATGAGGAAAAAGTGTGTGCGCTTAGTGCGTTAAAGGACAGTCCCAACTGAAACTGTGCGCTGCGGTTGGCAGAGAGAAAACGGCCATCAGCAGAAAAAACAGCAATACCGTCAACCAGTGTTCCGATGAATTCTGCGCGGGCATGAAAATGTATGACCACGCCTTTTGAAGAAATGTCTTCAAACATATGGTTTTCAATCATCTGCACCGACATTTTGACCAAGGCCATTGTGTGCTGCTGAAAGCTGCGGTAGTCGCTGGTTAAATCGAGTGCGCCTATCAAGCGGCCATAGGGGTCAGAGATAGGCGCACAAGCACAGGTCAAAAATTTATTCGCGTTCATGAAGTGCTCGCCGCCATGAACAATCATGGACTGCTCTTCGCGCAGCGCTGTGCCGATGGCGTTAGTGCCGTTGATTTTTTCAGACCAGTCAAAACCGGGTGCGAGCGCCACCTGCGCGGCTTTCTCTAAAAAATCAATATCCCCCAATGATTTAAGCACCAAGCCGTTAGCCGACGTCAGCACCACCATGCTGTGGGTGTTAGAAATTTGCTCATGCAGTGTTTGCATGGCGGCCGCTGCATGCTGCAAAAGAAAGCGACTTTCATCTAGCGCATGGGCCAGAACGCCGCGACCAGCAGATGAGAATTCTGGTTTATCCGAAGACTTGATGCCGAAAGAGCTTGAACGCAATTGAGAGTCGGCAATCAGCACTCGCCTTTTTTCATTGGCCATATCAACGACCGTATCAAAGCTTGCGCGCTGGGGAAAATGGTTGCCATCTTGCGTGATCATCGAACTACTTTTTAGTTTGAATACCGGCATTTCCTGACGATTGTGGGCTAGCCTTACGTCAATTACTTGTGCTTAGGATTCAATGCAAAAGCTGATCAGTGCAAGGATAAGAATCCTTTATAACACTTTGTATACATATCATTATGCCCGGCAGCCAAGTCAAGGCATGAAGCAGCTCTAAAGTAGAACGCTTACCGGCAAAATGACAAACCACTCCTTCCGCATTGACAGCAGCGATTCATCACTTCAATAACCACAAGCTAGTTACTCGTAGAAAGCTTCGACCTTTCCGCGTAACTTCATCAGCAGCGGCTGGCCCTTACGGTCTAAGGCTTTGCCGGCTGGCACTCTAATCCAGCGTTCGCTGACGCAGTACTCCGCGACATCTAGACGTTCTTTGTCGTTAAAGCGAATTCGCACGTCGCGATCAAATGCCGCAGCGATATGGTGCGGGCTGCGCAGGTCAATCGAGAGACGATCTGGCAAAGCCACGGCTTGAACGGACGGAACAGCGGACACAGGTGTTACTTCAGAATCGGTCATGATGATTTTTTCTTTTTAAAACGGTCAATAAATCAAAGCTATTTTTTCAACGACTGCGCCTTGCAGTCATTGATGAGATCAGTCCAGATCGGGTTTCTCGGGCTTTGCGTTTTTATCCGGCTTGTTGGCCGCAGTGCGCCGGTCTGTTCTTGGAATTTTCTTAAACTTGATCAAACGATTGGTTTCAATCGCGTCTTTCTTGACTTGGCGCTCTGCGTCTAGCACCTGGCCTTCGGCAAGTCCTTTGGCAAACTCCGCTGGCGTCTCTAAGGTGATACGGCCCAAGGTGGCGGCGCGAAATTCGTAAATCACAATCTCGGCAGCTTTTTGCAGGTTAACTCTGCCTTTGGTGAGCACTGCACCGCGCTTGCGGCCGATTTCTTCCAGCAACTGCTCGTCGGTGATGCCGGGCGGGAGCTCGACTTTGTAGCGCGAGGTAATCGCTTCAGGGTAGTTTTTAATCAGGTAGTCGAGCAGCTCTAACGCGACTTCTTCTTCCTCGAACGCATTGCGGCCAATCGCGCCGCTGGCGGCAAGGTTGTAGCCACTCTTGGCGACTATGATTCGCGGCCACAGCATACCGGGCGTGTCGTAGAGATAAAAATCATCGGCCAATGAAATGCGTTGCTCGGCCTTGGTAACACCGGCTTCATCACCGGTTTTGGCTGAGCGCTTACCGATTAAGGTATTGATCAGAGTAGATTTGCCGACGTTGGGTATGCCGCAGATCAGCACGCGCATGGGCTTGGTCATGCCGCCGCGCAGTGGCGCAAGCTCGTGGCAGGCTTTGATTAAGCGACGTGCTGGTGCGGTCTCGCTGGCGTCCAACTCAATCGCTCGAGTTGCAGGCAAGGCGTTGTAGTGCTCTAGCCAGACGGCGGTGCGCGCTGGATCGGCCAAATCTTGCTTATTTAGCACCTTGAGCGCCGGCTTAGAGCCGGTCAGCTCAGCCAGCATGGGGTTGGCACTTGAGCCCGGTAGGCGGGCGTCCAGCAGCTCTATGACCACATCAATTTCTTTGATGCGCTCGCTGATGGTTTTTTTGGTCAGGTGCATGTGACCCGGAAACCATTGAATGGCCATCGCGTGGGATTCTTTCTGTATTTTTTTGCAGTAACGCCTGGTGGCGCGTAACCTGCGATTGTGACCGATGGACCGATCACTTTTTGAGTCAAGACCCATGGTGCAAAATTCAAGCCGCATCAACTCGATTGAAAACGGCTACTCAGCTGACTTTTACATTTTTTGTTATCACTTTAACCGTCATGCCACTACCCACCGCTCCTGTCCAAAAACCGAATCAAAAACTGCTGCACACCAAAGCCAATAACGAATTGCTTCTCAGGGCATTGCTGTGCATTTTGATTGGCCTAGGCGTGTTGGTCTCGCCTTACTTTCTCAGCTCGCCGGGTATACAAGAAATTGTTGCCCAATCAAGCCTAGTGGGTTGGTTTGCGCTGGCGCTGGGCGTGGCTTTCGCTGGCCTTTACCTGCGCCGCCGATTGAGCGCAAACCCCCGTCAATAATCTACCGAGTCACACTTTAGGCGGCCATAGCTTGAGCGCTACCCACGATTAAGCGCTCTGGTGCGACATAAAGCTGGCGATAGAGTTCAAACGGCATAGTGTCTGCCGCTTCTATGGCTTTTTGTGCGGCGATGGATTGCTCACTTTGATCCGCGAAAAAAGCCTGCTGCTGAGCTGAAAACGGCAGGTTTAGCAACACATCCCGGGTCTGCTTGGATTGGCTGCGGACAAACTGCATAAACGAGTTGTCGTGCGATGCAGCCATGCTGGCGAGCACTCTGGCGGATGGCAGCGTGCTGGAGTCCTCTAAGCCTAAATTGGCCGCTGCAAGGGCTTGGCTGAAGTCAGTCGTGCCATTTTCAGCATCTAGTCTTTGCGCCAATGGCGCGCACTCGGCGAGCAGTTGTGCGCCCCAATCGCACAGACTAATTTGCGTCTCACCGCGCTCTAGTAGCAGGCCGGGTTCGCGCCCGCGTTCTGCGGTGCGGTGCTGGTTACGCCCCAGCGCAGCGATCTCAGCAGGACTGTCATCAAGGCTTGGGGTGAGCAGGCAGTGAAGCAAAAACACATCCAGAAAACGCATGGTCTGGGCGGTAATGCCAACGGGCACAAACGGGTCAAGGTCCATCAGGCGAACTTCTACATACTCGACGCCGCGCTCACGCAGCGCATGCAAGGGGCGCTCACCCGGGAAAATCACGCGTTTAGGCCGTATCGTGCCGTAGAACTCGTTTTCAATTTGCAGCAGCGTGGTATCTAACTGGTTGTAGTCACCACCCGGATTGCGAACGCCTACCGCCTCATAGGCCGGGTAAGGACGTGTTAGCGCGTCTTGCAAAGAAGCCGCATAGCCGTCTAGGCTGTTGTAGCTCACCGCCAGCGAGGATTGTGCGTCGCTCTGATAGCCCAGTCGCCCCATGCGCAACGAGGTACCGTGCGGCATATACATCGTGTCTGGAGACAATTGCTGGAGTGCATGTTGGCGACCGGCCACAAAAGAAGAACAAACTGCTGGCGAAGCGCCAAACAGATAAAGCAGCAAAAAGGCGTGACGGCGGAAATTACGAATCAGTCCAAAGTATTGCTCACTACTCACATCTGGCAGCGACCAGTTGTAGTGAATGCCAGAAATGGTCTGCATGCGTCGGCCATAGCGGTGACCAAGACCCATGCGATAGACACTTTTGGCGCGCCCCACATTAGACGAGCCATAGCGGCCCAGAGGAATCGTCTCGTCCGTCGGTAAGCCGCAAGGCATGCTGGAGACCCAGAGCATTTCATCGCCCTTGTCCTGCAAGCTGCGGTAGGTGAATTGATGAATAGCAGTTAGCTCATCGAGTGCTACTGCAACGCTGGTGCGCGCACCAGTGACTAACTCAACTTGAGATTCACTGAAGTCGGTAGTGATTGAAGAATGGGTCAGCGCTGCACCGAGTGCCACCGGGTGCGGCGTCAACGCCAGTTTGCCGCCAGGCTGCACGCGCAGGCTTTCTTTTTCAACCCCACGGCGCATACCCGCCAAGCGCTCAGAGCCCAACGCAGCCAGAGCTAAATGCAGACTATTGCCGGTTAGCGCAGACGGATCCGAGATTGATTGTGTGTTTGGGTCGGGATTCATGGATTCATTCAGACAGATATTGAGATTGGGCTGGAAGTTATCACAGGCCACTGGTTCGCGCTTGGACAAGCCTGTGTGCCATAACGACATCCTGCAAAAATCGGTAAATACGATATCTGCAAGCTTAAAGGAAATTGCTATTTTTTTACTTTTAATACTACCCAGAGTATGACATTTAACAGTATGTCCGCAGTGTGGCACGGGCAAAAAAAGGATTGACGGGGAAAAACTAGAAACGGATCATTGTTAAACAAAGTAATTAAAAGTATTGGCGGAGTAAGGATTTACGAGCATGGCAAAAGAAAACTCTTTCGACGGCATTAAAACTTTTGTTAACCACTTATTTAAATTACCCCTGACTCGAACCCAGCCCCGAAGCCTAGGCGGCAGAAACGCGCAATTCATGCAAAGCGATCAAACACCAGGCGGAATTCGCCGGCGTTTGATTCAGGTGGTGATGCGAGACTTGATGCGCAGAAACGGCCTGCCCCAAAACTGGGTTGAATGTCACATCAAATTAATAGATGGCGAAAGCCAAACCAACAAAATTGCATTGCAACTGGTGCTAAAGCACTGGGACGAGCGGCTCATACATTACCTGCCCGCATTAGAAAATGAGCTGACAGCTGACATCAAACGCTTTGAGCCTAAAGCATCCGAGTGGCTTGAAGACATTTCCTGGCAGTTAGCGCCTGTTAACGCGTGCCCCTATAAATTCTTGCCGAACAAAAAAGTCTGGTTAGAGCCCACACCCAAGCCAGCATACGAAGTCACCGAGCCGACCGCAACGCATGCCAAGATTACGGACCGCGAAGCGCTCTCAGTAGCCGCCAACTTGCTGCTTCGAAATGACTTTCCCAAGATCGATGGAGAAGATGAATTTCAATCAGATTTTGCGAGCTTGTCACCAAACATCAGCATCACCGAGGCTGAAATAGACATGATGGATTTGCAGCGGCTGTTTGAAATTCGCGACGAAGCACTCTCTAGCGCTGTCAGCAATCGCAGTTCAACTAGCCATCAACAAGCGGAGCCGGCCAAGCTTTAAGCAATCCAATTGTTTTAGGCCAGAACTTTGCAAAGCCAGCTTTCAATATCAACAATTTCCTCGGCACACAGCGAATGCTCCATTTCATACTCATGCCAATCGGGGCGATAACCTAGGTTAACTAGCGCGTCACGGCTAGCTTGCGCACGCGCAAACGTCACGACAGGATCGCGTCTACCGTGGGCCAGAAAAATCGGCGTGTCTTGGTTAGCCGGACTGCGCTCAGCCGCCGTCTTATCAGCCAAAGGCAAATAGCCAGACATACAAAGCAGCCCCGCCAAACCTTCGGTATAGCGCAGTCCAGTCATCAAGGTCATGGCGCAACCCTGAGAAAAGCCAGCCAACACCATTCGATTCGCCGGTATGCCGCGCGCTTTCTCATGCGCCAGCAACGCCTCTATCTCCGCTTGCGATTGGCGCAGACCAGATTCGTCTTCACGCTTGACCAGATCGGCGCCCAAAATGTCATACCAAGCGGGCATGGGGTAGCCGCCATTAATACTCACCGGTATGACTGGTGCATTAGGAAATAAAAACCGCACCGGCCCAATGCTAGAGAGATCGAGCTGCTCGGCGATGGAAAGAAAATCACGCCCGTCAGCACCCAAGCCGTGCATGATGAGAATGGTGGCAGTGGGGTTTTCTCCGGTCTGCGCCTCTAAAACTGTCAAGGTCATGGCGGGTAAATTTATATTTAATAAGTACAGATATCAATTTTTATGTGCCGCGCCGTGGGTAAAAATCAGTGCGGCCAAAAAAACTTAAAAATTGAAGATTAAAAAAATCACAGCGCAGTTGTTAGCGATTCATCCAAGTCACACTGAGCTGCAAAACCGTAGCAAAAGAAACCCAAAGTAAGTAGCCGATGTTGACTAAAGCAACCCAACGCGCACGCGGCCAAATGTTCACCATGGCCCAAATTAGGGTGAGCAGCGTGAGCACAATGTCCACGCTCGCCCAAAGATTGCTTCTGAGCCCAAACTGCAAGGGCATAAAAGACAAATTAAAAACCAGATTAAAAACAAAAGGTCTAAAGACCGAATACGGCAAGCGTTTGCGCAAAACTTGCACTAAAACGTAGCCAAAACTAATCGCGATGATGACGTAAATAACTGACCAAACCGGGCCAAACAGCCAAGCAGGTGGTGCAAAAAAAGGCTTGGCAAGCTGCGCATACCACTGAGCACTGCTGAGTGCTGTTATCTCGTTCATAAACGCATCTCACTGAATTTTAAAAACCACTCTTGTACCATTTCTCTCACCATTGATGCGGCCGGCCGTAACCGCATCAGGTCAAGGCTGGCACCGCATTGCCAAACGTCAAACCAACTTAAAAGCTGCCGACGTAGTCCTTCTTACCGACTTCAACGCCGTTGTGACGCAAGATTGCATACACCGTCGTGGTGTGGAAAAAGAAATGCGGCAGACCGTAATGCAGCAAATAGTCTTGACCGTTCATGCGTTTTTCTTTAGGTGTGCCGGCTTGCAGCACGATCTCGCGTGTCGCCGCGCCTTCAAAACCGGCCGCGTCCAAGCCAGTTATAAAGGCCAACACGGTGTCAATACGGGCTTGTAGTTCATCAAAGGTCAATTCATTGTCTTCCAGCTTAGGCGGCTCAACGCCACCCAAACGGGCTGCAACACCCTTGGCAAAGTCGGAAGCGACTTGCACTTGGCGCAGCAGCGCAAACATATCCGGGTAAAGCCGGGCTTGTAGCAAGGCGTTGGGGTCGAGCTTTTTGTCAAGAACATGAGCCTGAGCTTTAGCCAAAACAACTTTAAGGCCGCCCAGCATTTGTTTAAAAACGGGGATGGAAGAAATGTAGACAGCGTTGGTCATAAAGAATCCTTTGACTTGGGTAAATTAAAAATGGGTGGCAAAAATACTCAGGCAGCGTCTGCCGAATTTAAAAAACTCACTCAGCTTAGCGCACAAGGCGTGGCAAGCCAGACATGGTGGCAGCCAGCCACTCATCAATCAGCGCTGGATCATTAACGCTTTTTAGTGACTGATAAGCCAGCTCAGCTTCTGGGAAGCGCCGACGCAAAAAGTTCAGCCACTGCTTGAGTCGGCCGGCACGCGAACGCGCATCGAGCCGGGTACAAACCAATTGCCAAAAATCCAGCACCAAAGGCATTAAAAGAGTCCATGTGATGCCATCGATAGCCGCTGAGCCACTGGCTTGCCCCGCATGATTCAAATCAGTCGGGGCTATTTCACCGGCAATGCGTTCACGCGCCATATCGGCTTTGATGGCCAGTCCTAGGCCGGGGTCAGCGACCGCGCCTCGGCCAATCATCAACATGTCGCAGCCTGAGGCCTCGCGGCAACGCCGTGCATCATCGACATTCCAGATTTCACCATTCGCCACTACCGGTATGGTGACATGGGCACGGATGTCGGCAATGCGCTCCCAATAGGCTGGCGGCCGATAGGCTTGGGCTTTGGTGCGCGCATGCACGACTAGCTCGCAAGCCCCACCCTGACTAATGGCTAGCGCGCATTCAATCGCGCGCGAATCATCATGAAAACCCAAGCGCATTTTGGCCGACACCGGCATAGCCGCTGGTACGGCTCGGCGTACCGCACTGACTATGGCAAAAATGGTTTCCGGCTGGTCGAGCAAAGCTGCACCACCGCCGTGACGATTGACGATATTCGCCGGGCAGCCAAAGTTAAGGTCTATTCCTGCCGGGCCAAGACTCGCTAAGCGGGCCGCGTTCTCGGCCAAACAAGTTGGGTCAGAGCCGAGCAATTGCGCGCGTACCGGCACGCCGGCAAAAGTCAGACCTGCGTTGAAAAGCTCAGGCACTATGCGGGTAAAAACGCGCTCAGGTAGCAGCTGGTCAGTGATGCGAATGAACTCCGAAACACAGCGGTCTATACCGCCGGCCCGGGTCAAAATGTCGCGCAGCACAAAGTCGAGCAAGCCCTCCATGGGCGCGAGCAATATCGTCACAGCTTTATGGCAGAAATCTAGCCGGGGTGATTAAACCGCGGCCAGTCGCCACAGCGAAGTCACTTCAGCGGCACGCGCTGCATGTAGCGCATCGGTCTTGTCTTGAACTTTAGGATGACGCGGCTGCGCATCAATGCGGCCCAACACCTTCAGACCAGCGGCCGCAATGGCGTCTAGCAACTGGGTGCGGGTACGCAGACCTAGGTGCTCGGCAAAGTCCGACAAAATCAACCAACCCTCGCCGCGCGGCGCTAGGTGGGCCGACAGGCCAGCGAGAAAACCCAGCAACATGCGTGAGCCTTCGTCGTACACCGCCATCTCGATAGGCGAGCTAGGACGGGCGGGCAACCAAGGTGGGTTGCAGACGATAAGACCGGCTTGACCTTCTGGGAACAAGTCGGCTTTGCGCACTTTAACGCGCTCAAACAGACCGAGCTTTTTCAGGTTCTCGTCGGCGCAAGCCATGGCGCGCTTGTCGAGCTCAGTGGCAATCACGCTTTCTACGCCGCGCTTAGCCAACACGGCAGCCAACACGCCGGTGCCGGTGCCGATGTCGAAAGCCAAGCTAGGCGTCATTTTAGGTAAAGGCGTGGTCGCTACTAAGTCAACATACTCGCCGCGCTGCGGTGAGAACACGCCGTAACGGGGATAAATACGGTTGTCTGGGGCTTCGCCCAAGGCGGGTATTTCAACGCCTTTTTTATGCCATTCATTGGCGCTGACCAAGCCCAGCAGTTCACGCAGCGAGGCGATAGTCGGCTCACCATCGGCCTTACCCCAAGCGTCAATACAGGGACGGCGCACGTCGGGCGCGCGGCGCAAGGCGATGGTGTAGTCTGGGCCAAATTCGAGTAGCAACATGCCCAACATGCGAGCGCGTTGCGCTTGCGCTTGGCGGTGCAAATTAAAAGCTTCTAGCGGCGTCGGTGCGGCAAGCTCTTTTTTAGCGTTTTTTTCTTGCTTACGTTCGCTGGCTTTGTCGGCGCGGCGCACCATGGCTTGAAGCAAAAGTCTGGCGTTCTGGAAATCACCGCGCCAAAGCAGGCCCGTGCCCTCGCTGGCTAGGCGGTAAGCGTTGTCACCGCTCATGCTGTCGTCAGCAATCACTACAACTTTAGGCGGCGAAGCGCCACGCTCAGAGCGCCAGCGCAGCGTGCGCTGCACGCCGGCTTCTTCCCAGCTCAAACTGGGCGTAACAAGGGCTGAATCGGGCTTGGTCGGTACAACGGCGGCGACTGAAGTGGCGACTAAAACGTCGTCAGAAGCGGGTGTGGCAGTGGAAGAAGTAATGGGCGAGATGGGGGACGACATAGATGACAAACAATTGAAAGAACCTGCTGTTTTAACAGATTGGCAATTGCCGTTCACTGCCGCCTCTTTAAAATTTCCTAAGTCTTATTTAAAAGCGCTTGTAAGCGTTTCAAATAAAGACTTTAATGCTATGAAAAACAGAGCGTCGAAAATTCACGTTGAGGCCAAATCAGCAACTTTAAAGCGTTCGCACAAGCGTCAATAAAGTTTGCATGCGCACATGAGGCGACTTATCGCGAGGTCAAGCGGCCGACAATTAGGCCTAAAAGCAAAGCCAAACCAACGGCTTGAAGTGGTTTGTCCTGTATCCAAGCAGTGCCTTCGTCCAATACGCGCTTAGGGCCTTGGGTGACAAATTGTGCGCGTTCGGCAAAAACATCGGCCGTATGCGACGCGCCATTGCTGAGTTTGTCTATAGTTTGATGGGCTGCGCCGCTCAAGCGATCGACTGCGTGGCGGGCCGGCTCGGCCAGTTTATCAACACCACCATGAAGCGCCGCACTGGCTGACTCGACGCGCTGATGAACAGCGTTTGCAGTATTTTGACTGCCATTGGTGCTGGCTTTTTCGGAGGAAGTGTTTTGTTCGTCCTTGGCAAATGGCTTTTCCATGATTCGACCTTTCGAGTAAAAATTTAAGTGCGCTGGAGGGGAAAAAGATATGTGGCAACCGATAGGAACAATAGTTTATTGCGTCAGGCAGCAACGCATTTGTGCGGCTATCAAGGGCTTAAATGTAGGACAAAACAGACGCTGCGCAAAATCACAATCAAGCCATCACAGAGAGCACCGGATAGCGCCGCCAGCTGGGCTCCACATGCCGCTTAGCGTGCGCAAAAATAAAATCTAACACCGCCTCTTGATCCGAAAGCAGATCCGGATTGCGCTGCTTCCACTGTTCAAATAAAACCTTAAGTTCAGGCTCGGTAGCGAGTATTTCTAGCGCGGTGTCTTCAAAAATATAGTCCGAGTAATGCTCTTTTTTCTCCAGCACGCTGTTGAAAAATCCCCAACGGAAAAAACTGTCATGCGCTTGCGGCTCTAAGGTCTCAACCGCATAACGCGCATTCGGTTGATCGAGAACCACCAGATAATCACCGGCCTGTGCTTGGTAGGTCTCGAAGTGCTCGCTCAGTCGCATCTGATCATGAAACAGATGGCCTTCGTAGGCCCCAGCGCGCGAGCTGACGCTGTCAACGCGCAAGCTACGTACCGCCATGGGTTGCGCTGCATCCAGTCGTTGCATCAACACGCCATTCCACTGCAAACGCTCTATAACTTCACGCCAGGCCTGCGGAATTAAATAAGCCTTTGGCGCTTTGACCACCACATCTGCATGGCAGCGCGAAAAAAATGCGATCTCTTTTGTCCAAGGCTGACTGCGGTCATAAGAAAGCCGGCTGTAGTTACCCAACTTGCTGGGACTGCGGAGTGCTTTAAAGCCGCTGAACGTAATCATTTCTGGCCGCTTGAAATCTATTTCCCAATGCACTGGCAACTCGGCGCTGGCGGCAAAAGTTTTTTTGGCGTCACGGCGCAAGTTCTTGATTTTTACTGCGTTGGCAACCGTAAAACTCAATACCACTTCAAGCAGCGCACGGGTTGACGCATAGCGCTGCGCAAACGGCTTGAGCATGTGGGTCTCGGGCATAAAGCCCAGCGTGTGGTGTAGTGCTGCATAACCGGTAGAAAAACGTGGCGACTCTAGCGTGTGTTCTATGCCTTCTTCTGGCGTTTCCCCAACCAGATGCACGTACGGCGCTATCGGCCAGTCACGCGCAGCCATGTCGGCATAAATAGCTGGCAGCATGTTGCCCAACAAAAAACCACCCAGCGCGCCGCCTAGCTTGTCGGTCTGGGTATGGATTAGCGTCATGGTGTAGCTGTAGTCGGCACCGTTAGAGGTGTGGGTATCGACCATCACGTCCGGATCCCAAGCGGTAAAAAAGCGGTTAAAAACTCTAGCCGCCAAAGAGTCACATTTAATGAAATCGCGGTTTAAGTCAAGGTTGCGGCCGTTGCCACGAAAGCCAAAAGACTCGGGGCCGGTTTGATTCACGCGAGAGCTGGAATTACGGTTCAAGCAACCGTCAACGTTGTAGACCGGAATAAACAAATACACCGTCGCGCCCAAGGCCGATAAGCGTTTGCTGTCGGTGCAAAAGTCACGCACCAACGCCATGCAGGCGTCAATGCCTTCGGGCTCACCCGGGTGTATGCCGTTGTTGTTAAAAAAGACTGGGCGGCGCAAAGACTGCAAGGCCTGGCGATCAAACACGCCATCGGCAGACACTACGCCAGCGTGCATTGGGATGCCATTGTCCGACACACCGATTTGAAAAAAACTCAACACCGCCGGAAAATCCAACGCCAGCCGTTGGTAGAAAGCGATGCACTCAGCCCAAGTAGTGGTTTGATTTAAATTGCCGCGCTCATAGGGCGTGGCGTAAGTTAAATCGATTCCATCTGTGGCTTCAGGATTGGCGGGGTTTGAATCATTGGTCATATGAATGGGATTATGACCAGACGGCGAAGCCGCGTTTGCAGCGGGGCCAGATTAAAAGCATCAAGCCGTAGCGTAATTAAAACGCTAGGCCAGAAGTAGCTAGTTTTAGAGCGTCATCACCGCGCCAAATTAAATCAGTTAATCAAAGCGCTCAATCAAGCGGCCGTTTAAGACGAATTTCTTCCAGCTTGACAGCACCAAAGGCCACGGTTTTGAGGGATGGCATCTCGCGCTTAAAGCCTGCGGCTTGTTCAAAAAAGCGCATCCCACGCTCGTTGTTGAGCAACACCCAAAGCGACACTTGCGTGCAGCCCTCTTCTTTTAGGCCATCGCGTGCGCCGTCCCAAAGGGCCAAGCCAACGCCTTTGCCCCAATGCGCTTGCGACACGTACAAGGCCCAGACCTCTCCCATAGTCGAGCGCGTGCCGGCATCGCGTGAGCGGTCAAAACCAACAAAACCCACTAACTTGTCGCCATCAACGGCCACCAGCAATTGTGGTTCGCTGTATTCAATCGCTTCGCGCCAATAGGCTTGGCGTTTTTCGACGGTCATGCTTTTGAGGTAATCGGCCGGCATCAAATCTTTATAAGCAACTTGCCAAGTGGCAACGTGGATTTCAGAGATGGCTTTGGCGTCGCGTGAGGTGGCAGGACGAACGGAATAACTGGACATTAAAAAATCACTTGTGAATCAGGAAAAACAAATATGGAGAAGCAGAACTACTTGAAAGGACGACATTGTCGCGCATATCGCCAAGCAGTTGCTTGAGCAGGTAACACCACCGTGCGGCGTCAAGGATAAAACCTAACGCATACTCGGCGATATGCAAAACGTAGCGCCACCTGCCAGTCAGCTTTCAGCTCCAGTCTTTCAAGCCAAACGCGAGCAAGATGGCCGGGTCTTTGACGCCCCAGCCGATCTGCCATTGCTGGTGTCCGCCGAGCATGCGGGCTGGGTGCCACTAAGTTCCTGCCGCAACGGCACCTGCCGGACTTGTATCTGTAGGCTGGAAAGCGGCAGCGTCATCTACCGCATCGCCTGGCCAGGCCTGAGTGCAGAAGAAAAAAAAGAAGGCTGGATATTGCCCTGCGTCGCCTATCCGCAATCGGACGTGGTGCTACACCTCCTGGGCTAGAAAAGTTTGCCTCCCGAGGGGACAAAAACCACGCCGTAATAAAACGTCTTAGACACAAAAGCATGTAGTGTTCTGTCAAATATCTCTGCCAGCATTAGGGCATGCCCCTGATTCCATTTGACCTGCTTAGCCTATATGGCACCCAAGACACCCGTGCGACCTTTGCCGAGCATGAAGCGCTCAAAACCATATTGCGCGCCGGTCAAAACCATTTCGAGATTCACAGCCTGTGTGAAGTCAACACCCAAAAACCGCCCTACCCGCAATTTCCGGTCCTGTGTGCCAGCATAGGCAGCAAAGACCCAGCGGCGCCAGCGGTAGGGTTTTTCGGCGGTATTCACGGCTTAGAGCGCATAGGCACGCAAGTCGTACTGCACTATATGCGGGCCTTGCTGTTTCGTTTGGAGTGGGATGAGTTGCTACACCAGCAGCTAGAAAAAGTACGGCTGGTGTTCATGCCCATCATCAATCCCGGCGGCATGTGGGCGCACACACGAGCGAACCCAAATGGTGTGGACTTAATGCGCAACGCGCCGCATAGGGCACAAGACCGCGTACCATTTTTAGCCGGCGGCCAAACCCTTAGCTCGCATCTGCCGTGGTACTGCGGTAGGCCGGGAGAGCCCATGCAGGCCGAGAGCCAAGCCCTGCTCAGCGTCGTGCGCGAACAACTCGCGAATCGGCCTTTTAGTTTGGCCTTGGACTGTCACTCGGGTTATGGATTTGAGGACAGCCTTTGGTTTCCCTACGCCAAAAAGCGGCAGCTAATGAATCATCTGCCAGAGATGTTTGCGCTCAAAACCATGCTCGAACAATCCATGCCTCACCACCATTACAGTTTTGAGCCGCAAAGCAATCAATACTTGTTGCACGGCGACTTGTGGGACCACGCCTATGATGCGTCGCCGCAAGAAAATATTTTTTTACCCATGACGCTAGAGCTGGGCTCATGGCTGTGGATACGCAAAAATCCGCGCCAGTTATTCTCACGCCACGGCATATTCAACCCAATACTTGAGCACCGCATCAAGCGCGTACTGCGCCGACATGCAGAACTCTTAGACTTTTTAACCCGCGCTGCTTTTTCTGCACAGCGCTGGCTACCACACAGCCAAAGTCGCCCAGATTTACAACAACTCGCCACAGCTTACTGGCGGCCAAGGCGTCAAGCATGAACGTCATACTTTTACGCGGCCTGACGCGTGAGGCTGGCCACTGGGGAAGTTTTGCCAATGCGCTGCACGCACTTGGCCTGAACATCATTGCGCTAGACCTGCCCGGCAATGGCCGTTTTCATCAACTCGACTCACCGATGTCAGTGCCAGCTATGTTGTCATTTGCACGCCTACAGCTAGGCCAGCGCAGCCAACAAACGCCGTACTTGCTGATAGGCATGTCATTAGGCGGCATGGTCGCAGCCGAATGGGCGCATCAACATCCACAAGAAGTCGCTGGCTTGGTGTTGATCAATACCAGCATGCGGCCCTTTAGCAACCCGATTGAACGACTCAGGCCTAGCCACTGGTTGTTATTAATACAAATGGCGCTGCGATGGAAGAATGCGCAATTTATAGAAACCCAGATTCACGCGCTAACTTGTGATCAAAAAAACCAAACAGAGATAAAACAAAAAATAGATATTAAAGACTGGTTAGCACTGCGCAAAAGCGCGCCAGTCAGTGGAATAAATGCGGCGCGCCAGCTTTGGGCGGCCGCGCGATATAAAGGCCAGCCAAAGCCGCCAGCCGCACCGGTATTGGTGCTGTCATCGAAACAGGATGGACTGGTTAATCCAATTTGCTCAGAACGCCTAGCCAAAGCGTGGCAAGTCAGACATTGCCAACATGCTTGGGCCGGCCATGACTTGCCACATGACGATGAGGAATGGGTATGTCATCAAATCAGGGCTTGGATGCAAAGCGTTGAGCTTTAAATTTTGATAAAAAACTACAAAGTAATAAAGAAAATATTTGTAGGGGATATTTAAAAACAAAGCTTTTAAAAAAAATTAAATATTAATAAATAAAATTAGAAGATTTTTGAAAAAATTCAAACTAATATATTAAATATATACATTGACATGAGTAATTAAAAAACCAAGAAAAAAGTTTAAAGAAAATAGTCGCAATAGTAGGCCTGCCTACTTGTCATAAAACATTAAAGTACAGCGTAATAATTCTTTAAGAATTTCATAACATTTAAGACCTAGTAAATATTAGGTTGTAAGAATAAACTTTAAGAGCCTTTTGGCTTTCATTTTCTTCTTATTACTCTAGGAGATTACTTAAATGCAAAACTCACCACTCACTGGGAAACCAGTATTTATTCATAGCCCACTGCAGACAAACCTAGAAATCCAAGTGCCGGATAACAAGCATGCTGTAAAAGTAAATTCTGAACCATTGCCGCCAAGCGCCTCATCAAGCGTCACGAGTCAATCGTCATTACTTGAGCGATCTGTCGCCACAGCCGAGACAACGAGTAGTAAATCAGACAGAAAGTCGTCAGTAATAACGAGTCAAGATTTTGAAAATTTAAACTTGGATAATTCCACCAAAATTTTAAACTTCGTCAGAGTCTTTGACTTGGAAAATCTTTTAAGCGGTAGCAGTCCAGATAGTTACTTAAAGAAAGAATCAATTGATCTAAACGATCCACTTTTTTATGAAAGTTTCTCAAAAGTCAACTTCAGTAAGCTGAGCTTACCTTTTATAAAAATATTAGTTGAACATGGTTTGAATTTAGACACGGAAAACTATATCTCCTTGATGAATGAAAGAATAGTTTTACTAAATCATGTTAATAATGATAGTTTTAATGAAACACTAAATATGGCATTGTTGACACAGGCTCCTGTTCCAACCATACCCTTCAATCAACAAAATAAAGATAATGCGAAATTATTTAACGAAAATATTAGATTTTTTGCTAGCCAAACGTCCACAGATCAAATTAAAGAGAGCATCAATGCATCGGAAACAGGGCTGGGTATCGAATCAGCCCTAAAAAGTTTTGATGCCGGCAAAATCGAACGCTACGATAAGACACAAGGGCTGCACGCACAATTAAACGAAATATTTCCAAAAGTTATATCGACAATAATCACTGAATACCTAAATGAATCACCAGACAAAGATTCAAAGCGTCCACCTGACCCACCAGCTGAACCTGATCCAGCTAATTGTTGCGTAATATTGTGATTTAAAGGTGTATATATTTGGTGTATATATCGGGAAGGTTTATAACTATATCTAGGCGCTATTTATTAAAACGGCGAATGCTAGATATTTACCAATTTGGTTTGGTTTGGTTTGAAAATTTAATGCTCTGGAGAAAGCTTTGATGTAAGGCTGTGATGTGAATCATGGCCTTACTTGTTTTTGCAAGACGGTCTCTCATGATCGCTAAAAATTAATGATACTCATCGTTGACAACGACTTACAAAAAACCCCCCACAAACATCTTGAGGCAATTATTTATGAAATGTACACAGCATAAATTTGCCAGAGCGGCTAGTCGCGACAGTCTTTATTTAAAAGTAAATATTGCGAAAAAATGCTCAACTTAAGGACGCTAAGCACATTCAAAAACTTAAATTTTTAGCACTTGACGAAATTCGATTGCTTTAATTAGGATAAATCTTTTCATCTCGCGGATTCAAGTCTGAAGTGCAACTTTGAAACTAACCGGACGGGTGGGTGAGATGTGAGAGCATCCAAGCTTCCCGACCACCAAGTCAAAGTTGCCCAGAATGATTTACACACACCTCACCCGTGACGAACGTTACCAGATTGCAATCCTCGCCAAAGCAAACTTCAATCAAAGTGAAATTGCAAAAATGATGGACCGTGATAAATCGAGCATCAGCCGTGAGTTGCGTCGTAACCGCGGTCTACGAGGCTATCGCCCTAAGCAGGCAAATGACAAAGCCCAAGAACGTAGACTTGCCTGCGCCAACAGTCCTAGAGTTGCTGACTCGACATGGGCTGTAGTGGAGGAAAAGTTGGCTGAGGCTTGGAGCCCCGAACAAATCAGCGGCCACCTCGAAGCTCGATGCCAACCCGGTGTTAGCTATGAGAGCATTTACCAGTACATCTACGCTGACAAACGCGCGGGCGGCAGCTTGCATAAAACACTGCGTTGCCAGAAGACGCGAAAAAAACGCAGCAGCGGCCGTGAACGGCGCGGCACCATCTCTCGCCAGGTCTCAATAGAACTGCGACCCGCCATCGTGCTTGAGCGTGCGCGCTTTGGCGACTGGGAGGCTGATCTGGTGATTGGTGCCGGGCAGAAGCAAGCCCTAGTGACGATTAACGAGCGTGTCTCTCGGTATTCAATAATTTTCCACGTGCCATTCAAAACAGCGCAAGCCGTAGGGGACGCGTTAATCACTTTACTTAAACCATTCGCTCATTGCGTGCACACACTCACGACAGATAACGGCAAGGAATTTTCTCAGCATGAACGAATAGCTTCTGCGCTGAGTGCAGATTTCTTTTTCGCCCATCCATACGCCTCGTGGGAGCGTGGGGCAAACGAGAATATGAACGGTTTGATTCGCCAGTTTTTCCCAAAGGGGATGCGCTTTAATTGCATCACCGACGATGACATTGCTTTAGCGATGCACAGGCTCAATCATCGTCCTAGAAAATGTTTGGGGTATCGAACACCGCATCAGGTTTTTATGGAAGAGTTAAAGTCCAACTAACACGCTGTTGCACTTCAAGCTTGAATCCGCCTCTGTATAAATATTTCGGTACTGACAAAATATAGCTTTCATAAAAATAAATACCAAATATTCAATAAGCTTACTTGTGCAACTAAATTGATAGTAAATAGTTATCTATTTAAAAAGTTTTTATGAAAACTACTTTTACTTGTCTGAAACTCTCTATGCACAGCTTAATAAAGCTTAAAACTTTTAGTATTTAAATAACCCTCAAAAATTTTTAATATTTCAATTTTTACACATGGAGTTTACTCATATGCAAAGATCCTCAAGCCTTGGAAGACCAGTAACTATCCACACAATAAAGGCATCAACTGAAAAAAATAAAAAGACGGATAGCAAGCAAGTCGTTCAACTAACAGCCGAACCAAACCGAACAGGGCCATTTATCGCCAGCAATCAAAAATTGCTACGTGAGCGCAGTGTTGCCGTAGTTATACCGAAAATTTGTAATCAATCGAACGAGGAATCGCAAGAAATAAGGGCTGAAGATTTCGAAAACATAATCTCAAATAAAAATAAAAATAAAAATAAAAATAAAAATAAAAATAAAAATAAAATTTTATGTTTTTTTGATCGATATAAAGATGGCAAATTTGATAGTGCATATAACCTAGGAATTTTCTTAGAAAAAGAATTAATCGATCTTAACGATGAGTGTTTTTTTAATGAATTTTCAACTAAATATTTTGAAAGTCTTCCCATAGATTTTATTAAAGTATTGGTAATGTTTGATTTAAATTTAAATACGGAAAATTACATTAATTTAATCAATGAAAAATTATTTCTAATGAAAGGTGGTATTGAATTAGAAAATGATCGGCTAATTAATAGTATGAGTATTTTGGGAAAATTATCAGCTCAACTCGGTTACGACTTTGAAGACAAATATGGTATGGGCGATACTATTAGTTTTTTTGCGTGTCAAATACCGACAGATGAAATTAAACACAATGCTACTGCCTGGAAATCCGAGATTTATAAAGATAAATTCATCGAAGCATTCGATAAAGGTAGGCAATATCGTTCGGAACGAATTTAAAAAATTCAAATTGAATTAGAAAAATATTTTCCACCTGTTTTATTAAGAATAATATTAGATTACACATCCGAATCAGCTGGCAAGGACACAAAGCACCTTCCTCAGACGCCAGACTCATCAAGTCGATGCGAAATACAGTGATTTAAATATGTGACTACAGGCTTTAAGACAACGTTTTTAACTGTTTAAATCACGGTTGCTAGCGTAATTAACAACAATATTTTCTGGTTTCAGATGGAGCGACTGAATAACTCGCCATCAATATGTAAAAAGCGTCGGTAGTTTTTAAATAGCTAGATTTAATGTGCAAACTTTTGACTAGATCCAAGATTTGATCGGCTAGTTTCTACATCTTAAGCCTGTGCCAAAAAAGCAAAATGGTGCTTCGTCAAGCAGACGCCCAAACTAACCGAGCGAGCAAACGCCCGATAAAGCGGTGTGTAAAAGAATATCTCCTCCATGCTTGGATTCGAAAGCAAGAACCACTTCTGCATGCAGCGAACACAAAACATAGTACGCAGTGATAACGATGGCGGCCCAGTCTTGCCTCCAGGAAAAAATGTCGCAACGAGTTCGACTAAAGCAGCCAACGGAACAACTTTTTTCACCTGCTCGAGGAACACTTGCTCGCGCATCTTCTTGACAGGATCTATGGCGCTCAACTTAACAGGTGTTTAACGGGCGACCGTTTAGGTTCTATTCAATACCGCCTGCATTAGATTTGTCTTTACCAATTTAATTTAATTTTTAAAAATTAAGTATTAGCCGTACTCACGTAGAACTTAAAACACAGATGCACAACGTAGTGAATTAAAAATAATATTTTAAAAACCGTTAGACCCTAGTGTTTTTTTTAACGGCAGAATAAACTTTCAAAGTTTTTGACTTTTTATTTTATTCTTATCACATTAAGAGATTACTCAAATGCAAAATTCACCGATCAATAGGCAAACAGTATTGACTCCCACACAAACGGCTTCAGTTGAAAAACCTAAAGTGAAAGATGGTAAACATACTGCGCAAGTAAGTCCGAATTCAATCAGGGCGCGGGCGACCACCACCATCCATCAAACACCACTGCAACAGCGCTTAGTCAGCAGAATCGAAACAACGACGAGCAGTAAATTAGACAGAAAATCATTACCCCTTACAACCCAGGACTTTGAAAATTCGCCCGTACAAAACAAAAACTCAGAAAAACAAAACGGAAATGCGGTAAAAATTTTAAATTTTATTGATCACTTTAATATTGGTGGTTTTACAACCGTTGACAGTCTGAAAAGTTACTTAGGACAAGTATCAATTGATCTGAACGATTCACTTTTTTTTGAAAACTTCTCAAGTTTATATTTTATAAAAATAAACTTATCATTTACCAAAGCCTTGATTGATTTCAATCTAAATTTAAATACAAATGAATACAATTTATTAATTTTTGAAAAATTAAATGTATTGATTAAAGTTAAAGAAAATGAAATTATAAATAATATTAACTTTATTTTAAATTCCTCTGGTCTTCTGCAAAATGTCAATACCGAAGATACAGAAAATGCCAAAGATATAATGGAAACTATTAAATTCTTTGCAAGTCAAACATCTTCAGATCAAATAAGAAATATTGCTGCAACCATAAAATCAAAGACTCATCAAAAGAATTTTCTTGCAGCGTTTGATGAAGGTAGAAAAGAGCGGTGGGACAGGACTCAAGGACTTCACACGCTACTGATCGACCTTCTTCCGTCGGCGTTATCGACGATAACCACCGATTACATAAATGAATCACCAGACATAGGTGCACAACGTCCCACAGACATACCGCCACCTGACCCATCAAGCTGTTGCGTAATATTGTGATCTAAGGGTGCAGGTAATACTTTGCTTGAATGCGCTTTTTTAAACCAATGAATATCGACCAACAGCGAATCTTGCAGCGGTTTAATGATTAGATTTAAGGCTGTGATGTAAATCACGGCCTTTCTAGTTTTTGCAGGGCGTAGTCACAACATCAAGATCAGTCAGAGCAAAGCTGCTGCACGCATCACTGCGCGCAATCAAGAGAAAAAAATACAGCCATGAGTTTTAAAGCGCAAGCCGTGCAACGGGCACGTTAACCTGAGCTATTGCAACACGTAGCTATCCACGCCATAGATAGCTAATGCGACTATTTAAGTCACAAACACAACACAAAACATCAATAAGTAGTCTTATATAATTAATAAATTATTTATCACACAACTTAATTAAGTTAACCAATTGAGCCCTTTTCTAATCAGATGTGAAGGAAAGATTTCTGAGCTTGGGATAGAAAAAGTGTCACAAACTAACTGACATTGATCATGAACCAGTTACCCATTGAGCCCCTCGATACACCGAGTGATCCTTTAATGGCGCCCGTGGCGTCCGAATTTAATAGCCTAGAGCCGTTGCAAGCGACTAAAAAAAAATTCATTCGCACGCGGCGAATCTGGTCGTTGAGCTTGGGAACAGCGGAAGTCTGGCGCCAAGACCCGGCATTTGGTGAACTAGCAGAAATGGTGATGAGCCTGTCCGGTACTAACAACAAAATTAACGCGAAACAAGCCATCTGTGAGATGCGCACAAAAGCCCAAGCACTGCGCAACCGTGTGCCGCCATTGACTGCTAGTGCATTGGTTAAAGTGATTCGGCGTACCGAAGCGGCCTGCGGCGCGGTGTTGGACAAAGGCGCAAGGGTTCAGGAAGTACAAGCTAGTTGGGACCACTTCATAGCTTGCCTGGAGTCAAAACAAGACCCGCCACCAACTTAAGCAATTAACTATGGCAAGTTTTAAACCCGCTTGGCAACGGCAAGCATCCCCAGCTTTGTCATTCGCTAGCCCAACAAAGCTAACGTAGCTAATCAGTAATGCTGCTGACATCCCACCCCTTGAAAGTCGATGCTATTTTTGGCAAGTAGCGCAAACTTCCTTTTACGGCTTACAAAAACAGGTAAAGATGAGGTGCATGATACGCATCATGTTACTTAATGCATTGCCTTTCAAAAAACCGCTAAAACGCATAACCCTAAGCCTTCTAGGCTCAGCAAGCTTATTTTCAGCGCTGCTATCAGCGCCAGCAATCGCCGCAAGTCCACACAAGTTTGAAGACAACATGGCTCAGCGCACGCTAGCCTGCACCGCCTGTCATGGCCCTCAGGGTCGAGCTGCACCGGATGGGTTTTATCCGCGACTAGCGGGCAAACCAGCCGGCTATTTGTTTAATCAATTGATTAATTTTCGTGACGGTAGGCGCAACTACGCTTTGATGTCGCAGCTGATCAGTCCTTTAAGCGACGACTACCTACTGGAAATTGCCGAATATTTTTCTACCCTTGACATCCCCTACCCTGCACCGCTACCGGCCAACGGCTCAAACGAATTACGCAATCAGGGTGAACGTTTGGTACTAAAAGGCGACAAGGCGCGTCAGATACCGGCCTGTGTTCAGTGTCACGGCCAAGCCATGACCGGTGTGGCGCCCAACATTCCCGGCTTGTTAGGTCTGCCGCGCGATTATCTGAATTCACAACTTGGCGCTTGGAAAACCGGCCAACGCAAAGCCCATGCGCCAGACTGTATGAAACACGTGGTCGAGCGCTTGAGCAGCGACGACATCAATGCCATTGGGAGTTGGCTCGCTGCGCAGCCATTACCCGCAAATACCCATGCGGTGCGCCAGAGGCCACCCTTACCGGTGGGAGAAAAAGCCATTGAATGCGGCAGCGCACCTTTGGCAGCGGCATTAGCTGCCGTGCCAACAACGGTAGGCGAAGCAACTATCTCCAAGGCCTCCATGATTGCAAAGGCCAAGCCATGAAAATCATGCTAAAAATCGGCTTCACTGCACTCCTCACGCTAATGACAGCCGGTGCAGCTGTTTGGTTTCTCAACAACCGAGATGAAGTAGACGTCGATGGCTTAGTCCAAACCACTATGGCCAGCAGTGTCAGCCACAGTCCGGCGAGTACTTTGGTCAACGATCGTCAAATCACGCGCGGCGCTTATCTGGCCAGTGCTGGCAACTGCATCACCTGCCATACCTCGCAGGGTGGCGCAGCGTATGCGGGCGGCGGCGGTATAGCCACGCAGTTCGGCACTGTCTACAGCCCCAACCTCACACCAGACGTTAAGACCGGCTTAGGCAGTTGGACGGCCGCGCACTTTTGGCGCGCTATGCATAACGGTCGCTCGAAAAGTGGTCGTCTGCTCTATCCGGTGTTTCCGTATCAGCAATACACCACGGTCACGCGGGAAGATTCTGACGCGCTGTTTGCCTATTTCAAAAGTCTTGCTGCCGTCGAGCAAGCCAATCAACCCAACACACTGCGATTTCCTTATAACCAGCAAGCCGCGCTAGCAGTCTGGCGGGCGCTTTACTTTCAGCCCGCCAGTTTTGAGCCGCAAGCCAAGCAAGACGCAGAGTGGAATCGTGGCGCTTATTTAATCAACGGCTTGGGCCACTGCGCGGCCTGCCACACCGCACGCAATGCAATCGGCGGCAGCACGGGGCAAGCGTTAGGCGGCGGCATTATTCCTTTGCAGAACTGGTATGCACCATCGCTGTTGTCGCCGCATGAGGGCGGCAATATCGACAGCGCGCAACTCGTGACATTACTTAAAACCGGCATATCACGAGATGCCGTCGTCATAGGTCCTATGGCAGAAGTTGTGCGTGGCGGCACAGCGCATATGAGCGTGAAGGATTTAGCGGCTATGGCGGCGTATCTCAAAACCTTGGTCAGCGACCAGCCTCTACTACCGAGTAGCGAGTTACCGGTGGCGTCTTTGTCAGCAGATCTGCCGGTCGCAGTGAGCGGCCAATCGGTCGCCGGCGCACAACTCTACGGCACACACTGCGCCCAGTGCCACGGCGACAAGGGCGAAGGCGTGGCTGGTGCTTACCCAGCGATGGCGGGCAATCGCGCAGTGACCATGCAGGACACTTCCAATTTGGTTCAAATCGTACTCAAAGGCGGCTTCGCACCAGCGACTGCCGGCAACCCTAGACCTTACGGCATGCCGCCATTTGTACTGGTGCTCAGAGACATAGAAATCGCCGCAATTTTGACCCACGTGCGCGGCAGTTGGGGCAATCAGGCCGGCCTGGTTTCACCGTTGACTGTGAATCGAATCCGCGGCAGATAGGGCAAAAAACTTTTCTACTGAAAAAGCATTTTTTTGAAAATCTCATTGTCTGCGCCATAATTAATAATCATACATATTAAAAAAATGGAGACAAGGCATGACTTTTCATAAAGGCATAGCGGCAGCATTTTTATGCCTATCCGGCTTAGCCAGTTTTTACTCAAACACGGCCTTGGCATCTGACGACGCTTACCCCAATCGTCCGATTAAGCTGCTGGTAGGATTTGCAGCTGGCGGCAGCTCTGACGTAGTGGCGCGCATCTTGTCGCCGCGTCTAGCCGAGGCGCTCAAACAAAGTGTGGTGATAGAAAATCGCCCCGGCGCAGGCGGCAATATTGCCTCTGACGCGCTGGTACGAGCCGCATCTGATGGCTACACCATCATGCTGGGCACGATAGGCTCTTTAGCCGTTAATCAGCACCTGAATAAACTCAGCTACGACCCACTCAAAGACATGGCGCCATTGTCTTTAGCCGTGGGATTCAGCAATGTATTGGTGGTCTCAGCTAGCAGCAATGTGCGCACACTGGACGACTATGTGCGTCAGGCCAAGCAGCCCAATTCAGCGCTGTCTTTTGGCTCCTCCGGTGTCGGCGGAAGCGGCCATCTGGCGGGCGAATTGCTTAAATCCGCCGCTGGCCTAAATAACCAACATATTGCCTACCGCGGCGGCGCACCGGCCATGAATGATTTGCTGGGCGGCTCTCTGGCGTCCATCTTTTCTAGCCCAACGGATGCCTTGCAATTCATCAAGGCGGGCAAACTACGCGCCATCGCAACAACCGGCTCCAAGCGCCTCGATTCATTGCCCGATGTGCCAACGATTGCTGAATCAGGTTATCCCGGTTTTCAAGCCAATAACTGGTATGCCTTTACCGCTCCGGTGCAAACACCGCCCGAATTTATCAAGCGCTTAAATAACGCCATAGTCACCACGTTGAGCGATGCGACAGTCGCGGCCAAATTACGCAAACTGGGTTTAGAGCCAACACCATCAACGCCCGATGAAGCCGCCCGCTACATGCGAGAAGAAAGTGAAAAATGGGGCGCGTTAGTGCGCAAAAACGGAATCAAAAGCGAGTGATCATGAACGCCACTATTGCAGAGAAAATCCTCGCCAGTCATGCCGGTCTTGCGCAAGTAGCAGCCGGCGACATCGTAGTCGTAAAAGTAGACTTCGCCATGGTCCACGATGCACGTGCTGCCAGCACCATACGCATGGTCGATAAGCTAGGCGCCACACGCTTACCGTTTGCCAAACAGACCGCCTGGGTGTTAGATCACTACTCGCCGCCGCCCACCTTAGAAGCGGCTCAAACGCACACCGCTATGCGCCGCTTTGCCGACAAACATGAAAGCCCCCTCTACGACATTGGCGACGGTATCTGCCATCAAGTGCTGCCCGAAGGCGGACACCTGACCTGCGGCGACTTGATAGTCGGCACTGACACCCACTCGGTGACCTACGGTGCTTTTAATGCCTTTGGCACCGGCATAGAAGGCAGCGATGTGAGCGCAGTCATGGCAACCGGAAAAATTTGGCTGCGCGTGCCGGAATCGGTACGCGTGCAGATCGATGGCCGCTTACAAGCCGGCGTCTGGGCCAAGGATTTGACCCTCTACATGCTGGGCCGCTTTGGTGCCGAAGGCTTGAACTACCGCGCCATTGAATATGTAGGTAGCGCGGTAGACGCGATGGAAATCGACGACCGCATGACACTCGCCAACCACGCCGCAGAATTAGGCGCCAAAGCCGCCTTAATGCAGGCTGACGCCAAGACCTTGGCTTGGCTAGCCGCCCACGGTGCCAAGCCGCCTAAGCCGGTCTTTGCCGACAGTGGTGCGGTATATGCCGATCGCTTGACGATTAACGCCTCAACCCTAAGCCCGCAGGTAGCGCGCCGGCATTCGGTGGACGACATCGTCGCCGCCAGCGAAGTGATTGGACAAAAAATTAACTTCGCCTTGATTGGCACTTGCACCAACGGCCGACTAGACGACTTGCGCCAAGCCGCAGCCATTTTGAAAGGCCAACGCCTGGCCAAGGGCGTGCGCATGATCATCACGCCGGCCTCGCGCCAGATTTATTTAGCCGCAGCCAGAGAAGGTCTTTTGGAGGCGTTGACAGAAGCGGGCGCATCGGTAGAAGCGGCGGGCTGCGGCACATGCGTGGGCATCACCAATCACCTAATCCCGGGCGACCGAGAGGTCGTCATATCCAGCGCCAACCGCAACTTCAAAGGCCGGTTGGGCAACCGTGAGGCCGAGATCTGGCTAGGCTCTGCCGCCACTGTCGCCGCGTCTGCTTTGACCGGTTATATCACCGATCCGAGAACCGTCGCAGGCGGACAATGGGAGGCATCAAATGCTTGAGAATTCAAACTTTTCGCTGGGCGAAAAACTCACTGGCAACGCATTTTTGCTGGGCAAAGATGTCAATACTGATCTGAATTGTTCGGGCAAATACCTGCCCGGCAAAGACGAGGCTTTTATCGCCGCCCAAGCGTTTGAAAGTGTCTCACCCGGTTTTGCACAACGCTTTGTGCGCGGTGGTGTGATAGTGGCGGGTCAGCACTTTGGCATTAATTCATCACGTGAACAAGCAGTGGAAATTTTGCGCCGCATGGGCGTTGCGGCGGTGGTTGCACCGTCTTTTGGTCGACAGTTTTTTCGCAATGCGATTAACAATGGATTGCCAGTGATTGAGTGTGACACAGCGGGTATCGCCGAGGGCGAAAGCTTGGTGATTGATCTGGCCCAACAACTGCTCAGCGGGAACGGACAAAGCCGGCCCTTGCGCGCCATACCCCCAGCCATACGCGCGATTTTGAACGCCGGTGGTTTGATTCCTTTTCTGCGTAAATTTCCCAACTGGGAGAGCGCCGCATGAGCACCCTAAGGCCCATCAATCCAGCGACTCAACTGCGTCAAGCCCTAAGGCACAGGCTAAACCAGCCCGGCGCTACCGCCTTGGTTGCACCCGGTATTTACGACGGTTACGGCGCACGTATGGTGGCTCAAGCAGGCTTTGAAGTTGCCTACATGACCGGCAATGGCGTTTCTGCCTGCTTGCTCGGAAAACCAGACCTGGGTCTGGTCGATTTAACGCTGATCAGCAGCCACGCCAGACGGGTTGCGGCCTGCGTAGAGATTGCATTAATTTGTGATGCCGACACCGGATACGGCGGCGTCGTGGGCGTGCGCCGCACGGTGCAAGAGTTCGAAGCTGCAGGCGTTGCTGGCATTCATATCGAAGACCAACTCTCCCCCAAGCGCTGCGCACAAATGCCTGGCGCACGCGAGGTAGTGCCGTTTAAAACCGCAGTGGCAAAAATTGAAGCGGCGGTCAACGCTTGCAGCGACAGCAGTTTTCTGGTCATAGGCCGCACCGACAGCGCCGCATCTTGCGGGCTCGATGAAGCGATTCGCAGAGCTCAAGCCTTTGAATACGCCGGCGCTGCCGCCGTGTTTGTTGAGCTCAAAACGCATGCCGGCATTCTCGACGACATACGCCGTGTTGCCGATGCGGTTGACATTCCCTGCATGGTCAATATTGACGCTGGCGGTCCGTTAGCGGCGCTGCACAGCAGCGAGCTACATCACTACGGCATTGCGCTGGCAATCTACCCCTCATTAATTCGCAGCGCCACCGGCTTTGCCATGCGCGAAGCGTTGCAGCATTTGAGTCAAAGCGGCAGCACGGCATTGATGCAAAAGCGCATGCTGAGCTCAGACGAATACAACCAAGCACTTGGTCTGGCGGAGGTAGAGGCTTGGGAGTTGCGGTTTCCAGACCAAGACTAAAAAAATAACACCGAGGTCTTTAGCTTTGGAAATTTTTTTGACTGCGTTAGAAAATACTGATGCGCCCATCAAGTGCCTTGATAGCCTTATCTTCACGCGACGCAGTAAGACTTTTTAAAAAATAACCGGCAATAAAAAAGCCCCAAGTAAAAAATTTACTTGGGGCTTGATTTGGCGGAAACGGAGAGATTCGAACTCTCGATAAGGCTCTACACCCTATACTCCCTTAGCAGGGGAGCACCTTCGGCCACTCGGTCACGTTTCCAATTTGTATATTATGTCACGACTTTAGGCCGTTTTTGGCTCACGAGCCCGCAGAGTTTTTTATCTACTCTTTAGACCGGCGCAATATCCAATTCAAAAGCTTTATGCAAAGCGCGCACTGCCAGTTCCATATACTTTTCGTCAATCACGACAGAGGTCTTAATTTCACTGGTGGAAATCATCTGTATGTTGATGCTGTCTTCGCTCAGCACACGGAACATCTTGCTGGCGATGCCCACATGACTGCGCATGCCAATACCAACAATGCTGACTTTGCAAATCTTGGCATCGCCGCGAACTTCTTCAGCGCCCAGTGCCGGCACAACTTTAGTCTTGAGCAAGTCCATGGTCTTGGCAAAATCGTTGCGATGAACTGTGAAGCTAAAGTCTGTGCGGCCATCACGGCTGATGTTTTGGATGATCACATCGACTTCGATGTTGGCATCTGCCACCGCACCCAAAATTTGGTAGGCAATGCCTGGGGTGTCAGGCACGCCAAGCACTGAGATTTTGGCTTCGTCGCGGTTAAATGCGATGCCCGATACGATGGCTTGTTCCATTTTTTCGTCGTCCTCAAAACTGATTAAAGTGCCGGATGCGGCTTCGATGTTGATGTCTATATCCCAGTCGGTAAAACTCGACAAAACGCGCAGCGGCATTTTGTATTTACCGGCAAATTCGACCGAGCGAATTTGCAGCACTTTAGAACCCATAGATGCCATCTCCAGCATCTCTTCAAAGCTAACAGTCGTCAGACGGCGCGCTTCTGGAACGACGCGGGGGTCTGTGGTGTAGACACCATCGACATCGGTAAAAATTAAACACTCATGGGCTTTAAGTGCTGCAGCAATTGCAACCGCCGATGTGTCTGAGCCACCGCGGCCCAACGTGGTGACGTTACCGCCTTCGTCCACGCCTTGAAAGCCGGTAATGATGACGACTCTGCCCGCGTCCAGATCGGCGCGTACTTTTTCATCATCAATCGATTCAATGCGCGCCTTGGTATAGGCGCTGTCAGTTTTGATAGTGACTTGCCAGCCGGCGTAGCTCACCGATTGCATGCCTTCGCCTTGCAAAGCGATGGCCAGCAATGCACTTGAAGCTTGCTCGCCAGTGGCGGCCAAGGCGTCTAGTTCGCGGCTGTAGGAATCAGTGGTGCTGGCGGGCGCCAGCTCTTTAGCCATGCCAAGTAAGCGGTTGGTTTCACCGCTCATAGCGCTGGGAACAACGACCATTTGGTGACCGGCGCGTGCCCATTTGGCCACGCGTTTGGCGACATTGCGTATACGCTCCGTGGAGCCCATGGACGTGCCGCCGTATTTATGAACAATCAATGCCATTGCAGGATGTAAATCTTTTGGGGTGGGTTGCGAAATTAAATCTGGTTTATTGTTTTTTTTAGAGCGCCGTGAGCGCCAACAACAAAACAATTATAACGACCAGCCTTGGGCCAAAATTACACCCTTCAACGCGTACTTCAAAGCAAATACTTTGGGCACTAATTGGCGCTTAGCCGAGTACCTTTTTTAGACAGCGGATTGGCGCGCTGACTTTTCGCGCATCGATGGCGAAGGCATAAAACGCAGCAGTGCGTCGTCGCGCAGCACATGACCAGAACCAATTTTTAGATGTATCTGATGGCCGCGCGTGGTGCAGGCTTGAATTTGCGAGAGCAGCTGCAGCAGCTGCGCCTCGCTTGGCATGGCGCGATGCGCTTGTTTAAGCCAATGGCGTAGCGCATTGGCTTGGCGCAGCGCAGTGAGTTTTTGCAATGCCTTGATAACGGGCGGCATACCAACTTCGCTTAAGTCATGCGTAGCCAATTCAACCAACAAGGCTTGGCCTTGGGCGCAGTGGCGAGCACTGCGCGCAATCGTCTCGCGAAACTGTGGAAAAGCGGCCTCTAGCGGCGGCAATAAACGTGCGCGAATCCGGTTGCGCGTAAAGTTTTCGTCGCTGTTGCTCGGGTCTTCAAACCAAACTTGACCGCAGGCTTTAAGCCAGGCCTTGAGCTGCGCACCAGGCACATTTAAAAGTGGTCGGTGATAGGTAATCGCACCGCGCTGCCACCGCGCCGGCATAGCGGATAAACCAGGCAGGCCAGCACCACGAGACAAAGCCAAAATCATTGTCTCGACCTGGTCATCGGCATGCTGAGCAATCGCAATATCCATAACGGGAAGTGGTGACCAGTTGGCCCTGCATACGTCCTCAAGAGCCGCATAGCGGGCAACTCGGGCGGCGTCTTCGGGACTCTCGCCGCTGGCGTGTCTGGCGTTTACTTTGTGTATAACTAAAGGCACTTCAAACTGGTCGCAAAGGTTTATGCACTGCTGCGCAAAACTATCAGCGGCGATTTGCAAACCATGGTGAATGTGAATCGCCCTGATCTGTCCCGGCCACTTTTGCGCGCAGGCCATCAACAAGGCAGATGAATCAGCCCCGCCGCTCAGTGCCACAGCCAGCGGCAGGCTGGGCGTGAAAGCTTGCATTGCAGCGGCAAGTTGATGGGGCGCGGGTTCTAGCTTCATAAATCAATAGCTTCGCTAGCAAAACCTGTGGCCTGCGGATTACTTGCTGGCTTCGGCCTTGGTGTCTGTGAATCGGCCATAGCTTTGCAGCCTGTCGTAGCGGCGATCAAGCAGTTCATTGACTTTAAGGTCGCTGACTTGGCGAAAAGCATCATTCAGCGCGCGCTTGAGAAAAGCCGCCATCTGCTTGTGATCGCGGTGCGCGCCACCCACTGGCTCGCTGACGATTTTGTCGATCACGCCTAAAGCTTTAAGCCTGTGCGCGGTAATCCCCATGGCTTCGGCAGCGAACTCAGCTTTGTCTGAAGTCTTCCACAAAATCGAAGCGCAGCCTTCAGGGCTGATCACGGAATAGATTGAATACTGCAACATCACCACTTGGTCCGCGACCGAAATAGCCAGCGCACCGCCCGAGCCGCCCTCGCCTATGATGCAAGTAATGATGGGCACTTCAAGCTGGGCCATCTCGAAAATATTGCGCCCTATGGCCTCGGATTGGCAGCGCTCTTCAGCATCAATGCCGGGATAAGCGCCTGGCGTATCGACAAAAGTAAATACTGGCAGCTTGAATTTTTCAGCCGTTTTCATCAAGCGCAAGGCCTTGCGGTAGCCCTCGGGTTTACTCATACCAAAGTTGCGCAGTCCGCGCTCTTTGGTGTCGCGTCCTTTTTGCTGACCCAAGACCATGCAAGCCGTGCCGTTAAAACGCGCTAGGCCGCCAACTATGGATAAGTCATCCGCAAAGTGCCGGTCGCCGTGGAGTTCGACAAAATCAGTGAATATCTCGCGCACGTAGTCGAGCGTGTAGGGACGCTCAGGGTGGCGCGCTATTTTGGTGATTTGCCAAGGTGTCAAATCACTGTAGATATCTTTGGTCAGCTGCTGGCTTTTTTTCGCCAGCTGCTCAATTTCTTCGGAGATATCGACGGCTGATTCGGTCTGCACGTAACGCAGTTCTTCTATTTTTCCTTCGAGTTCCGCAATCGGGTGCTCGAAATCGAGGAAGGTCTTTTTGGCCATCTGCTGCTCCTTAAAGTCTTCTGAAATTATTTTGAATTAGTGTCTAGGGCAGCTCAAGCCGCCATAACAGTGCTGGCGGCCACAGAATCCATGGAGCGCCAAATATACCAAGTCGCTACGCTGCAGTAAGGTGCCCAAGCGGCAGCTACTTCACGCGCATCGCTGCGACTAACGGCTTCACCCGAAAAGTAATTGTGGCTAATGCCGCTGATTAAACCGGCGTCATCTAACGGCAAAACATTCGGACGCATCAAGTAGAAAATCAAGAACATCTCAGCCGTCCACCTAGCAATGCCGCGAATCGCCACTAACTCGGCAATGATAGCTTCATCCTCCATCGCTGCCCAATCGGTGACGTGAACGCTGCCAGAGTCAAAGTGCAAAGCCAAGTCAACAAGGTATTCCACCTTGCGTGGACTTAGGCCCGCGGCGCGCATGTCGGCGACTTTGAGCTTGAGGACATGGCTGGGCGTCATACGCTCTGGTAAAGCCACGAAGCGGTTCCACACCGCTTGCGCCGAAGGCACGGATATCTGTTGACCCACTATGCTTCGGGCCAACGTGCAAAAAGCATCGCCATGAGACTGCAAACAGGCATCGCCAAACTGCGGTATCAAGCGCTTCATCACACGGTCTTTTTTGACTAAGTGAACGCAAGCATCGGCCCAGTAACTGGGTATGGTGTTCACATGCGGCGGCGCTGGGGCGTCGCTCTCCAATAGATGCGTTGGCAGCATGCTGGTGGAGGCGTTTTTAACGGTCTTTGTCATAGCTTGCTAAACGGTTTCTTTGAGGCTTGCGGAGTGGTTTGGAAGACGGCCATTAAGGCAGCGCTTCCCAACTGGTTCCACCCGGCGCGTCCTTAAGTGCAATACCTTGGGCCAACAGGCTTTGACGTATGCGGTCGGACTCGACAAAATTTTTCGCCGCTTTAGCGGCTGCGCGCTGGGCAATCAGCGATTCAATCGCTTCGGTTGAGATGGCAGCACTTACATCGGTCGCAGTATTGCCCTCAGTCCTGGATTCGCCAGACGCATTCGGCGTTTCACGCCGGCGTTGCAACCACTCGCGCGGCGCGCTTTGCAGCAAGCCTAAACATTGGCCTAATGCCAGCAGCAGGCCTGAGCGTTCAGCGGAGCGGCTTTTATTGACTTCAGTCGCCAAATCAAACAGCACGGCTACCGCCTCTGGCGTGCCGAAGTCTTGGTCCATGGCATCTTTAAAACGCAGCGCAAAAGAATCAGTCCAATCAATCGCTTGAGACGTAGGTGGCACTGAGTCGAGGGCGGTGTAGAGACGCTTGAGCGAGCTGTAGGCGTCATCAAGATGCGCGTCGCTGTAATTGAGAGGGCTTCGGTAGTGTGCGCGCACGATGAAAAACCGCACGGTTTCGGCATCGTACTTGGCCAGTATTTCACGGATGGTGAAGAAGTTGCCCAGTGACTTGGACATTTTCTCGTTATCTAGTCGCACAAATCCGTTGTGCATCCAGACGCTAGCCAGTGGTTGGCCATAAGCGCCCTCGGATTGAGCGATTTCATTTTCATGGTGCGGGAACTGCAAGTCCGCGCCACCGCCGTGGATGTCAAAGGATTCGCCTAAGAGTTCGCAAGCCATGGCCGAGCACTCGATGTGCCAACCCGGTCTGCCGCTGCCATAAATGCTTGGCCATTTAGCGTCTTCGGGCTCCTCGGGCTTGGCGCTTTTCCAAAGCACAAAGTCGAGCGGATCTTGTTTGCCATCCAGCACTTCAACGCGTTCGCCAGCGCGGAGCTCGTCTAGCGACTTACCCGAGAGCTTGCCGTAACCCGCGAACTTGCGCACCGCGAAATTAACATCACCCACATCCGCACTGCCTTGGGCGCGATAGGCCAAGCCTTTTTGCTCAAGCAAGCCAATCAGGTTTAGCATTTGCGGCACATAGTCGGTGGCGCGGGGCTCGTGTGTTGGCCGCTCGATTCCCAACGCATCAGCGTCTTGGTGCAAGGCCTCGACCATACGATTAGTAAGTGCACGTATGGTTTCGCCGTTCTCCAGAGCGCGGCGAATAATTTTGTCGTCTATATCAGTGACATTACGTATATAGGTTACCTGCATGCCGCTGGCCTTTAACCAGCGCTGCACCACATCAAACGCCACCATGGCGCGGGCATGGCCAAGATGACAAAAATCGTAAACCGTCATGCCGCAAACATACATGCGGACATGACCGGGTATCAGCGGCGAAAACGCTTGAACTGCACGGGTTAGCGTGTTGTAAATCCTGAGGCTCATGAAAAGTTGGCGCGTAAAGGCAAAAAGAATAAACCCAATAGGGCGAGAAACGGGGATGGCCAAGAGTTGTGGTCAGCTAAACACTAACAAACATTGACCGGGGAAAAAATCGAAGACAAGAACTTAAGGCACTCAGTGTAGAGCAAGTCGGGCCAGGTATTGATCTATAAAAGTAGGTGTAAATCATTATTAGGCATAGCATTTTTTGTGAGCACTAGGCCTTAAGGTTGACGCGCACCTTTGGGTACCAGGCAAAAGAGTTAATAGCCCTCCGTTACAATAATGGGTAGTTTTGCTGCGCTGACAGTCTGGCTTAATCACTTAATTGACCGGCGAACTGCTGCACTTTTTAAGACTAAGGCTGGTGCTTGTGATGGCTCAGCAAACTCAGTAGTGATTGTCCAAGTAATCATTCAAGCCCAAACGAGCACAAATAAAAAACTGTAAAGATTCAATATGTCAAAGCCAGTACCCATTTATTGCCAGTCCCTGCGCACCTTGCTTAGAATCGCACTACACAGCGTTTTCCTTGCTAGCGCGCTCACTGCCACAGTGGCGCATGCGGACGAATATACCGACGTCAATCAGTTAGTGCGTTCTGGTCAACTTTCCCAGGCCATGACAAAAGCCGATCAATATTTAGCCGTGAAGCCACGCGATCCGCAAATGCGTTTTCTAAAAGGTGTGATTCAAACCCAGGCGGGTCAATCAGCAGACGCCGTTGCAACCTTTAGCGATATCACCAAAGACTATCCCGAACTGCCAGAGCCTTACAACAACTTGGCCGCTTTATACGCCACGCAAAATCAATTTGACAAGGCCAGAGCCGCTCTTGAAATGGCTATACGTACCAACCCCAGCTATGCAAGAGCACATGAAAATTTAGGCGATGTTTACGCAAAATTAGCTAGTCAAGCCTATAGCAAAGCACTGCAACTAGACAGTAAAAATACCAGCGTCCAGCCCAAATTAAACATAATCAGCCGTCTGTTTGCGCTAGAGACCAAGGACTTAAGTTCAGATCAATCTGCTCCTGCAAACACCACAGCAACAGCAGTGATGAAGAAAGTCGAAAAGCCCGGCTCAATCGTGCAAAAAACCAATGGCGGATGATTGGTTTTTATACACCGCCAGCAATCAGGGTCAGTCGTTTATTTATGTCAGAGTGCGGCGTGTCGAACAGCAGAATAAGAAAGATACCTGCGACGACTGAGGTTTTGACCCATAACGCAGCACTGTCAATACTAAAAATTACGGTAAAAAGTACTGACTTTCAACGCAAAAATCACCCGTCAAACTAGCTGGTATGTGCCAAGACTTAGGCAGCGATACTCAGACCATGGCAAAGTAAGAATAAGAGCTTTAAAACAGTTCAACTCGAGGCTTATCAATCCATTGCTAAGGGCGCTTAAACTGAAACCTCCCTTTAAAGATTCGGCTTGGCAGATAAGTCAAGTCGATTGAAAGATTCAAGCGAGCAATATCAGTCAATCCATTGCCAGCACTGGGTATGTCAAAAGCTGGCAATAGATTTATATTTTTTGAAGAAAGCCACTTAATGCATTTAGTTCTAGCAACAACTCGCCTGCGCAATTCATTTCAACGACGTAGCGCACTACTAGCCGCTGTTGCCAGTTTAGTTTTGGCCAGCCTAGCCGCTCCAGCTTTGGCGCAAGCCGCGCCAAAGGTGAAATTTGTCACCAGTGAAGGTGATTTCATGGTCGAGGTTTATCCCGACAAAGCGCCGAAAACAGTTGAGAACTTTCTGCAATACGTCAGAGACAAGCATTACGACGGCACAATTTTTCACCGCGTAATTCCCGGTTTCATGGTCCAAGGCGGTGGCTACGACGCCAAATACAACGAGAAAAAAACTCGCCCACCCGTTGTGCATGAAGGTCGTGAAGCGCTGGCCAAAGGCGGTGACAAAAACGTGATTGGCACATTGGCAATGGCTCGCACATCTGAGCCTAACTCGGCCTCTTCGCAGTTTTTCATCAATGTCAAAGACAATGATTTTCTCAACCCAACGATTATTCCAGCCGGCGACCCTGTGGCGAAAATTGAGTTTCAGGGTCAAACCTACACCAATGTGCCGCGCGCCCAATTGATTAATTCTCCGCAGTTATTTGGCTACACCGTATTTGGTAAAGTAGTTAGCGGCATGGACGTCGTGAACAAAATTCGTATGGTTCCAACTGGCGCTGCTGGCCCCTTCCCCAGCGATGTACCTAAAACGCCGGTCGTGATCAAGTCCGCCAGTATTCAAAACTAAGCATTCCGCAAATTTCGCCTGAAGTCGGCAACAAGCGCCGTCTTCTTCTTCTTGCAATATTTTTTAAACCTTATCAGGACACACTATGACCAACCCAACCGTTGAACTGCACATTAAAGACCACGGCATCATCACGATAGAGCTTGACGCCATTAAAGCGCCAAAAACAGTTGCTAACTTTCTGAGCTATGTGAACAAAGGCCATTACGCCAATACAGTGTTCCACCGGGTAATTCCTGGTTTCATGGTTCAAGGCGGCGGTTTTGAAGTCGGCATGAAACAAAAATCAACCGACGGTGAAATCGAGAACGAAGCCACCAACGGCCTGAAAAACGACAAGTACACCCTGGCCATGGCCCGTACCAATGAGCCGCACTCAGCTAGCTCGCAGTTTTTCATCAATGCAGCCGACAATAACTTCCTCAACCACAGCGCACCTAGCGGTTCGGGCTGGGGCTACGCAGTGTTTGGCAAAGTCATCAGCGGCATGGATGTAGTGGACAAAATTGAAGCCGTCAAGACTGGCAATAAATCCGGTCACAGCGATGTGCCACAGACCGACGTAATCATTGAAAAAGCCGTCGCGCTGTAATTTTCAGACAAAAACGTCAATATGATTCAGACCGTGCCCCGGTTTGCTGCGCTTAATGCGCCAGCACACTGGCGCACGGTCGATTTCATTTCGGACCTGCATTTACAGGCCAATGAACCGGCCACTTTTGCGCTCTGGCAGCGCTATATGCAGAACACTTCTGCCGACGCCGTCTTTATGTTGGGCGACCTGTTCGAAGTTTGGGTTGGAGATGATGTAGTTAGTCCAGCTGATGCGAGCTTTGAAAAGCAGTGCACCGACATCATCCGCGCAACGGGTGAGCGGCTGGCGCTTTTTTTCATGCACGGCAACCGTGACTTTTTACTCGGCCAAGGCCTGCTGTTCGACTGTAAAACCAGCTTGTTGGATGACCCCTGCGTACTGCATTGGGCGGGTCAAAATTACTTGCTCTCGCATGGAGATGCGCTGTGTATTGATGATTTGGAATACATGCAGTTTCGAGCTCAAGTGCGCACAAAAGAATGGCAACAAGCATTTTTAAGCAAACCACTGGCCGAACGCCAAGCGATTGCCAAAGCACTGCGAGCGCAAAGCGAAGCGCGGAAAAATTCCGGCGTTCAATACGCCGATGTCGATGCTAAGTTCGCACGCGCTTGGCTTAGCGCGGCAAAGTCCAACACCTTAATTCACGGCCACACTCACAAGCCAGCTAGCCACGATCTTGGCGCTGGCTTAACGCGTATTGTGCTTAGCGATTGGGATGGCGCAGCCACGCCCGCCCGGGCTGAAGTATTGCGCCTGACGCCAAGCAGAATTGAACGTATTTCACTGGTCTGAGCTTTAAAGAAGCTTTCAAGGGTTTGCAATTTCACCGCGCTGAAGTGGCAACGAACAGGCCTAAACTGAAAATACATGTTTAAGCAAATCCAACAATTTCTATCTACGGTCGGCTTGCTGTCCCTGCCACGGCCGATAGATACACCGCTTTGGCGCGACACCTTAGCACAGTACTTATTTTTATCCGAGTTGCCGATTCCTGAACAACAGCAGTTGCGCCAACTGGCCAGCGAATTTCTCGGCGACAAAGAGTTCGCTGGCGCCAATGGACTGCTAGTGACCGACGCGATTGCCGTCTCAATTGCCGCCCAAGCTTGTTTGCCAGTGCTGCATTTGGGGCTGGACTATTACGCCGACTTCAAAGGCATAGTCATACACCCCGGCGCTATGCTGGCGCGCCGGGAAGCGGTTGATGCAGCGGGTGTGCATCACCGCTATAGCCAAGCGTTGGCCGGCGAAGCCATGCAGGGCGGGCCGATTACATTGAGTTGGCAAGATGCCTCACCGTCCAGCGAGAAAACCGCGCACGGCTCGAATGTGGTCATACATGAGTTTGTGCACAAGATAGATATGAGCGACGGCTCAGCCAATGGTTGTCCGCCCTTGGCTACACGCGCGGCCTACACGCAGTGGCATCAACTGATGCACACAGCGTATGAACGCTTTAGAGGACAGTTAGCAATCAGCCAGCGCTTTGGACAGCCAGCGCCTTGGCTAGATGCTTACGGGGCGACGTCGCCCGCCGAATTTTTTGCAGTGACGTCTGAAGCGTATTTTGTTAATCGCGTGCAGTTTGTTGCGGAATTCGCAGACTTAGCGCTGCTGTTTGACGCGTTTTACAAGCCAGTTAAAGCCTAGGCTTTAACTGCAATCTCTAGAAAACGTAAAAACTAAGCCTGCAGATTTTAAAAATCAACGCGAATTAAATCGCGTAATAAAACACCGCCACGCAGTGAAAGGTGGTGCCCGCTGCGACAAACAAATGCCAGACAAAGTGGCCGTAACGCAGCCGCGAATCAGTGGCAAAAAATCCCACACCCAGCGTGTATGACAAACCACCAGCAAGCAGCCAAAATAGGCCCCAGCCGGGAACGAGTTCCCACATCGGCTTGACGGCAACTATCACCAACCAGCCCATAGCCAAATATAAAACGGTGGAAAGACGCGGCCAGCGTATGCCGGCCAGTGCTTTCGACGTAATACCGGCCAAAGCCATGGCCCATACCAAGACGAATAAACTCCAACCCCAAGGACCGCGCAACACACCCAAAGTAAACGGCGTATAAGTGCCGGCAATCAAGAGATAAATCGCGCTGTGGTCCAGCACTTGGAATAGCTTTTTAGCGCGCACTGCCTGCAGCGAAGGCAAGGCGTGGTAAAGCATCGAGGTAAAGTAAAGCAGCGCCATGCACAAGCCAAACACGGCGGCGCCCGCCACATCAATCCAGTCGCCCTTACGCCACGCACCGATGATAAGTACTGGCCAGACCATCAGCACAGCGAGAAAAATCACACCGTGGCTGATGCTGTTGGCGATTTCTTCGCCCAATGTCTGTGGCCTACTGGCCGCAGACACTGTTTTTGGCGCAGGTTTAATCACCTTAATTAGCGCTTATCGTTTGAGCAAAACCTTCAACGCGTTTTGCAGGCGTCTGGCCGATGCGGCATCAAACTCGCCAGCCATTACCTTGGCGGCATCTTCGCCCCAAGTCTCTGCGGGAGCGGGGGCATTGCGTTTGGTCAGCAATTGCAACTGCATCATGCGGCGCGCGCTAATGTGCTCGGCCGGTGTTGGCAACTCGGAAGCCATTTCAAGACGCAGCAAGGCGTCCGACGCGTCCTTGCCCGAAGGCTTGGCCACAGCCTGCACCCATTGCGCACGCACGGTTGATGTGACCAGTTTCCCCAAGTCTTGGGCGCTTGGCAATTGCTCAGGATCGCGCTTTTCCCACGCTGTCAGAACGTGGGTTAGCACTTCGCCGTGGGCATGCATAGAAAGTTTTTTAAGCGCCATGTTGGCCGCTTCAAAGGCTTCACGCTGGGCGCGGAAAGCGGCGTCACCCAAACGTGGGCCACGCTCTTCAAAGGCCGGGCGCTCGCTGCGCGCAAAGCGTTCTGTGCGCTCTTCGCGGTAAGGCTCGAACTTGTTGTCGGTGCTTTGACGCGGACCGCCCGGCTTGCTGCCCGGACGACTGTCTTTGCGGTCACCAGATTTGCCGCCACGAGCAGCCGGTGCAGGCTCAGCCTTGCGCATGCCAGGACGGTCATCACCGCGCATAGCAACAACTGGCTTGGGCGCTGCCTTTGGTGCGGCAGGCGTTTCGGCTGGTGCATCTTCTTGAGCCTGTTCTTCTACGGCTTCTTGAACCGTGTCTGGCGCAGGGGTGTCAGTTGCTGCGTCCAGTTCGACGGCTGTTACTGGCTCAGCCTGCGCTTGTACGGATGCAGTGTCGTTCTCGTTAGCCGTTACAGCTTGTACTGCTTCTTGCGCAGCAGCAGGCACGGCCACAACCGGCGCGGCTACTTGGCCGCGCACAATGGCTTCCAAAGCTTTGGCAGCAGCATGAATTTTTTGCGCATCGCCGGTAGCACTGGCGACTGCAACCGCTTTCGATGCTTCCAACACCATGCGGTCAAACTCGCCGAGTGCCGAAGTGGCTTTTTCACGCTCAGCGGTTTTGCGCTGAAAGGCGTCATCAATAGGTTTACGGAAAGCGTCCCAAAGCTTTTGTTCTTGCTTGCGCTCAATCGGCACGCCTTGAGCTTCATGTTGCCAGCGTTGCTGTAAATGCTTTACCGCGTCAATCCGCAGTTGCGGCTCAGCGCCTAGGGCTTGAGCTTCTTCAATCATGGCTTTGCGGCGCGCCAAGCTATCGCTGCGAGCAGTGCTCAGTGCTGAATCAGCAAGATCCATTGCGGCTTTCCAGAGCGGCTGCATTTCTGCAAAGGCCTTCTCGCTTAGGTGGCCGGCTTCGCGCCATTTGTCGACAAATCCATTGAGACTACGGATTTGATGCTTCCAGTCGGTATTGCCTTTGTTCGACTCAGCCCAAGCCGATACTTCATCGATCAGTAAGCGGCGCTGCGCTTTGGCGGCTTCGCTTTGCTCTTTAACGGTTTCCAGCCAGACTTCGACCAATTTGTGGGCTTCGTTGCAAGCATCATCAAAACGCTTCCACAGCGCATGATTGGGCGTGCCGCCTTGATCGCTGGTTTTCCACTGCTCGCGCATCACGCGCAAAGCTTCTTGTTGCTTGCGTCCGCCCATAGGCTTGAGAACCAATGCTTCGGCTTTGACAACCAGTTCTTCACGAATCTGGTCGGCACGCCAGCGCTGCCAGCCTTCGAGTTCGCCGGCGGCCGTCAGTGCTGCGTGGGCTGCAGCTTCGAGTTTATTGTCGATATTACGGATATTTTCTTTAAGCGCCTGACGCAGATCTGCCGCAACTTTCGGAGTGGCTTTGCCGTGGCCTTCGGTGACTTCATGCTCAAGTTTGTGCAATGCTGCTTGAACAATAGAGGCCGCTTTCTCGCGCATGTCTTTAAGAACAGCAGGATCAATTTTAGTTTTCGGCGGGCGGGGTGCAGCTTCGCCAACGGCATGCACTAATTGGCCACGACCGGCGCGCAATTCTTCAGCCCAAAGTGGCACAGCCGGCAAAGTAGCACTGGCATCTTCTGAGGCTTTTACAGCCAAGTCCAAAGCCCCTTGAAAGGCGTCCCAGACAGCTAGCAACTGGCCGCGTGAGGCTTCTAGTAGTGGCGGAAATTTTGCATCGACGCTGGCCCAATTAATGTCTTGAGCAATTTCATCGGCTTGGGCTTGCCAATGCGCGACATCGGCACTCAAAGTTTCAAGTGCGCTCTGCGCATCACGCCAAGGCTTGATGGACAACACTTCAATACGCTGAGCAATCAATACGGCAGCTTCACGCTGTACTTGTGTGCGGTGCTGCAAGTCTTCGATGGTCTTGACGCGTTCAGCCAACTGGGCTTTCAGGCCTGCTAATGGCTCTTTAGACAGTGGTGCGCCAGCCTTGGCGGCATCGCGCTGCCAAGCTAAAGCATCGGCTAAATTAAGCTTACCCAGACCCAGCAAGACTTCGGCCTTGCCGGCCCACTCGGCGGCGGCGGCTTCCTGGCCCTTGCTGCGTTTGACTTCGTCGAGCTTTTCTTTGAGTGGCTTGGCTGCGCCCTTGTCGCGGTTGGCCAAGTCTTTGTAGACCTCTGCCATTTGCTCGGCATTTGGCTCACTCAGCAGCCACTGGCGAATGCGCGCGGTTCTGTCACCCGAGGTCGGCGCAGAAAAAGCACCACCCGTCAAACCATCCAGCGGATGCACCTGGTCGGACTTTGCGGAGCCGGTCTTGGCCGCGGAGCTGGCCGCTGTGGCGGCGTCAGATTTGGAAGATTTGGACATGGGAAAACGCAGCATAAATATTAAACAAGAAAAAGCAGCCAAGGGGCGACCTATTGGACGCCCACACCAAGCGGCAGGGATAAAAACTTTTGAAGGAAACCGGCTTCTTGAATCGGCAAGCCAACACGAATATTGCCTATTTTCGCCGATTTATGGCTTGACCCAATTAACTTACAAATCCAGCCTCATTTTGAACACTGACTTGCTACTAAAAACACAGCTTTACCAGTCGCAAAAAACCCCGGTCAGACTGGCTAACCGGGGTTGGCGGCGGGTATTCAAACCCATGACGCCGGCTTTAGCGCAGGAGAGAGCTATCGTCTCACTGTGCAATGGGGACGATTAATCATCACCACTGTGAGCCAGGGTTGGTTACCCGGCAGCTGCCCAACCGAGTTAGGCTAAACACAGCTTAAGCGCGGCAAAAATGAGTTTCAAGATATTTAAATTCATCACTTATTGCATTGTGATTGACTTTGTCATTGGATCTTCACCAGTGATGAGCGGGTGTTTGAAGACTTGCTAGCAGATTTTCGTCAGCTCACAAAAGAAACTAGCAATAACCTTAATGCATATAAAACGCATTTCTTATACTTGACAGGTTATGACACGCCATTAAGATACGCCTTGTCCAAACCAAACCGGACCGCCCGCGTCCTTAGTCTTAGCAAGACTAGGAAAAATTAAGGGTCAAAATACCAACAGGATGTATCACAGCAAAAAAAGCTGTTCCTGCTTTGATCGCGACCCAAATCCCAAGCTTGATGCTCACATCTATACCGTGTTTGTCAAGCGTAAGAGCAGGAATGCTATGTCAACATCTCGCAACTCAAGCTACAAGCATAGCTTTGATACGCAAATACAAAACCTTAAAAACAGTCTAGGCAATATTGCCGAAGATGTTATGAAAGGCTTTTTCGAAATCACCCACAACAGCTTTGCTCTTTTGGGCTTGGCAGTGGCTTTTGCTGTGATCACTTTGACTGCACGCCCGGATCTGCGCCAAGCTGGCGAGGCCAGACTCATGACTTGGTTGCAAGATCGCCAGGAAGTGATTGTTGGTTTTACTGAGCCAGAAGCGATTGATCGCGCAACTGCGGCAAATCCAAAAGATTTACCGAAACAACAAGCCGCGCTGGCTTTTTGGTTGGGCAGAAAATATAGCGTGGCACCGGAGCCGTTGAGCGTTTTGGTTGCAACCGCTTTCGAGATTGGCCAACAAGCCAAACTTGACCCAACCTTGATTCTCGCCATTATGGCGATAGAGTCTGGTTTCAATCCTTTTGCGCAAAGTCCTGTTGGCGCTCAGGGACTGATGCAGGTGATGACAAAAATCCATCATGACAAATATGAAAACTTCGGTGGCCGTCTGGCCGCATTTGATCCAGTTACCAATTTACGCGTTGGCGTAAAAGTGCTGCAAGAGTGCATCACCCGTGCTGGCTCTATTGAGGGCGGTCTGAAGTACTACGTAGGCGCTGCAAATCTTGATAGCGACGGTGGCTACACCAGTAAAGTCATGGCAGAGCACGCTCGTTTATTAGCTGTTGTCGCCGGACTTAGCCCATCCTCGCCCAACATCAACAATGGTCAATCACGTCCAATTCCAGCGTCATTGCCAGCCTCAGAGCGTCGCCCAGGCAGTGACAACGCTTCTGAAAAAGTAGCCGCCTTATCCACTTTCTGGTAAAGCCCGGGCAAGGCGACAGCCTTCTCCTCTGCGCTACACTTAATAGGTGCGCAACTGGCGATAGGCTTGGCAGCAAAAGCTGTTAAGTTAAGGTGGGACACCACTGGGAAGCGCACCGCTTTAATGGCTGTTTTGGCACATTAAAGTGATCAGCCGTTCGCCTGGGCAGCCCTTCTAGCATTGATTAATGCACAGGGACCACGTCTTTCCAAAGGACTGCCATGTATCACCGCGACATTCTCATTGAACAAACCGATCCTGAAATCTTTGCCGCCATACAGGCCGAAAACAAACGCCAAGAGCAGCATATTGAGCTGATTGCTAGCGAAAACTATGCCTCACCAGCAGTGATGGCCGCACAAGGCTCACAGCTAACCAACAAATACGCAGAAGGCTATCCCGGCCGCCGCTACTACGGTGGCTGCGAGCATGTTGACATTGCCGAACAACTCGCTATCGACCGCATCAAAACACTGTTTGGCGCCGAAGCCGCCAACGTACAACCGCATTGCGGTGCATCGGCTAACGAAGCAGTTTTTCTGGCTTTTCTAAAACCAGGTGACACCATATTAGGTATGAGTTTGGCTGAAGGCGGTCACTTGACTCACGGTATGTCGCTCAATATCAGCGGCAAGTGGTTTAACGCCGTCAGCTACGGTCTGAACGACAAAGAAGAAATTGACTACGACGCCATGGAGCGCAAAGCCCATGAGACCAAGCCCAAGCTCATTATTGCTGGTGCGTCCGCTTACAGCTTAAAGATTGACTTTGAACGTTTTGCCAAAGTCGCCAAAGACGTTGGCGCTATTTTCATGGTCGATATTGCGCATTACTCAGGCCTTGTCGTGGCGGGTGTTTATCCCAACCCAGTTCCGTTTGCAGACGTCGTGACCTCAACCACTCACAAAAGCCTGCGCGGCCCACGCGGCGGCATCATTTTGATGAAGGCCGAACATGAAAAAGCCATTAACAGCGCCATCTTCCCTGGTCTGCAAGGTGGCCCATTAATGCATGTGATCGCAGCCAAAGCGATTGCCTTTAAAGAAGCGATGGCGCCTGAGTTCAAGGTCTACCAAAAGCAAGTGCTGCGTAACGCCGACATCATTGCCAACACCTTGATTGAGCGCGGTCTGCGCATAGTCAGCGGCCGTACTGAGAGCCATGTCATGCTGGTTGATTTACGCGCCAAAGGCATCACTGGCAAAGAAGCTGAAGCCGTACTGGGCAGTGCTCACATGACTATCAATAAGAACGCCATTCCTAACGATCCAGAAAAGCCAATGGTCACCAGCGGTGTGCGCATAGGCACACCCGCTATGACGACTCGCGGGTTCAAAGACGAAGAAGCGCGCCAAACCGCCATGCTGATTGCCGACGTGCTCGACAACCCGCGTGACGAGGCTAATTTGGCAGCAGTGCGTGCAAAAGTGCATGCGCTGACCACTCGCTTTCCGGTTTACAGCTAAGAAAACAGGGCATACGCTTGCTTTTTCTCATGCTGCAACAAGCCTAGGACTAGCGGTTATGAAATGCCCGTTTTGCGGACATCTTGAGACCCAGGTAGTCGAGACCCGGGTCTCAGAAGATGCTGACTTCATACGCCGACGCCGCCAGTGCGGCAGCTGTGAAAAACGCTTTACTACCTACGAGCGCGCTGACGTCACTTTTCCCACAATAGTCAAAAAAGATGGCCGGCGCATAGAGTACAAGCGCGGCAAGATTTTGGACTCGATGAAGTTGGCTCTGCGAAAACGCCCGGTCAGCGTCGAACAAATTGACGCCGCCGTCGAACACATAGAGGAAAAGCTACTCAGCCTAGGCCTGCGGGAAGTTGCATCCCCGCACTTAGGTGAGCTGGTTATGCACGAGCTCAAAAGGCTAGACAAAGTCGCCTACATCCGTTTTGCCAGCGTCTACCGAAGCTTTGAAGACATAGATGATTTTCGAGTCATGGTGGATGAGGTCAATCGTTAAAAGTCGAAATGTAGAGAGCGTACGCTGCGGAGGATGAACGGCAGAATAAAGCTGATAAGTGGGCTGGCATCAAGTCGATAGGCCTACCTAAAATTGCGCCATGCATTATTCGACCGCTGCAGTCGAGCCACGCAGTAATCAGGCTCTGCCAGAGCGAATTGCCATCGCTGCAACAGCAGCAAGCACCTTAGGTACAGATGTACCTAGCCCACACAAGCCATTTAGTCCCGCTCACCAAGCGCTGTCAGGCCTAAGCCTCACTGAATTGCTAGTAACTATTAGCCTTACCGCAATCCTCGCCGCGCTGACAGCACCGGCTCTGGGCGAGTTTTTCAGGCGTAGCAATATGCAGTCACTAAGCCACGACTTCATAGGCGCTATGCACAAGGCGCGTGCCGAAGCAGTTAACCGTAATAGTTGCGCCAGCGTCTGTAAGTCCAGCAGCACAAGCACAGCCGCACCTCAGTGCAACGCTTCAGGCGCAGACGGTTATGGGCCAGATGATTGGCAGATGGGTTGGATAGTTTTTCTCAATCCAAATTGCACTACAGTGAGCAACTCCGATCCGGCCAGCCCCGGCTACATCATCTCGGTCAGACAAGCGAGCGATAAGCGCTACACATTGCGCAGCGTCAACAACAAAACCAGTTTTAGCTTTGGCCCGCAAGGCGGTATGAGCTTAGGTGAAACCGGTCAACTGCGGCTTACCGACACCGAACGCAGCCAAGACCCTATGTCGAGCATCATTTACGTAGACGTCATGGGGCGCACCAGAATTGAGACTAACGCCAGCAATAACGTCAGTCATAACGTCAATACAAAGCTATGAAGCCCGACCGCGCTAATGCACCGCAATCTTGCTCTGGAAGCTCATTAATAGAAGTTCTTGTCAGCCTAGTCATCATGAGTATTGCAACCTTGGGCATGGCAGCGCTGCAAGCGCAATCTATAGGTCAGCAGGTAAGCGCCACCTCGCGCGCCAAACTGGCATTTCTAACAGCGGATTTTTCTGACCGCATGCGCAGCAATTTGTCACAAGTACCCAAAAAAGAACAAAGCGCTAACGCATCAGCATTTCATCTGGTGAGCAGCTGGGCCAATCAGGCCTTAGTGCCAGTCGCAGTGCCTAAGTTTTGCAACGCTTCGGACTTAGGTGCGCAGCAAAGGTCAGTTTGCGATGTAGCCAGTTGGCGCGTCAAACTGCGTGAAGAAATACCCGGCGGATCAGCGCAAATTTCTGGCAACTCTCAAGACGGTATCAAGCTAACTCTGATGTGGTTTGACAAACAGCACCGCACCCGATCAGACCTTAAGCGCGAAACCGAACAACTACGCGACAGCGACAGCTGCGACAAACTCGGCCTATCTAACGCCAGTCTTCAAAACTGCTGCCCCGGTACTGCCCAAGTGCCTAAGGGCGTGCGCTGCCACACCACACTGCTGCTGCCATGACGGAGCAAGTCCGCCCTTTCGCAAAAAAAGAGCGCGGCTTTTCCCTCATCGAATTAATGATTGCACTGGTCATCAACTTAGCGCTTGTGATTGCGGCAGCCAACCTCTATTTAGACAGTTCAAACACCAGACGCGCCTTGGCTGAACAACAAAGCGTGGACGAAAGCGGTCAATTCGCGTTAGACATGATTGGACGCGTTCTGGTTAACGCTGGCTTTTATCCCGCCATTCGGGCATTGGATACTGGGCGCGAACGGCTACAAGTAGACGTCTATACAAATGTGGTGGCGGGTGCACCCGTAGCCTTTGACAGCGGTGTATTCGGCTGCTCCGCCATGCGCTTTCAGGGCGAAGGTTGCGTCGCACACCCGTCGAGCAGCATCACCGCTGACACGCTGGTGGTTAACTACTTTACCAACGACGCCATGGGGTCAAAAATCGGCCAACGCATGGATTGCGCCGGCGGCAATGTAGGTCTGAGTGCAGAAAACATCGACAGATTGGACAACAACGCCAGCGCTGCGACCTACTCAAGCAACAATTTGGGTCGCACGGCCAAGACGCCATTATGGGTATCGGCCCGATTTACCCTTAACCCAGTCACTTTTAACCAAGATGGCCAAAGCATCAAGACTGCAAGCCTGGCCTGCAGCGGTAACCGCGCCAGCGCTTACATGCCGGCAATCAACGGCATAGAAGATTTGCAGTTCCGTTACGGCGTTTTCGCAGACCCAGAAACCCGGCAAGCAACTGCTTTCTACAGCGCCAGTCAGATGGACGTGCTGGCCAATTTAGAAATAGACGCGCAAACGAGAAATGCCTGGTCGCGCGTGTCATCCGTAGAAGTGTGCCTGCTAGCGCGCGGATTAAGCCCAACAAAACTGACCTCCAGCCCTAACGCTGTATCGACTTATATCGACTGCAAAGGCATGCGCGTCACAACTAAGGACAACTTTATACGCCGCGTTTACCGCAAGATTTTTGCGTTGCGCAACAACCTCACGCAAACGCTTATTCACTAAAGCAAAGCAGTCCATGCAGGCGTTCAAACCCACTACCGCAGGCCAAAAATCAGCTAAGTCATGGGCTAGGCTGACGGGCCAGCACGGCGCGGCATTAGTTGTCGTATTGCTTTTTATGTTGGCTATGACGGTCATGGCGCTTTGGAGCGCAAACAGCGTCAGTCTGAGTGAGCGCTTAGCCAGACAGCAGCTCGATGCACAAGTCGCACATGAGGCAGCAGAAGCGGCGCTCAGGGACGGAGAATTTGACCTTTTACTCACCAATGGTGCGATCCGCCCCGGTGCCTATTGCGCCAGAGGCGATGCACGGCCGATCAGCGAAAGTATTGCTCAGTTCAACGCCAATTGTTCGCAAGGCCAATGTGCCATAAATCCTGCGCGCTACGAAAGCAGTGACTACAAATTAGCCAGCGCAAGCAACACAGAACTCTCAGAACCTTGGTGGCCAGCCTCGAAGGGTGGCCAATGGAACGACAACCTGGGCAGCAAACCTGCGCGCTTAGCCGAGAACTGCAACTTCAGCGGTGGCGTGCCCTTTGGCACCTACACGGGTAGACCAAAAATTATCGGCGTATCTCGTCAGAGTGAGTATTTGATCGAGTACTTTCGGCTTGGCCAAAACAACTATTTCCGTATCAATGCACGCGGCTTTGGCCGCAGTCCGAACACTGAAATCGTGCTGCAAAGCTACTTTCAACCCTTTGAATAATTTTAGGTTTTTAACTTTTCAACACTGCCACATGAAACCATTTGCTCTGAAAAAAATGTTGTCTTGCTGGTGGCTAATAAGAATTTCTCTACCAGTTTGCATTGGCATGGTTTGCAGCGATCTTATGGGTGCCCAGCCGCTATCTGCCCTACCGCCCAACATCACCACAAACAGTCTTAAACCCATGTTGATGTTGGTCGTATCCAAAGACCACACACTGTTTTCACCGGCCTATAGCGACTTCGAGGATTTAGATGGCGATGGTGTTTTAGACACCACGTTCAAACCAAGCTTTAGCTATTACGGTTATTTTGATTCCAGCAAATGCTACAGGTATAACAATGACCTTTTTGAGCCAGACAGCATGGCACAGACTAACCGTACAGCAACGGACAAAGGCGTGCGCTATAGTTGCCCTGCCAGCGCCAGTTTGTGGAGTGGAAACTTCTTGAACTGGGCCAGTATGACGCGGCTAGATGTCCTGCGCAAGATTCTGTATGGCGGCAAGCGCAGCACCGACAGCCTAAAACAAACCCTACTGGAGACTGCTAGCTTGAGCCAGGACTCACACGCCTTCGTTAAGTTTTACGCTGGGGCAGATATCCGCGACTACACCCCGTTCTCGACCCGTGATCTGACCAAAAAAACCGGCGACAACGTGAATAACTACGCCGGGTTAACGCTTTGCAACCGCTCAGCGCTTGACAGCGAATCGGGCACACCGCAATTACGCCTAGCCAAAGGCAATTACAAAATGTGGGCCACGATCAACGACCGCAGCTGCATCTGGGCTGACGAGCAACTTGACCCTAAGGCGGCCAATGCTGCCAAGCTTGGCAATAAGCTGGCACGTTATTACAGCAACATCCAAGCCTGGTATGGAGGCGCCAGCTTGAGACATGAATCCGCCCTCCCCACCCTAGCAAGCGATGCCGCCGCATACGGCCACACAGGCCCAGACTTAACGCTGCGCATCAAGGTTTGCGAGCCCGCACTACTAGGCCAAGAACGCTGTCAAAAATTTGACCAAGCCAGCGCGACCAAGCAAACCACAGACAGCAACTACAAGCCCTATGGCTTACTACAAGAATTGGGCCTCCCCGCTGCCGGTCAAAGCAGTGCAAAAGCAGAAATCGGCCTGATCACCGGCAGCTATGACCGCAACCTCAGCGCCGGTGCTTTGCGCAAAAATATCGGCGATTTACAAGATGAGATTGACCTCAAAACCGGGCGTTTTTGCCATGCAGCCAACAGTATTTCAGTCGACGGCAACAACCCCAGTTTGCCGCCCGCTTGCGCCAGCGCCGGCCAAGGTGCGATTGCGGCGCTAGACCGCATAACGCTTTATGGCCGGCAAAATGGTAGTTATGGCGCGACTCACCAAACAGCGACTCAAATGCAGGCCAACGAAGGCAGCCTGCCCGCTTGGGGCAATCCGATAAGCGAAATGGTGGTGCAAGCGCTGAATTATTACGCTGGCAATAACGACAACAAGCCGCCGAAAAGTAAAGACAACAGCCGCGGCATCAGCGTCAAAAATCCGCTTAATCCGCTTAATCCGCTTAATCCGCTTAATCCGCTTAATCCGCTTAATCAAAGCGATATTAGCCGAGTGAGCCACTACGGCAAACCAGCTTGCCGACCGCTAAACATACTGGCCATCTCTAGCAGCGCGTTGAGCTTTGACCAAGAGGCTGGCCAACTCTTTTCAGCGCTACCTGGCCAACCTGAACTGGCTAGCTACACCCAGCGCGTGGGCAGCGCAGAAGGCATAAACAACAGCTGGCGAGCCGTCGGTATTGGCAACACTTTAAACGGCAAATTTGGCCAAGACTGCAGCGCTAAATACGTGACCAATCTAGCCGATGTCAGTGGCATTTGCCCAGAAGCACCAGCTCTAGGCGGCTCCTACCATATAGCTGGCGCAGCGCTTTATGGCAACACACACAAGATACAAAACCTAAGCCTGCCTGCCGATGCGCCAGCCCACGCATTAACGGTCAAAACCATGGTCATGAATTTGGGCGGCAGTACTGCACGTATAGCCGTAGCCATACCCCACAGTCAACCGCAAAAGTTTGTCTACATCACGCCAGAAGGTCGGTCAAAAAACGGCGCTTCGTCAATGCTGACTTTTTCTGCGATTAGCACGTCCGACCTACACGGCGCTTTTTTGGTCACTTGGAGCGATGCGCTGTTTGGCGGCAACCATGACATGGCTCTCACCGGCTACTTGCGTTACGACATCATCGCGCCGCCAAGCAAAGGCGCCGACTACCAAATAAAAATTACTAGCGACATCGTCAATGTAGGCGGTAACGACCAAGCCGCGCAGGGTTACAGCATCATCGGCGTAAACCACGCCAACGCACCGTCCGGCAGCCAGCAAAGACAAGACTCGGCAGACAAGGTCTACCTCACACACGGCCATGTCGGGGTCGTGCCAGCGAATGCAAAAACGCCTACTGTTGTTAGCATGGCAGGCACACTGTGCGCCAGCCAAGACTATCGCGAAACAACAGGCAGCCTTAACGGGCATGCCATTGCCGCTGGACCTTATAAAGCCCAAGACTGGCCAGACCACGTCGCCACACGCGCACTGGCAAAAGATTTAGGCCTACTCATTAGTCCCTGCATGAGTAGCTTAGGCGCGCGCACCATCCACGATGTAGACCTACCCGTTGTCGGCACCTTCAACATGCGTGGCGCAGCAGATGTATTGCTTAAAGACCCACTTTGGTACGCCGCAAAATATGGTGGCTTCGACACAACCAAAGCCAGCAGTTTTAACCTCAGCAGCAGCGAGTCTTTGCCCGAAAATTCATGGCGTAGCCAGCGTACAGACGTCCAGTCTTGTGGCGATGCACCGCTGGCAGCTTGCGGCGACGACATGCCTGAGGGCTACTTCCCAACCCGCCAGCCAGAGCGGCTAGAGCGCCAGCTCAAAGACAGATTTGAAAAAATTGTCACATCAGCAAATGCAGGACTAACAGTCTCATCCAGTCAGTTAGTGGTCGGTAGTTATAAATACATCAGCCAATTCGACCCAACGCTTAAAACCGGTTCAGTACTGGCTTACCGACTCGAAGCAGATGGAAATTTTCAAACCACAGCGACTTGGAACGCCGGCGAGACACTCAAGCGATGGCCATGGACAGAACGACAAATCATTAGCAACCAAGCGACTGCACAAGGTAAAAATCAAGGCATAAGTTTGAAATGGAATGCACTTAACACCGCATACAAAGTCGCGTTAAGCAGCCCAGACCTGACTGGCAAATTGAGTCGCGATAAAGCCGAACATCGCGCCCAAGCTTTGCTGGACTATATTCGCGGCGACACCCAAAACGAAGACCCACGCGGCGAGCGCTTCCAGGCGCGCAGCCAAAGCAATTTAATGGGCACTGTCGTGAACGCCGTACCTTGGCTTCAAAGCAGGCCAAGCGCACGGTTTTTTGATGCACTGCTACCCGCTGGCCTGCCTTCTTACGCGGCGTTTTCTGCGACCTATGCGCAACGGGAAAAACTACTCTGGGTAGGCGCTAATGACGGCATGCTGCATGCCTTTAAAGCCAATACGGGTACACCCGTCATATCTTTTTTGCCGGGTATGTTGGCAGCATTGCTGCCCGATTTAGCAAAGCCCACGGCAGCCATTAGCGCGGGCATGGACGGCAATCCATTTAGCGGTGATGTGATCACCAGCCAAACCAGTAACGGCCAACCGAGTTGGGCCAGCTATCTTTTTGCCAGTCTGGGGCGCGGCGCAAAAGGGGTTTTTGCATTGGCCGTAACTGACCCAAGCCAGCTGGTCGAATCCAATGCCGCAGCGATTTTTAAGTGGCAATTCACGCCAACTGATGACAGCGATATGGGCCATGTTTTAAGCGAACCCGGCGTTAACCATTTCAGCGGCCAAGCCTCACCCATAGTTCAGCTGAACAACGGCAAGTGGGCGGTGCTCATTCCCAATGGCGTGAACTCTGCCAACGGTAACGCAGCACTTTTTGTTCTTGGCGTTGACGGCCCAGACAGTAGCGGTGTTTGGCGCATCAATAACGACTACTACAAACTTTTACCGTTAGGCCAAGACAGCGGCAACGGCATGATGGGTGTGAGCTGGATAGACATAGACAACAACGGCACGGCAGACTACGCCTTCGCCACCGACCTAAAGGGCAATGTCTGGAAATTCGATTTAAGCAGCAGCGATCCACGAAATTGGGGTTCCGCCTTTAAAAAAAAACGGCCTAAGTCTTCCTTTTTATACGGCCAAAACCGCCAATGACCAGACTTTAGCCATCACAAGCGCACCGGCTTTTGGCTTTCCAAAGCGCGGCGGTGTGATGGTAGTGTTTGGCACAGGTAAGTCTCTAAGCGCCAACGATTTTCCAGCCGACGGAATCACCCAGCGCATGTATGGTGTTTACGACCGCAGCATCATCACAAGCAGTGAAACCGCAACCAACCCCGCTCACGCTAACCCGCCTCGCGGTACAACCACGCTACTAGAACGCAAACTCATCAGCACAAGCAATGGTGCACTGACAGTCAGCGCAACCAGTGCCAACGCATTAGATTTGAGCCATCAGGATGGTTGGTACTTCGATTTTCCCAGTCGCTCGGAAATGCTGCTGAGCAGCCCTGATGAGCGCAGCGAAAATATACTGTTCACCAGTGTCAGACCAGCGTCCGATCAAAGCCAATGCAACCACGCCCCAGTTGGCCGGTTTTATATGCTGGACCCCAACACCGGTTTGCCAAGCAGTACCAGCTTGGGCAGTTTGCGGCAGGTCAACGGACAACCGAGCAAGCTCATTGCCATACCCAGCACGGATCAAAAAGTCAAACTAGCCTCAGATCGATCTGGTCGTGTTGCTGCAGCCAAGCCTGCACAAACCCAGAAATTTTGCGAAGAGCACCCAGAGCAGTGTCTGACTCAGTCCTGCGCGGCCAATACCTTCGCCTACCGAGTCATAGGTCAAAGCGCTGACCACACGCTTTGCATGCGCAGCTTTAACGCCAGAATTGGTTGGCGTGAAGTTCCCGGCATGAACACTTTCAGGCGTTGAGAAAAAGCCATGAAAACGCCGACTAAAACATTGACTAAAGCCAACCGCTTCACAAGTAATAAGGGCTTCACACTGATTGAAGTGATGCTAGTCATGCTGATACTGGCCCTATTACTCACAACCGCATGGCCCGCCTATAGCGCCCATATAGCGAGGGGGCGGCGCTCGGACGCCAAAGTCCAACTCGCTAGCGCTCAGCAATGGATGGAGCGCTTTTACAGCGAAAACTACAGCTATGCAAAAGACACAGCAGGCAATAAGGTGGGTGAGGCGTTTGCAGCTCAGTCTTTTAGCCAGTCACCCCGAGTCGGCGAAGGAAAGGCAATATATAAGCTCAGCGTTTCCAGCACAGACAACAGCTTTATTCTGAATGCCACGCCTACCGATGGCGGACCCATGACTGGCGATGAATGCGGCAGCTTAAGCCTAGATCACACGGGGCAGCGCGGTATTTCGGGCACTGGCGAGCGCCTCAAATGCTGGAAGTAAACCCAAGGCTTAACCTAGCCGCCTTGGCCATTACAAGGGCTGAGCTTTCAAAATCAGACACTGCCTGGCAGCTAAACGACATACAGCGCACGCGTTTTTCACTCGCGTTTGAAGATACTTGCGCTTTAGCCAGTACGTTGGTCGTCGACACCGTAGAAGACATTTCAGAAAAACAGACGGCGACACAGTGGACTAAAGTCAAAGTAGGTATTGGCCAAATTATGAATAGCCGCCTGCCGAGAATGTCTGAGACAGTCTGTCACCAAGCCAGCTTATAAAATAACACTAAGCCGGTGAAGAACAGTACTCGGCGCCTCACACTGAATGCATGAAAAATACAAACTCCCCACTCTCGCCAGATCAAGCCATGGCTCTGGCGCTGGCTCAAGCTGCCGAGGCTAGGCTCATCTGCCCACCGAACCCCGCCGTTGGCGCGGTCTTAGTCGATGTTCAGGGCCAGGTATTAGGTTTTGGCCATACCCAAGTGCGCGGTGGTCCACATGCCGAAGTCATGGCTTTGCGTCACGCCAGCGAACAAGGCCACAGCACGCTAGGCGCTACGCTTTACGTGACGCTAGAGCCCTGCTCCCACCACGGCCGCACACCGCCCTGCTGTGATGCGGTGATCGCTGCTGGCATCAGCAAGGTCGTCGCCGCGATTGCCGACCCCAATCCACTGGTAGCCGGTCAAGGTTTTGAGCGGCTGCGCGCAGCTGGCATCAGCGTCGAAGTCGGCTTAGGCGCAGCACAGTCGCGCGAGCTCAATATCGGTTTTTTCAGCCGCATGATTCGCCGCCGGCCTTGGTTAAGGCTAAAAGTAGCCTCTTCACTAGACGGCAAAACAGCACTTAAAAACGGCCAAAGCCAATGGATAACAGGCCCAGAAGCACGCGCCGACGGTCACGTTTGGCGCGCCCGCAGCTGCGCCGTGCTGACCGGCATTGGCACGGTGCTAGAAGACAATCCCAGGCTGGATGTACGCGGCATTGCCACGCCGCGCCAGCCCCGGCTGGTGGTGGTCGACAGCCGGCTGCAAACGCCGCCCAACGCAGCGCTTTTCGCGGCCGATAGACCGGTCTTGATTTATGCCGCCGTGCGCGACGCGCATAAGCAAGCTGCGCTGCAAGCGAGCGGCGCTAGCGTGATTTATCTGCCTGACGCCAACGGCAAGGTCGACTTAGAAGCCATGCTCACCGATTTAGCCACGCGAGAAGTCAACGAAATACACCTAGAAGCCGGCCACAAACTCAACGGCTCTTTCATACGCGCAGCGCTGGTCGACGAGTTGCTGCACTACATTGCGCCCAAACTCATAGGCCATGGCCAAGACTTGGCGTTATTGGGGCCGCTCACTGAGATAGACCAAGCCTGGGCCTTGGAATTCCTGTCCGCCGACAGGGTTGGCCCAGATCTGCGTGTAATAGCAAGACCTAGCGGGCGAGATCAGTTCTGAAATTTTTCAAAATTACCGCTTAAAACCGTCACTCTTTAGTGCGAAAAAAATCAGCCAAGGTTTTTTTGCAAGAGTTCCCCTTAATCCCTGCGAAAATACAACTATGTTTACCGGAATCATCACCGGCTTGGGGCGCATCGTCGCCATCCAAAGCCTGGGCAGCTCATCAACTTATGGCAAGCGCTTGACCATTGCCACGCCCGAGTCTTACCTCGACGATGTGGGTTTGGGCGACAGCATTGCCATCAATGGCGCTTGTATGACGGTAGTCAGCTTTGACCAAGCCAAAGGGCAATTCGATATCGACATCTCGGCCGAGTCCTTGGACAAAACCAGCGGCCTGACAGAGACCGGCGTGATCAACTTAGAAAAAGCCATGCGCGCCAACGACCGCCTAGGTGGCCACATGGTCTCCGGCCATGTAGACGGCATAGGCCATGTCAGCTACTTTGCTGAAATCGGCGAGAGCTGGGAATTACGCATTCTTGCCCCCAGCGAGTTAGCCAAATACCTCGCCTACAAAGGCTCAATTACCGTCAACGGCGTGAGCCTGACCGTGAATCAAGTCACTGATTTAAGCGCCGAGCAAAGCCCATTTGGCGCAGGCTGCGAGATCAGCATCAACTTGATTCCGCATACCGTACAAAATACCTCTTTGCAGCAGCTAGCCCACGGCAGCCGCGTTAACCTCGAAATCGACCTGATAGCGCGCTATGTAGAGCGTATGCTGCAGGACACCTTAAAGTCCAATAAATGACCTCAGCAATTGCAATTTCCCCCGTCGCCGAGATAGTCGCCGAAATGGGCGCCGGCCGCATGGTCATATTAATTGACGAAGAAGACCGCGAAAACGAAGGCGACTTAGTGCTTGCCGCCGACCACGTTAGCGCCGAAGCGATTAACTTTATGGCCCGTTTTGGCCGCGGCCTGATTTGCCTGACACTGACAAAAGAGCGCTGCGAGCAATTGCAATTGCCACCCATGGCGCTGCGCAACGACGCGCTGCACTCCACCGCATTTACCGTCTCCATAGAAGCAGCCCAAGGCGTGACCACCGGCATTTCAGCCGCTGACCGGGCGCGCACTGTGCAAGTAGCCGTGGACAAGAATTCAAAAGTTCAAGACTTGGTTCAGCCCGGCCACATCTTTCCGCTGCAAGCTGTCGACGGTGGCGTGCTAATGCGCGCTGGCCATACTGAAGCTGGCTGCGATCTCGCGCGCATGGCGGGCTGCTCGCCAGCGGCGGTGATCTGCGAGATTATGAAAGACGACGGCACCATGGCCAGACTGCCCGATTTGCTGCTGTTTGCGGCCGAGCATGGTCTAAAAATTGGCACAATTGCCGACTTAATTGAGCATCGCAGCCGCACCGAATCTTTGATCAAAAAAGTCTCTAGCCGTCAACTGAAAACCGCTTACGGTCTATTCACTGCGCACGCTTTTCGGGACATGCACGGCGAAGGCCTACATTTAGCGCTGGTCAAAGGGGAATGGGAAGACGGCGACACAGTCCCAGTGCGGGTGCATGAACCCTTGTCCATCATGGACACGCTTGAAATTGGTCGCCAAACCCATGCCTGGAGCTTGGAGCAAAGCCTAGGCTATATCGCCAAGCAAGGTAAAGGCGTGGCCGTGCTGCTCAACTGCGGCGAGAGTGCAGAGCAACTGCTCGCCCAGTTTGAAGGCGCAGCCCCCAACCACCCGCCGCAAGAGCGCAACCGCATGGATTTACGCCCTTACGGCATAGGCGGACAAATTCTGCGCGAATGCGGCGTGACCAAAATGAACCTCATGGGCACGCCAAGACGTATGCCCAGCATGCAAGGCTACGGCCTTGAACTGGTCGGCTACCTCAGCCGTGACCAAGCCAACTCTTAAAAGGACAGCAGATGTTAGAAGCAGATAAGGGCCAGGGCGAACTACTCAACGGCAAAAAACTCTCGATTGGCATAGTCCAAGCGCGCTTTAACAATGGCGTGACCACCGCATTGGCAGACGCTTGCCTAGAAGAGTTAGCCGTGCTGGGTGTGAAAACCAAAAACATCACCCATGTACAAGTTCCTGGCGCTTTAGAAGTGGCCTGCGCGTTGCAAGCCATGGCCGAGAGCGAAAAATTCGATGCCCTGATTGCGCTTGGCTGCATCATTCGCGGTCAAACCTACCACTTCGAAATGGTGGCGAACGAGAGCGGCGGCGCCATCACCCGGTTAGGACTGGACTACCAGATACCTATCGCGAATGCGATACTGACTGTTGAAAACATGTCTCAAGCTTTTGATCGCCAGACTGAAAAAGGCCAAGACGCCGCACGCGTCGCCGTCGAAATGGCCAACCTGATAGAAGCGCTAGGCTAAGCGCTAGGCCAAGCCCAAAGCTGGCCTTTTTGAAGAACAATAATTTTTACTAACCGACTGGCGCTATGGCTGACCCAATTACAAAACCAACAACACCTCTTAAGCGCGCGCCACAATCACGCACCGGCCTGACCGACACGGGTGTGAAAAAAGCCGCTGACAAGTCAGCCCGTACACGCTCGCGTGAGTTCGCTATGCAGGCCTTATACCAGCACCTAGTGGGCCGCAACACGGCTGAATCGATTGATGCATTCACACGTGATTTAGCCGGTTTTAATAAGGCCGATTCAGCCCATTACGACGCCTTGCTACACGGCTGCATAGAGCAAGCGCTGGCATTAGACAGCATCATCTTGCCGCTGCTAGACCGACCGATGAACGAAATTTCGCCAGTCGAGCACTCGGTGCTGTGGATAGGCGCATATGAGTTCAAGCATTGCCTAGACGTGCCTTACCGCGTGGTTATCAACGAATGCATTGAACTGGCCAAAGCCTTCGGCGGCACCGACGGACACAAATACGTCAACGGCGTGCTGCACAAAATGGCGCCCATGCTGCGGGAAGCCGAAGTCAGCAGCCAAGCGCGTTAAATCTAAAAAACCGAAAAAAACAATCTCACCAAAGCACCACCAGTGAAAATCGCCCAACGGGCCCAGCGCCTTCAACCCTTTTATGTCATGGAGGTTTCCAAGGCGGCTGCCGTTATGGCGCGTGATCTAGCGGCCGGCAGCGACCCCTTGATTTTGTTAAACATTGGCGAGCCCGACTTCACCGCGCCACCACTGGTGCAGCAAGCAGCAGCCAAGGCGATTGCCGACGGCGACACCCAGTACACCCAAGCTACCGGCATGCCAGAGTTGCGTGAAAAAATCAGTGCTTGGTATGCCACGCGCTTTGGTGTGGATGTAGCACCCAGACGCATCATCATCACCGCTGGCGCATCGGCAGCCCTGCATTTAGCTTGCTTGGCACTGATAGAGGCCGGCGATGAAATCCTCATGCCCGATCCCAGCTACCCCTGCAACCAGCAGTTCGTTAGTGCCGCAGAAGGCCGGGCCGTGCTGCTGCCAACAACGGCGGATGAACGTTTTCAACTCACCCGCGCCAAAGTCCAAGCCGCTTGGGGAAAGAACACCCGCGGCGTGCTGCTCGCGTCGCCGTCCAACCCTACCGGCACATCTATCGCACCCGAAGAACTGCAAAGCATTCACGAATTTGTGCAAAGCAAGGGCGGCATTACCTTAATTGACGAGATCTATTTAGGCCTGAGCTACGAGGAACGCTTCGGTCAAACCGCACTGGCCATGCCGGGCGAGTTAGGCCAAAGCCTGATCAGCATCAATTCATTTAGCAAATACTTCAACATGACCGGTTGGCGCTTGGGCTGGATGGTGGTGCCCGACGCGTTAGTCAGCGTAGTCGAGCAAATGGCCCAGCACTTATTCATCTGCCCAAGCACGATTGCCCAGCGCGCAGCGCTAGCGTGTTTTGAGCCCGATAGTCTGGCGGAATACGAATCCCGGCGCAGCCAATTTAAAGCTAGGCGCGACTACTTCATCCCAGAGCTCAATCGACTCGGCTTAACCGTTCCGGTCATGCCAGACGGCGCTTTCTACGCCTACGCCGACTGCCGCCAAGTCGCTGATAAATGGGGCATAGCCAAAGCCAAAGCAGATGGCACGGGCGGCAGCTGGGATTTTGCTTTTGAACTCATGAAACGCGCCCATTTAGTGGTCACACCCGGCCGTGATTTTGGCAATGCAGCACCCGCGCAATACGTCAGGTTTTCAACTGCCAGCTCCATGACGCAGCTGCAAATGGCGATTGCTAGGCTGGAGGCCGTGATTGGATAAGTCATTAGATAAGACCGAAGAATCACAGCAACCAGCGGTTTTCAGTTGGCCGGTACGAATCTATTGGGAAGACACCGATGCCGGCGGCATAGTTTTTTATGCCAATTACCTAAAGTTTTTTGAACGATCACGCACCGAGTGGCTCAGACATTTGGGTATTGAGCAACATAGCTTGAAGGAGCGAAGCGGCGGCATGTTTGTCGTCAGTCAAACTCAAATCAGTTATCTGCGTCCTGCCCGTCTCGATGAGCAACTTCTTGTTACTGCGAGTCTGGCAGAAAGCGGCAAGGCATCATTGATAATAAAACAGCAAGCATTTTTAACATCTGCAGACGATGACCCGCAAAACCGCCCCCTGATTTGTGAAGGCAGCATACGCATAGGCTGGGTCGATGTGGCCAACATGTCGCCTAAGCGGATACCGCCAGATGTTCTGGCTAGCCTCGCAAAAACTACAACTTAAATACAAGCACATCCATGACCCAAGACCTCTCCATTGTCAGCCTCATACTCCACGCGAGTTGGGTGGTTCAGTTCGTTGTTGTGTTGCTGGTCGGCGTATCGATAGCCAGCTGGGCAGCCATCATTCGCAAAATAGGCACGCTGAAGAAAGTACAAAAACTCAATGAAGAGTTTGACCGTGAATTCTGGTCTGGCACCAGCCTTAACGATTTGTTTGCCGGTGCCGCACAAAACGCCAAACATTCGGGTGCTATGGAAAGAATTTTTGCCAGTGGCATGCGCGAATACCAAAAACTGCGCGAACGCCAAATCACCGATCCCGGCGCTCTGATGGACGGTGCACGCCGCGCCATGCGGGCGAGTTACCAGCGTGAACTCGACAGCATAGAAACCAATTTATCTTTTCTGGCTACCGTCGGCTCTGTCTCACCCTATGTCGGTTTGTTCGGCACAGTGTGGGGCATCATGCACGCCTTCACCGGCTTAGCCGCATTGGAACAAGTCACCTTAGCAACCGTCGCACCCGGCATTGCAGAGGCCTTGGTAGCCACCGCAATAGGCCTGTTCGCGGCGATACCGGCAGTCGTTGCCTACAACCGCTTTACCCACGACATTGACCGCATCGCCAATCGGTTAGAGACCTTTATCGAAGAGTTCTCAAATATCTTGCAGCGCAACTTAGGCGCACACTCACCCTCCGGTCATTAAGGGGTTCGCAGCAATGTCAGAACTCAGAGCCCGCGGCCGCGGTAGGCGCACGATTAGCGAAATCAATATGGTGCCTTTCATTGACGTGATGCTGGTGCTGTTGATTATTTTTATGGTCACCGCACCATTGATCACGCCCAGCATGATTTCGCTGCCCAAGGTCGGTAAAGCGCCTAGCCAGCCCCTCAATCCGGTACAAATTCTTATCGCAAAAGATGAGTCGCTACAACTCAAACTCAAAACCGACAGCAGGGCCAGCAGCATGGCCAACGTCGCCGCTGATGTAGTAGCTCTCGCGCCCGGCGTGAAACCTGCAACAGCCGATGCGCAAGCCGTGCCCGTCGTCATCAGCGCCGATAAATCTATTCGCTACGAAACCGTGATTCAGGTCATGGACAAGCTGCAAAAAGCCGGTATCCCACGCATAGGTCTGTCGGTTCAAACCGGTAATTAAGTCAAAACCTGCATGCCCAGCCGTACCGACCGCATTGAATTTAGTCCACCCCAAGAGCCGGGAAACCTGCGCGCATTCGGTCTAGCGCTGCTCATTCACGCACTGCTGATTGCAGCCCTGACTTGGGGGGTAAACTGGAAGAGTGCCGATAAATCAGTGACTTACGATGCAGAGATTTGGTCCGACATTGCGCAGCAAGTGGCGCCCAGAGAAATACTCGCACCCACACCGCCCGCCCCAAAGCTGCCGCCCGTGCCGGAAGTAGCTACACCTGCGCCAGCCCCTCCGCCGCCACCACCACCACCGGCTCCAATAGTGAAAGTTGCACCGCCAGAGCCCGTCGTGGATATTGCGCTTGAGCAAGAGAAAAAACGCAAAGAACTGGCAAAACAAAAAGAGCTTGAGGCTCAAAAACTAGCCGCACTGAAAGCCAAACAAGCAGAAGTAAAAGCAGAAGAACAAGCGCGCAAAGACGCCAAGCTAGAAGCCGAAAAACTAGCCCAAGCGAAGAAGGAAAAAGCCTTGCAACTCAAACAAGAGCAGGCAAAAAAAGAAGCTGAGAAAAAAGAAGCTGAGAAAAAATTAGCAGAAAAGAAAGCCGCTGAACAAAAAGTCGCCCAACAACAAGCTGAAAAAGAAAAAGAAAAACAAGCCCAAGCCGTACGAGAAAAACAGCGTCAAGACAACTTGGACCGCATGAAAACGCAAGCCGGTGTTGCAGGTGCGAATGGCAGCGCGGCAGACACTGGCACAGCGCTGAAATCAGCCGGGCCATCGGCCAGCTACGGCGGCAAAGTCAGGGCAAGAATCAGACCGAATATTGTTTTCAGCGACCAACTCACCGACAACCCCATGAGTTCAGTGGAAGTCAGAAGCCTGCCCGACGGCAACATCATCAGCCAGCGCTTGGTTAAATCCAGCGGTAATGCGGCTTGGGATGATGCTGTGGTGCGAGCGATTATTCGCATGGGCTCCATGCCGCTAGACACCAACGGCCGAGCACCTGGTGTGGTGATTTTGGATCTCAGTCCGAAAGACAAATAAAACTAAATTCGAACTTTTACTTTTTTTCAACTATTTCTAAGTTGATCACCAAGCTAAAAATTAGAGCAAGCCGCCGCCTAGTCTTTTCACCGCCGTTCTGAGCGCATTATTCTTACGCTTGCCTTCTTGCCTTCTTGCCTTCTTGCCTTCTTGCCTTCTTGCCTTCTTGCCTTCTTGCCTTCTTGCATTCTTGCATTCTTGCATTCTTGCATTCTTGCATTCTTGCATTCTTGCATTCTTGCATTCTTGCATTCAAAATACTAGTATGCATGCATTGAATGCAATTTCAAAAGGTGACATCATGGCAATTTTGACCATTCGTAATCTACCAGATGAGGTGCACCGCGCTTTGCGGATACAGGCCGCACTCAATGGGCTCAGTACCGAAGCTGAAGTGCGTAGGATTATTGCCCTTGCCGTCAAGCCAGAAGCGCGGCTTTGCTTGGGCGACGCGCTCGCAGCTTTGAGCCGCGAAATTGGGCTCACCAATGCCGATTTCGACGTTTTCGACAGCGTGCGCGACACAGCACCGGCCGAGCCACTGGGGTTTGAATGATAGTTCTTGACACCAACGTAGTGTCTGAAGCGATGAAGCCTGAGCCGCATCCCGCTGTAAGGGCTTGGCTCAATGCCCAAGCCGCTCCAACGCTCTACCTCTCCAGCGTGACGCTGGCCGAGTTATTGTTTGGCATAGCGGCGCTGCCAAGCGGTAAGCGCAAAGACATGTTGGCAAAAGCACTAGACGCACTTTTGGGGCTGTTCCGGGACAGAATCCTAGCCTTCGACACCGATGCAGCCAGGCGCTATGCCGAATTGGCCGTCACAGCAAGAACCGTTGGCAGAGGTTTTCCAACGCCTGACGGCTACATCGCAGCAATAGCCGCCTCAAGAGGGTTCATGATTGCGTCGCGTGACACAGCGCCGTATCTAGCAGCCCGCCTGACGGTGATTAATCCGTGGGACGCAGTTTAAAAACGGCTGGGCTTGCGGCACATTACTCATAAACAATCTCAGCCTGCCCCTGCCCGGCTTGCGCCATCCAGCTAGCCAGCGCCGCATCCGTCGGTAAAAATTTTGACTTATCACCCAGCATCAGTTCGGCACAAACCGATCCTGAACCGGCGGCAAAATCAACTGACCTGGTCAAGCTCAGTCGCACGGGTAAACCACGCACGACATCCCCTAAATCAGATGCTTCTAAGCGCGGCGGAAAGTCGCGTGCCATTCGGGCAAAGTCCGGGGCTTTGCTAGCGACGGTAACGCGCAGGTATTTACCGAACTTGCAACGCGCCGTCTCCAAGTCCCAGACCTGAGTGACTTTGAGCCTAAAGCCACCAGAAAATCTATCTGGCTGCAACACGCACTGCACAATCACCAACTCATCATCTTTGAGCAAATGGCGGTTGGCGTTGAGAACAGCCTCGTCGGCAGTGGCTTCAATCATCGCCGTCTTGTCATCGAGTTTGAACAGCGCCAACTTGCCGCGCTGGCCGTTAATCACCCGCAAATCAGTCACTATTGCGGCGATTAATTGCTGGTCTCGTGAATCGATTAAGTCTTCAATTTTGCGTTTCGCAAACTGGCGCACTTCGCGCTCGACTTCATCAAACAAATGGCCGGAAAGATAAAAACCAATCGCGGTTTTCTCCAGCACTAAGCGGGCTTTTACACCCAACGGTATGGCTTCGACCAAAGGCGGCTCTTGTGTGCTGGCCGCATGCGAATCCATATCGAACAAGCCGCCTTGGTTGGCGTTGGCTTCTAGTGCGGCTGCGAACTCAAACGCCCGGTCTATGGACGCGCTGAGGGCTGCACGGTTTAGATGCAGATTGTCAAAAGCACCGGCTTTAATCAAAGCCTCAACCGTGCGTTTATTTAACCGTGCGCGGTCAACCCGCACGCAAAAATCATAGAGCGAAGTAAACACCCCACCACTTTCACGCGCCGCCACAATCGCGGCAATCGCTTGCTGGCCAGTGCCCTTGATTGCGCCCAGACCGTAACGAATGCTGCTAGAAGTAATCGGCTCAAAGCGGTATTGACCGCGGTTCACATCCGGCGACTCAAAGCTAATGCCCATTTTTTGCGCATCGCCAAACAAGATCTTGAGCTTGTCAGTGTCCCCCATCTCGACCGTCATGTTGGCGCAGAAAAACTCTGCGGTGTAATGCACTTTCAGCCATGCCGTGTGATAAGCCAGCAGCGCATAAGCGGCCGAGTGCGACTTGTTAAAGCCGTAGCCCGCGAACTTTTCCATCAAGTCGAAAACCTCATCGGCTTTTTCTAGCGTCAAGCCGTTAATGCCTGCGCCTTTGCGGAAAATCTCGCGCTGGCTGGCCATTTCCTTCTCGTCTTTTTTACCCATGGCGCGGCGTAGCATGTCGGCGCCGCCCAACGAATAACCGCCCAAAATCTGCGCCGTTTGCATCACCTGCTCTTGGTAGACCATGATGCCGTAGGTTTCTTCCAGCATGGGTTTAACCCGCGGGTCTGGATACTCAGGCACCTCGCGGCCTTGCTTACGGGCGATGTAAGTCGGTATCAAATCCATTGGCCCGGGACGGTAGAGCGCATTCATCGCGATCAAGTCTTCTAAGCGGTCCGGCTTGGCGTCTTTGAGCATGCGCTGCATGCCGCTACTTTCAAACTGAAACACGGCTTCGGTCTGGCCACGCGCAAACAGCGCATAAACCCGCGCATCATTAATCGGCAGATTCTCAAAATTAAAGTCGCTTTGCGAGGGGTGGCGCGCAATGATGAAGTCTTTGGCCATCTCCAAAATAGTCAGCGTCGCCAAACCTAAAAAGTCAAACTTCACCAGACCAATGGCTTCTACGTCGTTTTTATCAAACTGACTCACCGCTGAGCTGCTGCCGGGCTGCAAATACAGCGGGCAAAAATCAGTCAGCTTGCCCGGCGCAATCAGCACGCCGCCGGCATGCATGCCGACGTTGCGGGTCAGGCCTTCTAGTTTTCGCGCCAACTCCAAGAGCGTGTGCACGTCTTCTTCTTTGCGTTCGCGCTCAGCCAGAATCGGCTCAGCTTCAAGTGCATAAACCAGCTTATCGCCTTTTTTACGCTCGGCGGGCACCAGTTGCAGGGTGACGGCTTGGCCGGGCTTGTTGGGAATGAGCTTAGAAATTCCATCGCAAAAACCGTAGGGAAAGTCCAGCACCCGACCAACATCGCGAATCGCTGCGCGTGCGGCCATGGTGCCAAAAGTCACGATCTGGCTGACTGCTTGGTGACCGTATTTATCCTTGACATAATCAATCACGCGGTCGCGATTGGTCTGGCAAAAATCAATATCAAAGTCGGGCATTGACACCCGCTCGGGATTGAGGAATCGCTCGAACAACAGGTTGTACTGCAATGGATCTAGGTCAGTAATCTTGAGCGAATACGCCACCAAAGAGCCAGCCCCCGAGCCGCGTCCCGGCCCGACCGGGCAACCATTTTTCTTGGCCCAGTTAATAAAGTCACCAACGATTAAAAAGTAACCCGGAAAGCCCATGTTCAAAATCGTTTTGATTTCAAACTCAAGACGCGCCGCATACTCGGGCCGCTTGTTATCGCGCAAAACCGCGTCGGGATAGAGGTGTAGCAGCCGCTGCTCTAGGCCTTCAAATGAGGCATAGCGAAAATACTCGTCCGCCGTCATGTGCGCACCGTTGACTTCCGGCGTCGGGTAGTCGGGCAACATGGGTTTGCCCAGATCGAGCGTTAAGTTACAGCGCTTGGCAATTTCTAAGGTGTTGGCGATGGCCGAGGGAATGTCGGCAAACAACTGCTCCATTTGGCTGGACGACTTGAAGTACTGCTCGCGTGTGAATTTACGAATCCGGCGTATGTTGCCCAGAATTTCGCCCTCGGCAATGCAGACTCGGGCTTCATGCGCCTCATAGTCGTCATAGCTCAAAAACTGAACCGGATGCGTCGCCACTACCGGCAAATGTAGGCGTGCCGCCAATTGAACAGCGGCAGGTACGTGACGCGCATCATCGGCCTGTTCGGCGCGTTGCAGTTCTATGTAAAAGCGGTGCGGAAAAATGCCAGCGAGCAGCAGCGCGCAGTCCATGGCGCGGCCATCGTCGCCCTGCACCAAGGCCTGACCGACGGCGCCGCGCTGAGCGCCAGACAAACAAATCAAGCCTTCGCTTAGCTCTTCTAACCAGGCAAGACTAACAATCGCCTGCTCACGCACCACACCCAGCGTCCAAGCGCGGGTAATTAGCTCAGACAGATTAAGGTAGCCGCGGTGGTTTTGCACCAGTAGCAGCAAGCGGGCGGGTGGACTGGCAGCATCTTTGCCCGGCACTTGCACCCAGAGATCAGCACCTATCAAGGGCTTAACGCCGGACTTATGGCCTTGCTTGTAAAACTTTATGGTGGCAAAAAGATTGCTTAAATCGGTAATCGCTAGTGCGGGCTGGCCATCGGCTGCGGCGGCGGGAACTATCTCGTCAATGCGATTCGTGCCATCGACGACTGAGAACTCGGTGTGGATACGTAAATGAACAAACATAGCCGTATTTTAGGTCGCCGAACCGACCTTTCGTCGCCGCTAGTCCTATCGCCTGACTGCGCTTACCTACAATCCTTGACATGATGGAAATTCTCAATATTGCAGCCTATAAGTTCACAGCCCTAGGCCCGCTCCCGCCGCTACGCGAACAATTGTTGGCAGCTTTAATGGCCCGTGAGCTTAAAGGCACGGTTCTGCTGGCAGAAGAAGGGATTAATCTTTTTCTAGCTGGACAAGCCGATAAAGTAAATGATTTTTTGGCCTTGCTGCGCGAGCAGCCGGCACTGGTCGATTTAGAAGTCAAGCAAAGCTGGTCAGAGACTCAGCCGTTTAAAAAGCTACTCGTCAAAATCAAGCCAGAAATCATACGCATGGACCATCCGGCGATTCAACCCGCAACCGGTCGTGCGCCAGCAATTGATGCGGCAACCCTAAAGCGCTGGTTAGACCAAGGCTGTGACGATACGGGTCGGCCTGTGGTGACGCTGGATACGCGCAATGATTTTGAAGTTGATGTGGGAAGCTTTAAAGCCGCGATTGACTGGCGCATCAGCAAATTCACGCAATTTCCGGCCGCCTTAAAAGCCCATGCCGATGAGCTCAAAGACAAAACCGTGGTCAGCTTTTGCACCGGCGGCATACGCTGCGAAAAAGCCGCCATCTTCATGCGTGAAGCTGGATTGGAAAACGTCTATCAGCTAGACGGCGGCATTCTCAAATACTTTGAGCAACAAGGCCATGCGCATTTTGAAGGTGACTGCTTTGTGTTCGACGAAAGGCGCGCAGTGGATGCGGCATTGGAACCAAAAGCTAAACCCATCAACACTTGTGCTGATTAGGACGTCACTCGCTTCGGGTTAAGCCTTAAAACGCGCCGCAGTCTGCGCCACGCGCGCACCGAACAAACGCGCTGTCTCTAAGTCGCCCGGCAACATATCGGCAGCGCCCACATCTGAAGGCGATTGGGCGATTGCGCCGCTGCTAGAACCGAGATAGTTCAGGTCATTGCGGTCAGCCGCTTTGGTGTTGGCTGGCGGCATGCCCAAGCCCACCCAAACACCACCGTGCTGCATGGCCAGCGTGAACATATAGTTCAAGGTCGAGCCCTTGTCACCATTCATGCTGGCGCTATTGGTAAAGCCAGCAAAAAGCTTGTCCTTCCATGCCAAAGTAAACCAAGCTTTAGACGATGCATCGGCAAACTTCTTGAACTGCCAACTGACACTGCCCATGTAAGTTGGCGAGCCCATGATGATGGTGTCGGCCTCAGCGAGTTGTTCCCAACCACCTTCGGGCAAATTACCGTCGGCATCAATAGCAAGTAAATTACCACCTGCACCGTCGGCTACGGATTGCGCCATGCGCTGGGTATGGCCGTAGCCGGAATGGTAGAGAACAGTTATTTTTGACATGAAAATGAGTGACTTAAAAAAGATAAAAGAAAAAATACACGGAACGAAAATTTAAGAGAAATTACTTTTTCGACAAACCATCAACGCTCCAAGCGCCTGCGCCCCATGCGGCGACTGAGAGCAAGCCGCCGGCAATAGCGGCGTTCTTCCAAAAACTCATGGAATTAGCTTGCACGACTTCTGCCGCAACACCAAAGATGGGGTGAAAAACAAAGGTGATGACCACCGTGAAGAAGGCAATGCCCAACGCCGCAAAGCGCGCTTGCCAGCCCACGAGCAGCAACACGCCAAGGCCAAGTTCAATTAACACCGCAATCGCTGCGGCAACTGCAGGAAGCGGCACACCTTTGGACGCGATATAGCCGGTCGTTGCCGCAAAGCCAAGCATCTTGGCGTAGCCTGCGGGAATAAATAGCAGCGCCAACAAGACACGACCAACTAGGGATAAAGGATTTTGCAGTGCGTTGAACATAGTGAGCTTTCTTTTTAAAAAGGGTTAAAAAAGACAATAAAAAAATGGAAAAAAGCTAGATAAAACACAAAATCACAACTGACGGACTAGTCTAAGCGGCTTACGCGACATCCGCAAATTCGCTCATTTCCGTACTAATAAACATGCACGCCAAGGCCTCAAGCGCTCAAATCAAACACCAACACCTCGGCGTTCACACCAGCGTCTAGCTGCAAGCTCGCTTGCGACTCCAGCAGTGCGGCGTCACCGGCCGCTAGCGTTTCGCCATTCACAGCCAAAGTGCCACGTATCAAATGCACATAGGTTTTACGTGCCGGATCAAGTGTTAATGAAGCGCTTTCAACGCCATCGAACAGACCCGCATAAATTTTGGCATCCGCATGAATAGTGACCGATTCTTGCGCGCCGTTGCCCGATGCCACTAGCCGCAATTGGCCGCGTTTTTCAACTTCAGCAAATGTTTTTTGCTCATAACTAGGTGCAATACCGGTGACGTTGGGCTCTATCCATATTTGTAAAAAATGCGTATTGGCGTCTGGTGCATTATTAAATTCGCTGTGCTGCACGCCAGTACCGGCACTCATGCGCTGCACATCACCGGGCGGAATACCTTTGACATTGCCCATGCTGTCTTTGTGCGCGATCTCACCGCTGAGCACGTAGCTAATGATTTCCATGTCCCTGTGACTATGTGTGCCAAAGCCGCGGCCAGCGGCTATGCGGTCTTCGTTAATCACGCGCAGATTACCAAAGCTCATGTGTGCTGGATCGTGATAGCCAGCAAATGAAAAAGAATGAAAAGACTTGAGCCAGCCGTGGTCTGCATAGCCACGGTCTTGAGATTTACGAATTTGCATGAGTTACCTTTGTAGACGAGTCACAAAAAAGCTTGAGGAATCTTGCTACTGTGCTCTGTTGGATTAAATATAACTTTAATTAAAAACAAATTAGTTGCATTGTTTTGATGGCATCATTGCAATTATTTGAATGACAAAATCTATGGCTAAAGCCGGCATTCGCGATACTCTTACACCGCAAGCACTCGGCCTGATAGACGCAGTGCACAGAAACGGCAGCATGGCAGCGGCGGCGCGAGAGCTGGGCGTGGTGCCCAGTGCATTGACTTATCGAATACGACTGGTCGAAGATGCCCTCGATGTGCTGCTGTTTGACCGCAGCTCGCGGCAAGCCAAGCTAACCCCGGCCGGCGCAGAGTTGCTGCGCGAAGGCAACCGTTTACTGCTCGAGCTTGACGCCGTTGCCAATCGCGTCAAACGCGTTGCAACCGGTTGGGAGCCGCAGCTCACGCTGGCCTTAGACAGCATCATTTCACGCAAAACAGTACTCGAGTTATGCGAAGAATTTTTCGCGCAGCAAGCGCCCACCCGGCTAAAGCTGCGCGATGAGGCCTTATCTGGCACCTTGCTAGCCCTCACCAGCGGCCAAGCCGACTTGGCCATAGGCGTAGTGCCAGATTTAACCAACCGCAGTTCAACCCTACCTGACGCCCAAAGCCTGCGCAGCAAGCCCTTAGGCCAGACACGCTTTGTATTTGCCGTCGCGCCTGGGCATGCACTGGCCAACGCAGCTGAGCCAATTAGCGACGCTGTCATGCAAGCGCACCGCGTCGTGGCAGTAGCCGACTCGGTACAGTCCGGCAGCGGTATGACGATAGGTCTAATCGGTGGCCAAGATGTATTCACCGTGCCCGGAATGCTAACCAAACTCGATGCCCAGTTGCGTGGTCTGGGCGCGGGGTTTTTACCCGAATATCTAGCCAGACCGCATATTGATGCCGGCCATCTGGTGGCCAAGGCGGTAGCGCAATCGCCGCGGGTGGTCACGGTTAGTTACGCTTGGCGCGCCAGTGCTGGCGGCAAGCCGGGCCGTGCGCTGCAGTGGTGGCTCAAGCAACTAGAAAAACCGCTCACGCGCAAGGCATTACTAGACCGATAAGACTTACTCGTTGATAGACAACGCAAATCAAAAGTACGTTTATGCCGCTGCCACCTCCGCCAGCGTGTAGAGTGGGGACAGGGAAAAAATTAGACTTGCTGCAAAAAAAACTTTTGCTCGGGTTCTGACCGTATCCCTTTTGTTGACTTTCCAACTCTAGAAAAAAGTACAAAGACATGACAAATAAATCCCGCCCTCCCGCTGCCGCTGCCAAATTAACGCCCCGCCATTTCGCGGTAATCGGTGCGGGCATTGCCGGCATAGCTTGCGCGCGCACTTTGATGCAGGCTGGTCACCAGGTAACGGTATTTGAAAAAAGCCGCGGCGCAGGCGGACGCATGTCCACACGGGACAGCAGTTTTGGCAGTTTTGACCATGGCACTCAGTACTTCACAGTGCGTGACGAGCGGTTTCAATTAGCGCTCGCTACGGCGAGCAATATGGTCAGGCCTTGGAGCGCCAACACCGTGCGCATACTCGACGAGCTCGGCCGGGTCGTGTCTTCATCTCTGCCGTCACGTGAATCCCATTGGGTTGCAGCACCCGGCATGAATGCGCTGGTGCGGCATTGGGCCGAACCCATCGCTTCTGCCGGCAAGCTCAAACTCAGCACCGCCGTCACACGGATTGAGCCCGACCGGCTCTCGCCCAAACGCTGGCAACTCCATACCGAAGGCGAAGGCGCTACTGCAAGCGTGCAGTCCGGCTTTGACAGCGTGTTGCTGGCCGTGCCCTCACCCCAAGCACAGGGGTTGCTGTTGTCTTCGCAATTGGCAAAACCCATGCAAACAGCGATCAAAAAAGTCAGTGTTGCACCTTGCTGGACTTTGATGCTGGCTTTTCCGCAAGCCGCACAACCCAACCTGGCACATCTGGGCCCGCAGTGGAATGCAGCGCGCAGCACGCACCACCGCATCGCGTGGCTAGCCAGAGAGTCGTCCAAACCCGGCCGCAGCCAGTTAGAACGCTGGACTGTGCAAGCCAGCCCCGACTGGTCAGAACGCCATTTAGAAGACGACGCCGAGCGGGTTAAAGCCAAACTGCTTAAAGCTTTCACCGAAGTGACCGGCATACGGGTAGAGCCGCCGTTTGCGCAAGTGCATCGCTGGCGCTATGCCCAAACCACAGAGCCGTTGGGCAAAAGCCATCTGTGGGATGCCAAAACAAATATAGGTGTTTGCGGCGACTGGTGTTTGGGGCATAGAGTTGAAAACGGATTTATCTCCGGACTGGAATTAGCACTGGCTGTGATTTAAGGCCAATTGCTGAAAATTAAATCTTAAAAAAACGGCACATCAAACAATTGCACGACAGCAATTACATAGGCCGCTTCGCCCCCTCCCCCACTGGTCCGCTGCATCCGGGCTCCTTAGCCACCGCACTGGCGAGCTGGCTGGATGCGCGTGCCCACAAGGGCCAGTGGTTGCTGCGCATAGAAGACATTGACACAGCGCGTTGCATCGCTGGCGCTGACCAAACCATCATCAAGCAACTGGCCTGCTGCGGCTTGATACCAGACCAAGCACCTAGCTATCAATCACAGCGCGGCCATCTTTACAACCAAGCCTTAGAGCATTTGATAGAAAGCAAAGCGGCCTACCCCTGCGGCTGCAGCAGAAAAGACATCGCCCAAGCCAGTAGCGCGCAAAGCCGTGAACGCCATGCAGAATTAATCTATCCCGGCACTTGTAGAGACGGCTTGCATGGCAAACCGGCCAGAGCGTGGCGCTTGCTTTGCCCGAGCAACCTTGAGAAAACCCACTGGCACGATCGCCGCCTAGGCCATCAATCACAAGACGTGGCCGCTGAAGTTGGCGACTTTGTGCTCAAACGCGCCGATGGTTTATGGGCATACCAGTTAGCCGTGGTGGTTGACGATGGCGCCCAAGGCATTAGCCACATCGTGCGCGGCCAAGACTTGGCTGACAACACTGCCAGGCAAATTTTGTTGCAACGCGCATTGAATTTGCCCACGCCGATTTATAGGCATGTGCCGCTGGTGCTGGGCGAGAACGGCGAAAAACTCTCCAAACAAAACGGTGCGCAAGCGCTGGATTTGCGCTCACCGCTGACCTGTTTACAAGCCGCTGGCAGGGTCTTAGGCCTGGCCGATCAGACGACGGCTAGCAGCCTCCCCGACTGGCTGGCAAAAGCCGTCACCAACTGGGAAAGTCTCGTCTGCAATCAGGGACAATCAAGCCATGAGCGAACAACCTGAACCCGTCACTACCCCTTCCCCCCTTGAGCGCCCCATACGCAGCTTTGTACTGCGCACCGGCCGCACAACCGCCGGCCAAGCCAGAGCTTTTGAAGCTGTAGGGCCGCAATTTTTAGTGCCCTACAAGCCAGAACGTTTAGACCTTGAGGCCACTTTTGGCCGGTCTGCTCCGACTGTTCTTGAAATCGGTTTCGGCATGGGTGAAGCCACAGCCCATATAGCCGCCACGCTGGCAGAGAAAAACTTTCTTTGCTGCGAAGTCCACACACCCGGCGTTGGTGCTTTACTCAAACGCATTAGCGAACAAAATTTAAGCAACATCCGCATACTTCAGCACGATGCCGTGCAAGTCATAGACCATATGCTGGCCGCCGATAGTTTGGACGGTGCGCATATTTTTTTCCCCGATCCTTGGCACAAGAAACGGCATAACAAGCGCCGCTTGATTCAAGCACCGCTGATCAAAAAGCTTGTAGCCCGACTCAAACCCGGTGGCTACCTGCACTGCGCTACTGACTGGCAACCGTATGCAGAACAAATATTAGAAGTTCTCAGCGCCGAGCCAACACTTAAAAATACTGCCAGCGACTACGCCGAAAAGCCCGCCTACCGGCCACTCACCAAGTTTGAAAACCGCGGCATCAAGCTAGGCCACGGTGTCTGGGATATCGTGTTTGAACGGGTATGAGTGGTGGGAATAGAAGTTGCGTCAGTGCAAATTTCATGGCGATAAAACATGAGTAATCACGGCCTACCCAGTCGCGATGGCGTCACCCCCAGTTGCGTAAGCCTGCCAGCGGGCAACTGGCCGACCATGGCGGATTTTTTCTTTGAACGCTTTCCCGCCATCTCCGCCCAGACTTGGTTAGAGCGCATGGCGCAAGGCCTGATGGTCGATGAGTTTGGTGTGCCAGTTGACGCTGAGCGGCCCTACCAAGGTCACATCCGTATTTACTACTACCGTGCTTTAGCGCAAGAAGTTCGTATTCCGTTTGAAGAAAGCCTGCTGTTTCAAGACGAGTATTTGGTGGTCGCCGATAAACCGCATTTTTTACCCGTCACACCTTCAGGTAGCTATCTGCAAGAAACGCTGCTAGTAAGGCTAAAAAAACGCCTAGGCATAGATTGCTTGGTGCCGCTGCACCGAATCGACCGCGAGACCGCAGGACTGGTGCTTTTTTCTAAACGCCCGCAAGACCGCAACGCCTACCAAGACTTGTTTCGTCGCCACCAAATGCGCAAACACTATGAAGCGATTGCGCCGTGGCGCGCAGAGATTGCCTTTCCACTCACGCGCAAAAGCCGCATCGTTGAAGGCGAGCCGTTTTTTCGTCAGCGTGAAATTGACGGCCCACCGAACAGCGAAACCGAGATAGATGTCATCGCAGTCGTAGGTAACAAAGCCCGTTACAAATTAAACCCAGTGACCGGCAAAAAACACCAGTTACGGGTGCATATGTATGCACTAGGCTTGGCGATTGACAATGACCGTATGTACCCGCCAGTGCTCGATACGCCGGGTGACGACTTTAATTTCCCCCTGCAATTACTGGCCAAGGGCATTGCATTTACCGACCCGATTACCGGTCAAGCCAGAGCGTTTGAGAGCCAACTCAAACTGCAAAACCTCAGTGCTGCGTAAGCTTGCAGTCAAGCGACGTAGCACGGCATAGCGCAACGCGCTACAGTTCTTCACTAGTAGCGGCAGAAAAAAATACACTGTAGACCGCCAGAAGTTCACCCGCAAGGGCATCACCATTTACAGGCGAAAAAAATTTTGACATCTGAGTTCGACACCCAAGCACCTGATCTCTTAGCGACTGAGACAACCCAACAGTCAGCCGCCAAATCCCCGCAATTTATCAATCTGTATGACGGCAAAACTACCCGTCAAAACGTCCAGAGCCCAGCCAGTGAACTGGCACAAAGCATTAGTGCAGCAGCGGCCAGTGCCAGTCCCAAATATTTTTATAACGCACTGGGCTCCAAACTATTTGAGGCAATTACCCAGCTTGACGAGTACTACCCAACGCGCACCGAAGCGGCTATTTTTCAAGCCAATCACAGCCAAATTGCCCAAGCCATTTCACAAACGGGTATTTCACAGCCTTGCTTGATTGATTTGGGTGCGGGCAATTGCGCTAAAGCCGCCACACTGATTCCACACATCTTGCCGCACCAATATGTGCCGATAGATATTTCTACCGATTTTTTAGAAGACGCCGCAGAGCAGTTGCAGCAAAATTTTCCCGCCTTAGACATCATCGGTTTGGGCATGGATTTTTCGAGTCAGCTAGAACTACCGCCACAAGTGCAAACCCATGACCGCGTGTTTTTCTACCCCGGCTCTAGCTTAGGTAACTTTGAACCCGCACAAGCATTAGACTTTTTAAGTCTTATCGCCAATCCCGCGCAAGGCAATGCAAGTGGCTTATTGATTGGCATAGATTTAGTCAAAGACAGCGCCACACTAGAAGCCGCCTACGACGATGCATTAGGTGTCACCGGCGCATTTAACAAAAACTTGCTGCTCAATGCCAATAGCCTAATGGCCAGCGATTTTAATTTGCGTCAGTGGCAACACGTGGCTTTGTTCAACCGCGAACAGTCGCGTATTGAAATGCACTTAGAAGCCAAGCAAGACCTCACCGTTAGCTGGCCTGGCCAACAAAGAGACTTCAAAAGCGGCGAGCGCATGTTGACCGAATACTCGTACAAATACACGCTGGACAGCATGACCGAACTACTCCAACAAGCCGGCTTTAAAAACATAAAGCATTGGACAGACTCGCAGCAATGGTTTGCAGTCTTTTGGGCAGAAGTCTGAATTTTAAAATTTATAGCCAAATCTAAAATTACAAAATTACAAAAAAATGCAAAACGCCAGCACCGCAGATATGCCTAATTTGGCGCACGATTTATTTATAGTACCCAACCAACAAACCATAACCAACCCGTCGCCATCCACCCACGCGCCGCGCATATTGCTGCTCTACGGCTCGCTGCGCGAACGCTCATTTAGCCGCTTGCTCACCGAAGAAGCAGCAAGGCTGCTGCAAGCCATGGGTGCAGAAACCCAAATCTACAACCCCACCGGTTTGCCGCAGCCTGACGCTGAACCCGATGACCACCCAAAAGTGCAAGAGTTGCGATCCCTCGCAGCGTGGGCCGAAGGCATGGTTTGGACATCACCGGAACGCCACGGCGCCATGACCGGCATTCTCAAATCCCAAATCGACTGGCTACCGCTGAGCTTGGGCGCCGTGCGGCCAACGCAAGGCAAAACACTGGCAGTGATGGAAGTCTCAGGCGGCTCACAATCGTTTAACGCGGTCAATCAAATGCGAATTTTGGGCCGCTGGATGCGCATGATCACGATACCCAATCAGTCATCAGTACCCAAAGCTTTTCTAGAGTTTGACGAAGCCGGCCGCATGAAGCCGTCATCTTGCTACGACCGCGTGGTCGATGTAATGGAAGAGTTAGTCAAGTTCACACTGCTCACGCGGGATGTCTCGGCTCACTTGGTAGACCGTTATAGCGAACGCAAAGAAAGTGCTGAGGCTTTGTCAAAACGGGTTAATCAACGGGCGATTTGAGCGCAAAAAGACGCGTAAATAAAACCAACGACTGGCATCATAAAACACGCCTGACTGCCTCATTAACGGCACTTAAGTAGCTACTGTGGATTCAATTGTGAGTTGTGATTATTCGCATGCAATATGCGAATAGTTTGAAATAAGTTATTAATGCCTGCCCTACGGCCCACGCCGTTTTAAACGTTAGGTGGGCAATTATTAAATAGCGTGAAACGAGACCGTTGATAGTCATCAGCGCTTAGCTTTTGGCTTTTAGCCAACGCCAATAAAGCAATTAATCCAACACTAAATAAGTATAAATTTAGTGAGCAAATACATTCGATCGTTCAACACTGTGAGCGCTGTCTATCCAATACTTTCTCGTTTAATTTTTGTATTTATACGCCATCAAAAATACAAATTTACGGAAGTAGTACTCAATACGCACTACAAGATTTATCAAAATTTTTAGTCTTTTTTGAGCAATAAAAAACTATCATTTTCGTGTCTGCACGCGCAGCCAATCAACGCTGTGAATGTCTGGATAAATCGTCAAATTTAATTAATCTTTTTTATTAATTATTCTTACGTTCATATTACTTGACCGGTAACGACAGATGAATCCCTCACATAGAACGACCGTCATAAATCCTAGCTTGCGTCTAGAAGCAGAAAGAAAAATACCGACTATTCCAAGCCCAGCCATTCAGAGCAGCCTTGCAAGCCAAATACCCACGCACCAGAGCAGTCGCGTTTCTCAAAGAAGCTTATCGAACTATTCGGTCACACCAGTACCGGTAGAAAGCACTCAGACTAAAGCGAGTAGCCTTAGTAGCTCTAGTAGCTCCAGCCGTCTCACCAGGACAATCAGCAACGCAAATTCTTCCCTCTCACATTTAGTTAAAGCCCATCAAGGCGCGCAGATTCACCCCTTGGAATTAGAAAAATTACTCAATCGCTCGCGTATTGGTGAAGAAGAACAAGCCGCGGTGTATCGCGAACTTGAGGGACGAATGTCTGAAGTCGTTAACGCTGCAATCTCAACGCCACCCGTACAACCAGCAGTAGCCGAGAAAGCGCTGGGTTTGTTGTCCAATCTAGCTGCCAACTCTGAGGTCAGAAAAGCTGAACTCTGGGCCAGCTTAGGTGCAGCTGGGCGCGCAGCTATCCTCTTAGCGACAACGACCCCCGCACAACCCGCAGTGGACGAGAAAGCCCTGAGTTTGTTAGTCCATCTAACTATCAACTCTGACGTCAGAAAAGCTGAACTATGGGCCAGCATGGGGGCCGCTGTGCGCACAGCTATCGCCACCGCTGCAATGACTCCCGCAGAATCGGCAGTGGCCAACCAAGCCCTGCGTTTGTTAGTCAATTTAATTGCCAGCTCGGACGTCAGAACAGCTGAGCTATGGGCTAGCTTGGGAGCTTCTGGACGCGCTGCTGTCATTACTGCGGCAACGACCTCCTCAGAACCAGCAATGGCCGGGCGTGCCCTGGGATTATTGATCAGTCTAACGTTCAACTCTGACGTGAGAAAAGTTGAACTATGGGCCACCTTGGGAGCGGCTGGGCGCGAAAGCCTGATCGTTACGGCAACAACTGCCGGGGAACCAGAAGTTGCCAAACTAGCTCTTATATTGCTGATTATTTAAAAAGGGAACAATCACATCAACGCCGCAATTTGGCCCTTGTTGCAGCCACGGCTTGCGCAGCTGTGGGCAGTTACTCTGCGGCCAGATATAACGCGAATAGCTAGCCGTTTTTTATTCCGCGGATTCAAGTCTGAAGTGCAACTTTGAAATTAACCGTACGGGTGGGTGAGATGTGAGAGCATCCAAGCTTCCCGACTACCAAGTCAAAGTTGCCCAGAATGATTTACACACACCTCACCCGTGACGAACGTTACCAGATTGCAATCCTCGTCAAAGCAAACTTCAATCAAAGTGAAATTGCAAAAATGATGGACCGTGATAAATCGAGCATCAGCCGTGAGTTGCGTCGTAACCGCGGTCTACGAGGCTATCGCCCTAAGCAGGCAAATGACAAAGCCCAAGAACGTAGACTTGCCTGCGCCAACAGTCCTAGAGTTGCTGACTCGACATGGGCTGTAGTGGAGGAAAAGTTGGCTGAGGCTTGGAGCCCCGAACAAATCAGCGGCCACCTCGAAGCTCGATGCCAACCCGGTGTTAGCTATGAGAGCATTTACCAGTACATCTACGCTGACAAACGCGCGGGCGGCAGCTTGCATAAAACACTGCGTTGCCAGAAGACGCGAAAAAAACGCAGCAGCGGCCGTGAACGGCGCGGCACCATCTCTCGCCAGGTCTCAATAGAACTGCGACCCGCCATCGTGCTTGAGCGTGCGCGCTTTGGCGACTGGGAGGCTGATCTGGTGATTGGTGCCGGGCAGAAGCAAGCCCTAGTGACGATTAACGAGCGTGTCTCTCGGTATTCAATAATTTTCCACGTGCCATTCAAAACAGCGCAAGCCGTAGGGGACGCGTTAATCACTTTACTTAAACCATTCGCTCATTGCGTGCACACACTCACGACAGATAACGGCAAGGAATTTTCTCAGCATGAACGAATAGCTTCTGCGCTGAGTGCAGATTTCTTTTTCGCCCATCCATACGCCTCGTGGGAGCGTGGGGCAAACGAGAATATGAACGGTTTGATTCGCCAGTTTTTCCCAAAGGGGATGCGCTTTAATTGCATCACCGACGATGACATTGCTTTAGCGATGCACAGGCTCAATCATCGTCCTAGAAAATGTTTAGGGTATCGAACGCCGCATCAGGTTTTTATGGAACAGTTAGAGTCCTATCAGCATACGGTTGCACTTCAAGCTTGAATCCGCCTTCGATCAAATTCGAGGCAACGCACAGAAAATCCGCCAGGCATTAAACGCGCTGAATTCAGCCACACCAACTATTTCTATTCGCCACACCATAGCCACACTGCGCATGTGGGGTGAACGAGATAGCCGCCATGAGCCAGAACGATTAGCGTTACTAACAGGCATAGTTCAAGCCAACACCTCTTCGCAAAAAATGGCTGTGTTTATGGCTGCCGTGATGAGTGGAATAAATCTCAGGCAACGTCCACAAGAATGGCGCGAAGCACTCCACGAGCAACTTTTGGCCATACCCACAGCTGAACGTATTGACCCGACGCTGTATAGACAATGCCTACGCCTAGGGTTTGATGCAGCTTGCGGCAACACATCAGCAGTACTCAAAAGCCCAGTTTTAACAGCACCAGAAAAGCTACAACTCTTAGAAATTCTTTATATTTCTTCAGCAGTTACGAACGCTCAAGCAACGCATGAACACTTGTCCAAGGTATTGTTGACACCTAAGACTACACGCGACTTCAAGTTGCAGGCGATAGGACTTATCTTCCATCACGGGAAACCAAGCTACTTTCAATTTAAAGCAATCCTGACTTGGCTTAAACGCGAATTCAAAACAGATACGCAAACGGTCTTTACCAATCCAGCTGCTATTGGAGATATTGGGGATGAGGCAATCTACGCACTAGCAGACCAGCGCCAGCAATACCTCGCGCTCTACCAAAATTTTCGACCACATATGACGCGCGATTTTATTCAGTTAGAAATCGCACAGATTAATCGCCAAGTTGCGGCAGAAGAAATACCAGAGGATTTTGGCGCTACTCTTATCTTTCAATTACGACAGTTTCTTTCGCCTGCGGTGATTGATACCGGTATTAAAGACTATCGTCAATTCGATAGGAAGAGAGACTCTAAATAGATTTTTTAGTCAACGAAAAAGTGATTCATTCATGTTGGACACACGCCTTACAGTTATGCGTTGTGCGTTGTGCGTTGTGCGTTGTGCGTTGTGCATATTTTTACGACACAGGTAAATGGTTTGAAAAAAGTGATCAATGTACCCTGCGTCCTGCACTTTTTTTAGCAGTACGTGGACAATTATTGCGTAACGTGAAACAAAATCGTCGAGCCTGACCAGCGCTGGGCTTTTAGTTTTTAGTTTTTAGTTTTTAGTTTTTAGTTTTTAGTTTTTAGTTTTTAGTTTTTGGTTTTTGGTTTTTGGTTTTTGGTTTTTGGTTTTTGGTTTTTGGTTTTTGGACAGTGCCAATAAATCAATTCATCTAAGATAAAATACGCATAAATTTTCTAGTAATTATTATTTTTACACCCATCGTTTTAAGCACAATCTAACAATGACTTTGTCGTTTAATTTTGCGTTTAAACACCATCAAAAAAACAACGCACTGGTGCAGCACTCAATGCGCAAAACAAGGTTTTTAATCTTTTCTTAAGAAACAAAAAACCAGTGTTTTCGCGCTTGCACGTCTAATCAATCAGCGCTATAAACGCCATCAAAAGTCACCGAAGTTCATTAGTTTTTTTAAACCTCTTCTATTCATACTACTCAACAGTTATTCACATCAACTGGTAACGACACATGAATCCCATAAATAAAACAGCAACCAATACCGTTACTTCTCATCAAGGACTAGATAGAAAAAACCTACCGCTTTCAGACTCAGTTGTTCAGGTCAGCGTTGAAGGTCAGATTAGCCTTGCGAGCCAGTTACCCACGCACCAAGCCAGTCTCTTTCCTCCAAGAAGCCTATCAAGCTATTTGGTCACACCAGTCGCGGTAGAACGCACTGAGGCTAAAGCGAGTAGGTCTAGTATCGCCAGTAGCTCCAGTAGCTCTAGTAGCTTTAATAGCTACGGTAGCTTTAGTAGCTACAGCCCTCCCACCAGAATAATCAGCAGCGCTAGTTCTTCCAGTTCTTCACCTTCCCCTTTAGATAAAGCCCATCAGGGCACTCAGATTCATCAAGAAGAGTTGATGAAATTACTCAGTCGCTCGCTTATTAGTGAAGAAGAAAAAGTCGCTGTGTTTCGCGAACTTCAGGGGCGAATGTCTGAAGTAATTAACGCTGCAACTACAACGAACCCCGCACAACCAGAAATAGCGAGCACAGCTCTGTATTTGTTGTTCAATCTAACCCATGACTCTGACGTCATAAGAGCTGAACTTTGGGCCACCTTAGGAGCCGCTGGTCGGGCTGCTGTCGTGACCGCTGCAACAAGCTCCGCAGAACCAGCAGTTGCGAAGATAGCTCTGGGTTTGTTGTTCAATCTAAGTCAGGACTCTGGCGTCAAAAGAGCTGAACTTTGGGCCACCTTAGGAGCCGCTGGTCGGGCTGCTGTCGTGACCGCTGCAACAAGCACCGCAGAACCAGCAGTTGCGAAGATAGCTCTGGGTTTGTTGTTCAATCTAAGTCTGGACTCTGGCGTCATAAGTGCTGAACTTTGGGCAAGCTTAGGTGCCGCTGGTCGGGCTGCTGTCGTGACCGCTGCAACGAACTCCGCAAAACCAGCAATTGCGAAGCTAGCTCTGGGTTTATTGATCAATCTAACTCTCGACTCTGATGGCAGAAGATCTGAGCTTTGGGCCACCTTAGGGGCCGCTGGTAGGGCTGCTGTCGTGAACACGGCAACAAGCTCCGCAGAACAAGCACTGGCAAGGCAAGCCATGCGTTTGTTGGCCAGCCTATCAAACTACTCTGACGACAGAACAACTAAAAGCTGGTCTTTCTTGGGGGCCCTTGGGCGCGCAACTGACGACAGAACAACTAAAATCTGGTCTACCTTGGGGGCCGCTGGACGCACAGCTGTCGTCACCGCTGCAACGAATCCCTCACAACCCGATGTGGCCGAGTCAGCCCTGTTTTTGTTGAGCCATCTAACTGCTAGAACTCAAAGCAGAGCAATTGAACTATGGGGAACTCTTGGGGCGCAAGATCGAGAAGGTCTCATCAACGCGGCTACAACTGTAGGGGAACCAAAAATCGTCTTAAGAGCTCTTGAATTGATGAATTTTTGGCAAGAAATCCCTGAAATCAAAGCCGAAATTTGGCCCTTGTTGCAGCCACGGCTTGCGCAGCTGTGGGCCGTTAGTCAATTGCCAAATGTTGAGCAAAAAGCCAGCAGGTTTTTATTCAATCAAATTCAAGGAAACATTTACAGGGCCCGCCAAGCATTAAACGCGTTAATCGTTGCCCCCCCAACTATTTCTATGCACAACACAATAGCTGCGCTTCGTTTGTGGGGTAGAGAAGTTAGCCACGATCTGCCAGAGCGATTGGCGTTATTAACAGGCATTGTTCAAGCCAACACCACAGCGCAAAAAATGGCCGTATTTACGACTGCCGTCATGAGTGGAATAGATATAAGGAATCACCCACGCGATGTGCGCGAAGCACTGCGCAACCAACTGTTGGCCATACCCATGGCGGAAGGAATTGATCCAGAGCCGTATAGACAACGTATGCGTTTAGGGCTCGATGCTGCTTGCGGCAATACATATACAGTGCTCGAAAGTCCCGTTTTATCGGTACCAGAAAAGCTGCAACTCTTAGAAACTCTTTATTCTTCTCGCGGATTTTTAAGCGCTCAACTAGCGCAGCAAGAGTTGTCGAAGATACGGTTAATGCCTAATACTTCACGCGATTTCAAGCTGCAAGTAATAGGACTTATCCTTAATCACGGACAAGCAAGCAGCACTCAATTTAAAGAAATCCTGACTTGGCTTAAAGGCGAATTCGAAACCGATACGCACACAGTCTTTACGAATCCAGAAACTCTTGGCGACATAACGGATGAGCAAATCTACGCACTGGCAGAACAACGCCAGCAATACCTCTCTCTTTATCAAAACTTTGGCACACATATGACGCATGATTTTATTCAGGAAGAAATTGCGCAGATCAATCTGCGAGTTACAGCTGAAGAAATACCGCGGGATTTTGGCGAAACTCTTATCTTTCAATTACGGCAGTTTCTTTCGACTGTGGGGACCAATACCGGTGTTAAAGACGATCGTCAATTTGACAGCAAGAATGAATCTAAATAGACCCGCAGACAAAAATGAGCGCCTAAGCATCGAAATCGAAATCGAAATCGAAATCGCAATGGCAAGGGCGCTCAGTGTGACAAATAATCAAGCCCGCTGTTGAACCCAAGCCAACACTGAATCCAAAGCCTGCGCCAATTTAGACGCATCGTTGCCGCCCGCCATGGCCATATCCGCCTTACCGCCGCCTTTGCCACCGACTTGCTGGGCTACAAAATTGACTAACTCGCCAGCCTTGAATTTAGCCACGCTGTCGCTGGTCACGCCGGCGGCGACTTGAACCTTGTCGCCATCGACTGCTGCCAGCACTATGACTGCGGTTTTGAGTTTGTCTTTGAGCTTGTCCATGGTGTCGCGCAGCGTCTTGGCATCTGCGCCTTCAAGACGTGCGGCCAGCACTTTAAGGCCATTGATGTCTACGGCTTGCGTCATCAATTCATCGCCTTGCGCAGATGCCAGTTTGCCTTTTAGCGCGCTGACTTCTTTTTCTAAACTGCGAACTTGGTCTTGCACTTGGCCGATGCGCTGCAACAAATCAGCGGGGTTGGCTTTGAGTGAGCCGGCAGCGCTTTGTACGGTGGCTTCTAGCGACTGCAAATAAGCCAAAGCATTCTCACCCGTCACTGCCTCAACACGGCGCACACCGGCGGCGACACCGCTTTCAGCAACTATTTTGAATAAACCAATGTCTCCGGTACGGCCGACGTGAATACCACCGCACAACTCTTTGCTAGACCCAATGCTAAGTACACGTACGGTTTCACCATACTTTTCACCAAACAGCATCATGGCGCCAGATTTTTGTGCGGACTCCATGTCCATCTCGGTCGCATCGGTCGCCACGTTGGCCAACACTTCGGCGTTCACGCGGGCTTCGATTTCACGAATCTGCTCGTCGGTGACTGGCGAGTTATGCGCAAAGTCAAAACGCGTGCGATCGGCGTTTACCAAGCTGCCTTTTTGCTGCACATGCTCGCCGAGTACTTCGCGCAAGGCCTTGTGCATTAAATGCGTGGCGCTGTGGTTGCGAACCGTGGCTGCGCGCAGTTGCGTGTTGACTTGGGCGGTGATGGCGTCGCCGACTTTAAGCGTGCCTTCTTGCTGCACGCCGTGGTGGCCAAACACATCGGCTTTGATCTTTAAAGTGTCATCAACAGAAAAGCTAATCCCTGGCGCAGTCAACCGACCTTGGTCGCCGATTTGACCGCCGCTCTCAGCATAAAACGGTGTGGTGCTTAAAACCACGACGCCGTTTTGTCCGGTGATTAATTGCTCAACCGCTAGGCCGTCGGCATACAGGGCGACCACAGTGGCCGGCTCGGCTAGCCGCTCATAACCGGTAAAAGCGTGGCCTGCGCCGGTGTATTCCAGCGCCCTGTCCATTTTGAATTTTCCGGCGGCGCGGGCTTGGTTTTTCTGCCTGTCCATGGCGGCATGAAAACCGGCTTCGTCGACTTCTAAGCCGCGCTCGCGGCAAACATCGGCCGACAAATCTAACGGAAAGCCGTAGGTGTCGTGCAGCTTGAAAGCGACTTCGCCCGGCAGCACAACAGCACCACCCGCTAAGGCCGCGTCGAGAATTTGCATGCCAATTTCAAGCGTTTCAAAAAAGCGTTCTTCTTCGACGCGCAGCACGTCGGTGATGCGCGCGCCTTGCGCGGCTAGGCGTGGGTAGGCGTCGCCCATCAGGGCTACTAAATCGGGCACAAGTTTGTGAAAAAACGGTGTTTTTTTGCCTAGCTTATAGCCGTGGCGAATGGCGCGGCGAATGATGCGGCGCTGCACATAGCCGCGGCCTTCATTCGACGGATTCACGCCGTCACACACCAAAAAGGCGGTGGCGCGGATGTGGTCAGCGATCACGCGCAAAGACTTGTTGTTTAAGTCTTGCTCGCCAGTTTCGCGCGAGGCGGCTTTGATCAAGGCGTCAAAAATATCGATCTCATAGTTGCTATGCACGTGTTGCAAGATGGCGGCTAAACGCTCCAAGCCCATGCCGGTATCCACGCAAGGCGCAGGCAGTGGTTTGATCGAGCCGTCTGGCTGCATATCGAACTGCATGAAGACGTTATTCCAAATCTCAATGTAGCGATCACCGTCTTGTTCGGGCGAGCCCGGTGGGCCGCCGGCAATCGCGGGGCCGTGGTCAAAAAATATCTCGCTGCACGGACCGCAGGGGCCGGTATCGGCCATCATCCAGAAGTTATCGCTGGCGTATTTCGCGCCCTTGTTGTCGCCGATGCGCACCACGCGCTCAGGCGGCAGGCCGATTTCTTTGGTCCAAATATCGTAGGCCTCGTCATCGTCTATATAGACGGTGGCCCAGAGTTTTTCGGCGGGCAATTTATACACTTCGGTCAGCAATTCCCAAGCCCACTTGAGGGATTCGCGCTTGAAGTAATCGCCAAAACTCCAGTTGCCCAGCATCTCGAAAAAAGTGTGATGGCGTGCGGTGTAGCCGACGTTTTCTAAGTCATTGTGTTTGCCACCGGCGCGCAGGCAAGCTTGTACCGAGGCGGCTCTGACATACGGGCGCTTGTCTGAGCCTAAAAACACATCCTTGAACTGCACCATGCCGGAGTTGGTAAACATCAAGGTCGGATCATTGCCGGGTACCAGCGAGCTGGTGGGCACGACGGTGTGTCCTTTAGAGGCGAAAAAATCCAGAAAGGTTTTGCGGATCTCGGCGACCGAGGTCACGGGGGTGCTGTTCAGAGTGCTCATGTTTTGCCAGTTAGGACACTTTGCGATACCGGTCAACACCAGTGCCGCAAGCCGTGCTTGGGTGCTTTAAAGGGGAACCATGAAAAGCCGGCCGGCCTTTGGGGTGGCGCTTAGCTGATTTTGGAATGTGATTGATTATAAGTTTGTGCCGTGCTTGATCACTTGGTCCGTGCATATGCTTAGCGCAAAGCCTTCTCACCAGTCCTTGGATCATAGGGACGCAAACGCTTGAGAAATTCACGCCAAGCAGATAGGCGCTATGCTCGACCTTTGAAGTATGAGATAAAAAAGCAATGCCAAAGCAGTCGAAATAGACCCTAAACCGACTCAGCACATCAACTATTAAAGGACTTCTCATGGACATGAAAACCTCTCCCCTGGCCCAACTCAAAGACCCCAGCCTGTTTAAGACTGACGCGTTAATTAGTGGCAAATGGATTAGTAGCAGTTCACGTTTTGATGTGCTGGACCCAGCCACCGGCCACAAGTTGGCCGACGTCGCCAACCTCACCGCAGCCGATGCAACCATCGCCATCGATGCGGCGAATGCGGCTTGGCCAGCTTGGCGCAACAAGACCGGCAAAGAGCGGCATGCGATTTTGATGAAATGGTTTGCCCTTCTCATGGCCAACCAAGATGATTTGGCCCGCATCATGACCGCCGAACAAGGCAAACCGTTTGCCGAAGCCAAGGGCGAAATCGCCTACGGTGCGAGCTTCGTCGAGTGGTTTGCTGAAGAAGCCAAACGCGTCAATGGCGAAACCCTGCCCCAGTTCGACAACAGCCGCCGCCTGATGGTCATTAAGCAACCGATAGGCGTTTGCGCCGCTATCACGCCGTGGAATTTCCCACTCGCCATGATCACGCGCAAAGTCGCACCAGCACTGGCTGCTGGTTGCACGGTAGTGATTAAGCCCGCAGAACTGACACCGCTAACCGCGCTGGCCGCGGCTGAACTGGCGGTTCGCGCGGGCATTCCAGCCGGCGTGCTCAACATACTTAGCGCTGACGACGATAACTCGATTGCGATTGGCAAAGTTATTTGCGACAGCGACATCGTGCGCCACCTGAGCTTTACCGGTTCCACCGAAGTCGGCCGCATATTGATGGCGCAAAGCGCGCCATCGGTGAAAAAGCTCTCCTTAGAGTTGGGCGGCAATGCGCCCTTCATCGTGTTTGATGATGCCGATGTCGACTCCGCCGTCGAAGGCGCGATGGCCAGCAAATACCGCAACGCCGGCCAGACCTGCGTTTGCGCCAACCGCATTTATGTGCAGGACGCTGTTTACGATCAATTCGTCGCCAAGTTCAGCGCCAAGGTCAAATTGCTTAAAGTTGGTAATGGTTTTGAAGACGGCGTCTCGCAAGGCCCGCTGATCGAAGAAGCGGCACTTGAAAAAGTTGCCAAGCACGTGGCCGATGCACTCGCTAAAGGCGGCAAACTGCAAGCTGGCGGTAAACGCTTAGCCGGTCAATTCTTTGAGCCCACAGTGATCTCAGACGCCACGCCAGACATGCTTTGCGCCAAGGAAGAAACCTTTGGCCCGTTCGCGCCAGTGTTTAGATTCAAGGCCGAGCAAGAAGCGATCGACGCGGCCAACAACACCGAGTTCGGTCTGGCCAGCTATTTTTACAGCCGCGACATTGGCCGCATCTACCGCGTGGCCGAAGCCTTGGAATACGGCATGGTGGGCATTAACGTCGGCGTGATCGCCACTGAGCATGTACCGTTCGGCGGCGTCAAGCAGTCCGGTCTGGGCCGCGAAGGCTCTAGCCACGGCATGGAGGAGTACATCGAAATGAAGTACCTCTGCCTAGGCGATATTAATAAATAAGCATACTTATCACTTTCACCGGGTACTCAAAATGCGCATACTTTTAGTAGAAGATGAACAAGAAATGGCCGCATGGCTGATGCGCGCGCTCAAGCAAAGCGGCTTTGTGCCCGATCATGCGGGTGACGCCGCAACAGCAGAAACGTTGATGGCCAGTACCGACTACGACGCGGTAGTGCTCGATTTGCGTTTGCCTGATCGGCATGGTCTGGACTTGCTGGCGGATATGCGCAAGGCCGGTAAGCGCACACCGGTGTTGGTGCTGACGGCTCAGGGCTCGCTGCAAGACAAGGTACGCGGACTCAATGTCGGTGCGGATGATTTCTTGAGTAAACCTTTTGAGCTCGAAGAACTCGAAGCCCGACTAGGCGCTTTGATGCGTCGCAGCCGTGGCCGACCGCATGCGCCACTCAGCTGCGCATCGCTCTCGTTTGAGCTTGAAAACCGCGCTTTCACATTGGGCGGCAACTTGCTGCAAGTCACGCCGCGCGAAAGCGCTGCGCTGGCGGCGCTGCTAGCGCGCAGTGGCTCTCCGGTCGGCAAATCACAACTCTCTAGCAAAGTCTTTCCGCAAGCTAGCCACGCCGGGCCAGACGCCATAGAGCTGGTGCTGCATAGACTGCGGCGCAAGCTCGCCGACAGCGACGTACGCATAGTCACCGTCAGGGGACTGGGCTATATGCTTGAAGCAGTACCCCAAAATACCGACAGCAACACAGTCACCCAGCCCGCGGCAATTGCTTAGTTGTGACAGCGTAAACATCACACTGCTTTTTTAACCCTCCAGCAAATTCAGTCAATGTCACCGCGGCTTGAGAAAACCAAACTCGGCTTTGGTCTGCGGGCTCGCCTGTTAATTTTGTTAGTGCCCGGCATGTTGGCCATGCTGGCTTTTGATAGCTGGAACGATTACAGCGCGTTGAAAAAAATCGTACAAGACGCTTACGATCAAGCGCTGCTAGAGCCCATTAGCGCATTAGAGAGCAGCATAGGTTTAGCCGCCAACGGATCCATACGCGTGCAAGCAGCTTTTGATGTGCAGTCTATGTTTGAAGAAATTCGGACCCAGCACAAACACCTGCATGTTGGTCTACAACCCTATCATTTAAGCGCTGACAGCACGGCAACAAACCGCGTCACATTAATAGGTGTGAGCGATTTACCGCCGATACCACTGGCCATGCGCACAGACCTAAAAGGAAGCGATCCAGCTAACCCAGTACAAAGCCCGCCCGTCTGGTACGACAGTCAGTACCGCGGTTACCCAGTACGCGTAGTAGCCTTAGAGCGCGTCGTGCTGGACGGCAATGCCAAGCCCTGGCATGTATTGATTCAAGCAGCAGAAAGCACAGGCCTACGCCAACAGGCGAGCGATGACTCTTTGCGCCAAGAGTTACTGCGCGATGCGCGCATGCTGGTGTTGGTGGTTTTACTCATAGGCCTAGGAGTGGCTTGGTCCTTGCGTCCTCTCAAGCAGCTGCGCCAACAAGTATTGGCCAGCCCACCTGAGGACTTGGAACCGCTAGACGCTAGCGCCGTGCCGCACGAAGTTGCGCCGCTGGTCGAAGCGATCAATCATCATATGTTCAGCCATAGAAAGGTTTTAGCGCGCCAAGCTGAATTTCTCGCTGATGCATCACATCAACTGCGCACCCCTTTGGCCATAATGCAAACCCAGGCCGCTTATGCATTACGCCAAACCGACATCGGCCACATGCAAGAAAGTCTGCGCGCCATGATTACGCAGTTATCGCGCAGCCGGCGGCTGTCTGAGCAACTGCTGGCACTGGCCCACGCCAGCGAGCCACAGGAAGCTAATCTGCCAATCTTGTTAGACCTTAACCTGCTAGCGCGCCGGGTAGTGCTGCAATATCTGCCCTTAGCCCATGAAAAAAATCAAGATTTAGGCTGGGTTGATGCACGCGGAGAAGACGCCGGCGAGATTGATTTTGAAGACAACTTTGAAGATCAATTTGAAGAAAACTTTCAGACCGATTGTGAAGCTGCACTAGGCCATGAGCTTAACCCTGCCCTGCCAAGCAATGCCGCTCAAAACGACACAGCCCAATCGACAGTAGATTCAGTCAGCGCGAGCAGCATGGCAGTTCCCGCCAACGCACATGAGGCGCAATTGCATGAAGCCCTGTCAAACCTCATCCACAACGCCATCGCCTACACACCAAAAGGCGGCAGCATCACGGTATCGGCTTTTGTGACAGATGGCATGGCTTGCATAGAAGTGTCTGACAGCGGGCCCGGCATTGCGCCCGACAGACGTGAAGCCGTGTTTGAGCGCTTCGCCCAACTCGCCGGCAAACCGCTGCAACCCGCACCCGGTCAATCGGCCCGCCACGGCGCCGGACTGGGCATGGCGATTGCACGAGCTTATGCCCGGCATAGCGGCGGCGAGATCGTGCTTAGCGACGGAGAAAACCGGCCAGAAGGCGGCTGCGGCTTGCGCGCCAGACTGTGTCTGCCGGCTGAAAAACTGTCCGTATAAAAGGCCTTTAAATTCTTCTATTTTGGGCATGCGATGGCGCAATATAAGTCTGAATATTCCGAGATTTACGCCCCTTCATTCCGAAATTTACGTCTTTTAAATCCAGTATTTACGCCCCTATACTCCGATATTTACGGCTTAATCTGCCGAGATTTACGCCCTTTCACTCCGACATTTACGCCCCTATATTCCGAGATTTAAGCCCTGAAATTCCGAGATACACACCCATAAACTCCGAAATTTATGGTGTCAGATTCCGAGATTCTTGTACTATCTGGCGATGAACTTGCCACCCATATACACACGGCACATCAGCTCGCGTATCGCCCAAGCCATGCTGGACACACCGGTAGTTTTGCTAGCCGGGCCCAGACAGACTGGCAAAACGACACTGGTGCGCCAGACGGCCGGGCAAACCATGCACTACCTGACATTGGACGACGAGTTGACGCTGCTATCCGCGCGACAAGATCCCGCAGGCATGATTCGCAGCCTGGACCGGGCAGTGATAGATGAGGTTCAACGCGCACCCCAGTTATTGCTGGCGATTAAAAAAAGTGTTGATGAAGACCGCCGACCCGGTCGATTTCTTCTGACCGGCTCAACCAATTTAATGCTGCTGCCAACAGTCGCCGATTCACTGGCTGGCCGCATGGAAACATTGCTGCTAATGCCCTTGTCGCAAAGCGAAATCGAGTCCCGCTAAGCCAACTGGATTGACAGCGCTTTTGCCGGTCAAATTCTCAGTGCAAGCGTCGCTGATACAGGTCTAAATCTGGTTGAGCGCGTCTTACGCGGCGGCTATCCAGAAGCGCTTACGCGTGCCTCAGCCAAACGCCGTGTGACCTGGGCGCGGCAATATATTGATGCGATAGTTCAGCGCGACGTCAGCGAATTAGCTGAGATTGCCAACCTAGCCAAAATGCCGCGTTTTTTACGCGCACTAGCGCAGACCGCCGGCCAAATGTGCAACTACACGCAGCTAGGTGCGCAACTCGGTCTGGATGGCAAAACAGTCTCCCGCTACATCGGTATTTTTGAGCAACTCTATTTACTCAAACGGATTGATGTTTGGGCGCCGAATCGGCTCAGTCGCGTGGTAAAAACACCCAAGCTGCAATTTTTAGACTCTGGTCTGCTGGCAGCATTAGTTGACTTGAGCAGCGGCGAAATTGCTCACAACAGAACTCGCTTTGGCAATTTGCTAGAGAGTTTTGTCTACGCAGAATTACTAAAGCACAGCAGCACCGCGGATGGTGACTACCGCTTGTTGTATTACCGAGATGCAGACAAGTTTGAAGTTGATGTGGTGATAGAAAACGCCGCCGGCCATATTCTCGGCATAGATGTCAAAGCGTCTGCCAGCGTCAACGCAGCAGACCTGCGGGGTTTGCGAAAACTCGCCAGCATGGCGGGTAAGCAGTTCAAGCTGGGCGTACTGCTCTACGACGGAACTGAGACTTTACCGCTAGGCGGCGGTATTTGGGCAGCGCCTTTGGCGACTCTTTGGGGCGAGCAGCGCAAATAAAGACATGCGCTACGTCGGTTTAAAAAATACTAAAGAATAAGATTTTCCGCCTTAAATTCGGCAGCTTAACAGCCAAAAAAATTTCTTTAAATCACAGAAAAACTCCGTACAAACCCTTGAATTGCAGTGCTTTAGGGTTAGTAATTACACGTATTTTGAAGCTAAAAAACAAATAAGAAAGCGGCTTGAAAGTTTGAATTTTTAAGATCGGTTTTCGCCTTTTTCACGACCAAGAAAAGGCCAACACCAGGAGCGAATAAAAATGAAAAATTTCAAACTATGCAGCTTTAGCGGCATGCGGGGTAAAACCCAATGAACACGACCGCAACGACCACTCATCATCCAGCCGCTGCCGACGCAGCCAAAATAAACGCAAAATTCAAAAAAGACTATTACGGCGGCGCGCTAATGGTTTTTGTCGGTTGCTCGGCGGCTTATGCTGCAACCGGCTACAAGCTAGGCACTCTGGGCCGCATGGGTCCGGGATTTTTCCCCACAGCATTAGGCGTGCTTTTAGCCTTAATTGGTTTGATGATTGCAGCGTCTGCACGCACCGACGCAGGCAAACCGGCTGGCCCCGTTATTCCCGGTCACGCAGCGGGCATTCCCGATATGCGCGGCGGTATTTGCATCGTTGTTGCGATTCTGGCCTTTTTGTTTTTAGGTCACTACTGCGGCTTGGTACCAGCAGCTTTTGCCATCACCTTCATCTCTGCACTCGGCGACAGAAACAACACGCTCAAGCAATCCGCACTGATATCACTGGCCATGGTGGTTGTTGCCGCTGTCGTCTTCTCATGGGCGCTTCACATGCAAATGCCTTTATTTAGCTGGGAATTCAAATGATTTCACAATCGCTTCACGACCTCTGGTTCGGCTTTGGTGTTGCCTTTGAAGGCCACAATTTGATGTGGTCATTTTTTGGCGTGTTAATAGGAAACTTGATCGGCGTACTGCCGGGCATGGGTGCTATGTCAGCTATTTCCATGCTGCTGCCGCTGACTTATGCCATGCACCCAGTGCCAGCCATTTTGATGTTGGCGGGTATTTTTTATGGCTCGCAATACGGCGGCGCGATTGGTGCGATTTTGCTTAACTTGCCATCGCACCCACCACATGCAGTGACCTGTCTGGACGGCTATCCCATGACCCGTGCCGGCAAGGGCGGTACGGCCTTGGGCATCACCATGATCTCGTCATTTTTTGCCGCATCGTTTGGTATTTTGGTGATGGTTTTTGCCTCTCCATTACTGGTCGCCATCTCGTTTAAGTTTGGTCCGACAGAATTATTTTCCATCATGCTCTTAGGCCTGCTAGCAGGCTCGACCATGTCACGCGGCTCGCCCCTTAAAGGCATTGCCATGACACTTTTCGGTCTGCTCTGCGGCGCGGTGGGTACTGACGTTAACAGCGGCAGCTTGCGCTTTAGTTTTGGCGTGACCGAGTTAGGTGACGGTTTAGAGCTTGTCGCCATCTCAATGGGATTGTTTGGCGTAGCTGATTTTTTGATCAACATCAATCGTATGACGATTGTCACCAGCAATGCCAAGCTCAGTTTTCGCGACATGCGCCCCAGCATGGCAGAACTCAAAATCGCTTTCTGGCCAATGGTGCGCGGCACACTGGTGGGCACTTTGTTCGGCGCCATGCCGGGCACAGGCCCGACCATCACAACTTTCATTGCTTACGCATTAGAGCAAAAAATCTCTAAAACACCAGAGAAGTTTGGCACCGGCATGATTGCCGGCGTAGCCGCACCAGAAGCGTCATCGCACTCCAAAACGCAAGTTGACTTCATCCCCACCATGAGCCTGGGCATACCCGGCGACGCGGTAATGGCTTTGATTTTGGGCGCACTACTGATCCAAGGCATTCAGCCAGGACCACAACTCATCACAGAACACCCGGATCTGTTTTGGGGCTTGATTGCCAGCTTCTGGATTGGCAATGTCATTCTCATCATCTTGAACGTGCCAATGATTGGTGTCTGGGTCAAGATGCTGCAAGTGCCATACAAATACCTGTTACCGTCGGCGCTGTTTTTCATCGCCATGGGTGTCTACAGCACGCAAAACAGTTTGTTTGGTATTTGGGAAGTACTGGCTTTTGGTGTCATAGGCGCACTGCTATTGGTGCTGGAGTTTCCGGTAGCGCCGATATTGCTAGGCTTTGTACTCGGCCCCATGGTGGAAGAAAATTTCCGCCGCGCGCTGCTGCTGTCACGCGGCGATATGACGGTGTTTGTCACTCGGCCCATTAGCGCTACTTTCATAGGCTTTTGCGTGTTGTTGTTAGTCGGCGTGAGTCTGTCTGCCTTCCTAGCCAGCAGGCGCGGCCGACTAGCTAAAGCGATGGCACTGCCAGACCCTAGTCTGGGTATGCCAGCGAATATGAAGCTCAGCGAAGACTAAAAAAAGTCAACGCTAAAACTAAAAAAACCACTAAGCGCGCAAGCCCTTAGTGGTTTTTTATTGATGCATAAATAAGTGTGCAGGAATTAATCTATGAAAAATAAACACCATCAATAACAGCGTATTTCAAAGTCAGTGTCGCCCGAGGTTTAGTCGTCTAAGCAGTATTTCTAATGGTCTACACGCAATGCGTAACTTCAGTAGTAAAGCTGCTGCCAGATCTTTATTTAACTGAACAATGCCTAGTTCACTAAGTTTAATTTCGCATTCAATAATGCTAAAAATTTTCAATCAAATGTGAATGCTGTCCGTATATATACAGACGCCTAGGGACTTGGCACGTAGGCACACATCTAAAAGTAAAGAGGCTTTATTCCACCTTGTTACTTTGCTGTTTAAAAAAGTAAGTGTTCTATATTGATTCGATTTTAGAGACGAAAGAAGTTAATAATTTCCACTCGGATTTAACCGGAGTGGCTTGTGGCTTGGATATTCAACAAATCGAAGAACAGTTTTGTATCGCTGTTTCTTTTATCGCTGTTTCGTCAACTTGCATCGAATGTGCAGACGGCTGTTCAAGTTATATGGCCTAAAAAAAGACAGCAAATACTGTCACGGCTCGCCCAGTCACAAGAATTAACGCCAGCCCGCAGCCGCTTTGCGGGGCGCCATGCGCTTGGGTTTTTGCGCTTATTGACAGGTGTGACAGGTGTGACAAGCGTGCTGGGCGGCTGGGGTTTTCTTGTGGCGTTGGTGCAGGCGCTGGTATTGACACTGATGTTGACGCTGATATTTGCGCTGCTGCCGCTTCAAGCCGCACATGCCGCGCAAAGCACAGTCTTTGGCCCCAAGACGGCCAGCATCAGCCCCAACGCTAAAAGCGTGGGCTCCATGGCTTTTGCGGATATCGATGTTTACTCCCCCGGCCGCGACACCGCGGGCCCTTTTACCTTGGTTATTGAAAACTCGTCCGCCAACCTGCCCAACGGCAAGCAGGTGCGCATCGAAATTTGGCATAACTTGGTCAAAGTCGCCTCAAGCAGCGACTTTTTCTCGCCCAATGGTGTGGCGCTGGCTAGTTTTCAAAAACCGATTAATGCCCGCCCGCTGCGTAATTTGGTGATGGTCAAAGTGCTGGGCAACACGCCGGTGCGCTTTACTTACAAGATCGTGGCCGGCGCGGCGCCGCTGCCGCCTGCCAGCATTAGCCTACTTGTCCCGAATCCCTTGGCGTTGACCAATGGCAGCAGCGCGGTGTTGACTGCCACCCTTACGCCCGCGCCCAGCAGTGCTGGCAGCATTGATTTGGTCTCTAGCAATACTGCTGTGCTCACGCTGCCTAATAGCGTCGCTTTTAGCGCTGGCCAGACCAGTGTCGCTATTTCCGTGCAAGCTCAAGCGGTAGGCACAGCTAGCGTGACGGCTAGTCTTAACGGTGGCAGCGCAAGTTCCAGTACCAGTTCCAGCGCAAGTTCCAGCACCAGTTCCAACGCAATTGCCAACGTCAATGTCTCCCCCGCAGCGCCCAAGCTCATGGGCTTGCTGCCTATCCAAAGCACGCTGCAGCAGGGCGCCTCTGGCCAAATGCAACTGAGCATTGCACCGAATCAATCGCAAGACACGCGGGTAGCCTTGCTGAGTTCTGACAGCACCAAGGTCAGCGTGCAGGCGAGCGTCACCATCCCCGCGGGTCAAACCACGGCCAGCTTTGCCGCCCAAGGCTTGGCTGTGGGCAACGCCCAGATAAGCGCCAGCCTGAACAATGCTGCAGGCCTTTCCAGCGCCTCGGCTCAAGTGCAAGTGGTGCCGGTGCCGGTGCCGCCGACGGTGGTGTCGGTTTTGCCGGTCACCTTGGTTTTGCAAAAGGGCAGCACCGCGCAGTTGGTGGTCAAGCTCTCGGCGGCGCAAAGCAGCGACACCACGGTGGCTTTGCTCACGCGCACCAGCGGCATCGTCAGCCTGCCCGCCAGCGTGGTGGTGCCCGCCGGTGCCAGCCAAGTCGGCTTTAATGTCAGCGCTCTGGATGTTGGCAACAGCTTGATAGCTGCCAGGCTCAGCCTCAGCAGCAGCAGCAGCAGCGTAGAGTCCGCTGTGCAGGTCACGCCCGTGCCGGCAGCGCTAGCCGGTCTCACGCCAGCCAGCAGCAGCTTGATCGTCGGTGCCAATGGCCAGTTGCTGCTCCAGCTCAATAACGCCCAAAGCAGCGTCACCACCGTGGCCTTAGCCGCAGCGCCTTCGGGCATTGTGCAATTGCCCGCCACGGTGCTGGTGCCAGCGGGGCAAACGCAAGTCAACCTCACCGTCACCGCACTGGCCGTGGGCCGGGCGGATGTAGTGGCCACCTTGAATGGTTCGACCCAGCGCGCCGGCGTGCTGGTCTCGCCCCTGCCGGCTGCGATTGCCGAGGTGTCGCCCAGTCCCTTGGCTTTGCAAGAGGGCGCTAGCGGCAACTTCACGGTGCGGCTCAACGCGGTGCAAAGCAGTGCTGTGACTATCAATTTAGTCGCCGCCAACCCCAGCTTGCTGAGGGCGCCTGCGACATTTGTGATACCCGCTGGCGTGGTGTCGCAGGCGGTCAGCGTGCAGGCGCTGGCTGCTGGCAGCACCCAACTCACTGTCGGCCTGAATGGCGCAAGCCTTTCGGTGGCGGTCAACATCACGCTGCCGCCGCCGCGCATTGCGGCGCTAGAGCCGGCTACGCAAGACCTGCCCAAAGGCAAGCTCGGCCAACTGCGGCTCACCCTAGACCGCGCCCCCCAAGCGCCGGCCTTAGTGAGCCTGGTCAACAGCAACAGCGCCGCCTTGGGCCTACCCGCGCAGGTCACGATTCCTGCGGGCCAGCTCAGCGTAGACATTCCCATGACGGCGCTAAGCCTAGGCCAAGCCTATCTGAGCGCCGCCCTCAACGGCAGCGCTGTCAACGCAGTGGTCACCGTCGTCGCCCCTGAGATCGTGGGCATTGCGCTCACCCCGGCTGCCGTGTCGGTCTCGCCCGGCCAAAGCACGCAAGTCCAAGCCATGGGCACTTACTCGGACGGCAGCACCCAAGACATCACCGCCAGCCAAGGCACGGCTTGGACTAGCGCTGCGCCGGCCACCGCCACGGTCAGCGCAGAAGGCCGCGTGACGGGCCTGGCCACCGGCGAGACGCTGCTAAGCGCCAGCCAAACCGTGTTGCCCACCTACGGCAACCCCACGCCTAGCGCAGTGGTCGGGCAAGCTAGCATCACAGTTGGCAGTCCATTGCCTTTGGCCCTCTCGGCGATTAAAACGGCGCTGACCACGGGTGAGAGCGTCGCGGTCAGCATCAGTGCGCCGTATGCTGCTGGCGCACAAGCTTTTGTGATTATTCTCTCTAGCAACGGCACCGCCGCCCTGCAATACCCCAGCAGCGTGAGCATCAACCCCGGTCTGAGCAGCGTTAATGTCAACCTCAAAGCCACTAGCGCCGGCAGCGTAGTGCTGACTGCCAGTGCCAGCGCTAATGCCAACGCCAACGCCAACGCCAACACCAACACCACGCCATTCGCGTCTGGGCAGCTCAGCTTTAGCGTGACCGACCCCGCCCCCACCAGCATCACTATCACCGCCGTCTCACCCAACGCTGGCGCAGTCGGCTCTCTGGTCACGCTCAGCGGCATTGGCTTTACCGCACCAGTCAATGGCAACAATAGCAACAGTAATAACAGCAACACCGTCACCTTTGCCGGCAACGTGCCAGCTGTGGTGCAGTCAGCCAGCACGGCAGAGTTGGTGGTTAAAGTGCCTGACGCGGCGCAGTCCGGCCCCATCACCGTTAGCAACAGCTTGGGCTCAGCCCAAAGCGCGCCGTTCACTGTGCTGCGCGAGCAAGACTTCAGCTTCCAAGCCAGCCCGTCTATGCTGGATGTGATTCAAGGCACCAGCGCCAGCGTGGTGCTCAACTTGGCCAGCGTGGGCACGAATAATTTTCAAGGTTTGGCCAAACTCACCGCCACTGGCCTGCCAGCCGGCGTGACCGCGCAGTTCGATCCCCCATCGCTAAGCGCCTACCAAACCGGCCGCCTGACTTTGCTAGCCGATAGCCGCGCGGCATTAACTAGTCCCAACGCCAATGCCAATGCCAGTGCCAACGTCACCCTCACAGCCCAAGCCACTTTAAACGGCCTGCCGTGGGTACGCCAAAGCAGCATCAGCGTGCGCGTGGTCAGCAAAGAGGGGCTCACCGGTGTCAAAGGCCGCTTTGTCACACCTGCTGGCGCAGGCATTGCCGGCATCATCGCCCGCCAAGACATCACAACCAACCAAGTCGTCACCGATGCGGCCGGTAACTTCACCCTCACTGGCCTGGCCCCCGGTGTCACCACGCTGCGCTTTGATGCCACGCCCGCTAATCCGCTCTACCCGATCTGGCCGTTTAATGTGACGTTAGCCGCCAATCAAGTCTTAACCCTCACCGATTGGGTCATCAACGCACCGCCCACCGACGAGCAATTCAAACAAATTGATAACGCCGTCCAAGACCAGCAAATCACCGACGATCGCTACCCCGGCTTTGCCGTGACCATGCCCGCTGGCGTGAGCATTGTCGGCTGGGATGGCGTCAAAAAACCCCGCATCGCGGTGCAAAGAATCGACCCCGACAAGCTCCCCGTGGGCGCACCGCCATTCCCCATGAAAGAGGCTTATCAGCTCTACTTTGGCACACCCATGGGCGGCATCCCCAGCGCGCCGATTCCTGTCACACTGCCCAACGTCGCCGAGAAAGAGCCCGGCGAGAAGGTCGACATCTGGTGGTTTGATGGCAGCCCCATGGGCGGCACCGGCGAGTGGAAAATGGCCGGCCTAGGCACTGTCAGCGCGGACGGTAAAACCGTCTCCAGCGACCCCGGCGTAGGCATTACCCGCTTTTGCGGTGTCTGCGGCTTGTTCAGCCTGAGTTGTCCGCCCAACCCAACGCCGCCCCAGCCTTGCCCCACCTGCGGTGGCCAAGACGGCACGCCGGCCAACGACGCCGGCAACCCGGTGAGCTTGTTCACCGGCCAAGCGCTGGCGCGCAGCAGCGGCTTATCGATTGGCGGTCTGGCGCCGGTACAAACTACTCTGCACTACAACCCAGTCGACGCCTTTAACAACCGCGCCGGTACGGTGACCAGCTTTGGCTATGGCTGGACGTTTGGCTACGACATTAGCTTTTGGCCCATGAGCGGCGAGCAAAAACGCTTGGTGATGCCGGGTGGTCAGTTCGTCAACATGGTGGCCGATAACACAGGCACAGGCACCGGTAACAACACCAAATACCGCCCAGTAAACGACCCACGCTACAGCGGCGCCTACGCCCAGATGCTCAGCGCCGAGCGCTGGGAAGTGGTGCTCAAAGACGGCACGCGCTGGCAGTTCGAACCCTTTCCCGGCATCCCCGGCCTAATTCGCGGCGGCCCACCGCTGTTCGTCACCAAAATCATCGACAGCAACGGTGTTGCCACCAGCATCAGCCGCCAAAGCAATGGCCGCATTCAAAGCATTAGCGGGCTGGACGGGCGCGGCATCAGCGCCAGCTATGGCAGCAACGGTTTTGTCTCGCGCCTAGCCGACCACACCGGCCGCCACCAAGACTACGGCTACACCGCCGATGGCCGGGTAAACCAGATCACCGACCCCCAAGGCCGGGTGACCCAGTACAGCTACCAAAGCCTGCCCACATTCACCAACCCTGACGGCGCAACCGCCTGTAGCGCCGAGATCATCGACAACAATCACCAAGGCATCACCTCCGTCCTCTACCCCAGCTCGACTACGCCCACACGCAACAGCTACGGCACCGACCGCATCCTCAAACAAACCACCGCCACCGGCGAGACCTGGCAGTTTGCTTACCGCCGCACCGGCGCCTGCGTAGTCAAGCTAAGCGGCCAAAGCCTGCCCGCCAAAGTCTGGGATTACAGCTGCCGCGCCGGCCAGTCATTGGCCAGCCGAACCTGCAGTGGCGGCACCTGCACAGCGCCAGAAGTCGGCACCTGCCCCGACACCGACTCTGAAGACAACCGCGCCGCAGGCTGGCGTTTCTACGGCGGCACGGTGCAAGAAGCCGTCGTGACCCAGCCCGACGCCACCACCACCCGCTCCACCTTCAACGCCCGCGGCGTGATCACCGCGTTTGCTGACGAGTTGGGTCAGCGCAGCCAGTTCATCTATGACCCGAAACAGCAACTCACCAAAAGCATAGACCCCTTGGGCCGCGAGACGAAGTTTGAATACGACGCCCTCGGCAACCGCACCGCCACGATTGACCCCCTAGGCCACCGCACCGAAACCCTGTTTACGGCCAGCAACAAACCCAGCCAAACCACCCGTTTCTGGCTAGAAAAGCCCAGCACCCAAGGCGGCGTAGCGCTGAGCTACACACCGATTTTTTCTAGCGCTAGCTACGACAGCAAAGGCAATCTGACGCAAACCATTAACGAAGTCGGCCTGCAAACCCGCCTTAGCTACAGCGCCCAAGGCCTGCTCAGCAGCGCAACACTGGCCGCACAAATTAACAGCCCCAGCGTGCCCGTCGTCAGCGCAGGCGTTGCCAGCAGCATCGCCCCAGCAGCCCGCCAGATCAGCTTGAGCTACAGCAACGCAGGCGACTTAAGCCTCATCACCGACCGAGAAGGCAACGACACGCGCCTCGGCACCGACGCCCTAGGCCGTCCCAGCAGCAGCACCAACCCGCTCGGCTACACCAGCCAGACGGAGTACAACGTAATCGACCAGTTAACGACCAGCACCAACCCACTAGGTCAAACCAGCCAGCTGAGCTACGACCCCGCAGGGCGAATCACAGCCGTCACCAACACCGCCGGCGTGCAAATTGAGCGCTACAGCTACGACAGCCAAGGCCGCGTAATCAGCAAAACCGACGCCCTAAACCAGAGCGACACGTTTGAGTGGGGCAGTTTCAGTCGCCCAATCAAAACCACAGACCGCAAAGGCCAAGTCACAACCCGCAGCTATAACGAGCGCGGTCAAGTTGCCAGCATCACCACGCCCGACAAAACCATCAGCTTTGAGTACGACACAGTCGGGCGCTTGAGTGAAGTGAGAGACCCCAGCAGCGTCAACACCACCAAATACGACGCCGCCAACCGCATCACCCAAACCGACAGCACCACAGCCGCCGGCAGCCACCGCCTGCAATACCAGTACGACAGCTTAGGCAGAGTCAGCACCCGAACGCTCAGCGGCAGCGGCATCATCAAGCCAGAAGTCACCACCTACAGCTGGGACGCAGCAGACCGACTGCTGGGCCACAGCAGCAGCTTTGGCGTAGGCACGGGAACGGGCACGGGAGCAGGAGCAGGCACAGGCACAGGCACCCAAGTCCACAGCACCAGCTACACCTACGACAGCGCCGGCCGCCTAGCCACCAGAAAAGTCCAAGCCGGCAACCAGCAAGACCTCATCACCCAAGCCTACGGCTACGACGGTTTAGAGCGCTTAAGTCAAATCAAATACCTCAAAGCCCAAGGCACAGCCAGCGAGCAATTGATAGAACAAATCGACTACCAGTACGACGCCGCAGGCCAGCGCATCGCCAAAACCACCTTGAACGGCAACGGCACAGGCAGCCAAGACACCCCAATGCGCGCCAGCTTCGACGCCGCCAATCGCATGCGCAGCATTACTTTCACCGGTACTGGTACTGGTACAAGCACAGGCAGCAGCGACACAAGCTACAGCCTAAGCTACGATCAAAACGGCAACCTAACGCAAAAGCAAAACCAGCTTGAACCCAACGACAAAACCACCTACGCTTGGGACGCAAACAACCGCCTGATCCAGATGAATCAAAGCAAGACCATCAGCAGCAATATCGGCACCGCTGGAACCACTGGAACTACTGGCAATACCAGTTCCAGCACCAGCACCACAGTACTAAGCGCCAGCTTCAGCTACGACGCCTTCGGCCGAAGAATCCAAAGCACCATCACGCAAGGCACCCAAGCCCCCACCACAGTCCAATACCTGTACGAAGGCGCGCAAGCCTTGGGTGAAATCAGAGATGGCAAGCTAAGCCATAGGTTGCTGACAGGTTTGAGTTTGGACGAAACAATAGCCAGAATCGCCGTCAATGGAGACGGCAACAAAGACGCAGCGAATAGCCGCCTTTACTTAACCGACGCCCTCAATAGCGTGATCGCGCAATTGGCTGATGATGACAACGCGAATATTCAAAACAGCTACGCCTACAGCCCTTACGGCCAAAGCCAGACGGTTGGCCCAGACAGCGCCAATAATCCGAACCAATACACCAGCAGAGAAAACGACAACACGGGGCTTTATTACTATCGGGCGCGGTACTACGACCCGGTGATGAAGCGGTTTGTGTCTAGTGATCCGATTGGGTTGGCTGGGGGGATGAATAGCTACAGCTATGTGGAGGGGGATCCTGTGAATTATTTGGATCCATTGGGGTTTGACAGATGGGGTGATACATCGGCTAATTATCGATACACACAAAAAGCAGGAAAACCGGTAGACGACACAACAGGTACTGCGCTGACATGTTTTTCGATATGCGTTGGAGGAGCAAATCCTGGGCCTGGTGTAACCGTTACTGCTGGTCAAGAAGGCGGTCATAGCCGAGGAAGTGCGCATGAAACAGGCCAAGCATGCGATGTGGGCAAAAACTCTAATCCTAATTTAACGCGTTCAAAAACTGAACAATGCTTTAAACAATGTTTTCCAGCATCTAGCAGTTGGGGGCAAGAAGAACGTAACCATTACCACATGCAGACACGTCCCTCAGCCAGCGGTAGCACTGGATTTATACCGGGGGTGCATTGAATGGTTTCGATCGAAGTCAATATTAAACTCATACTAATTGGTGTTGTACTTTTGTTTGGTGTGCAATCTGGATTCGCTGAAAGTGCAGATTTGCCGACTGGCTGGCGTCTACCTACCAATTTAGAGCTGAGTGACGCTTGGCGTAACGATGACCTACAAAGATTCGCAGCAGTAAAAGGCGATTTCAATGGGGATGGGTTCCTTGATCAAGCGATGATACTTGTATCGGATCGAGGCAATCGCTTAGGTCTTTTTGTTTTTTTGTCTCAAATAAAAAAAACTGAGAAGGTTTATAAACTGGATGAAATAAAAGACAAGTCATTTTTACAGGTCACGGGGCTAAATAAAGTTTCCGCGGGTAAGTATAAAACTGCATGTGGGAAAGGTTATTGGAATTGCAAAGATGGAGAGTTATCTGAAATTAAAATTTCGAATGATGCAGTAAGTTATTTCAAGAAAGAAAGCGCAAGTTCTTATTTTTGGTGGAACAAGCGCTCTAACTCTTTTGTAAGGACTTGGATGAGCGATTAGTTGTTGATGCGAATAAAAGGGAATAAAAGGGACATCCACATTAGCGAATTCACGTTGCAAGTCACGCAGTTGATGCCGCGCACTTGATCCTAAGCCACGATCAAAACGGCAACCTCACAAAAACAAAAGGGACATCCACGTTAATGTGCACAAGGCACGGCCAACGAGCAATTGATAGAACAAATCGACTACCAGTACGACGCCGCAGGCCAGCGCATCGCCAAAACCACCTTGAACGGCAACGGCACAGGCAGCCAAGACACCCCAATGCGCGCCAGCTTCGACGCCGCTAATCGCATGCGCAGCATTACCTTCACCGGCACTGGCACCAGCGCGAACGCAGGCAGCAGCGACATAAGCTACAGCCTAAGCTACGATCAAAACGGCAACCTAACGCAAAAGCAAAACCAGCTTGAACCCAACGACAAAACCACCTACGCTTGGGACGCAAACAACCGTCTGATCCAGATGAATCAAAGCAAAACTATTAGTAGCAATACCGGCACCACTGGAACTACTGGCAACACCAGTTCCAGCACCAGCACTACAGTACTAAGCACCAGCTTCAGCTACGACGGCCTTTGGCCGAAGAATCCAAAGCACCATCACACAAGGCAGCCAAGCCCCCAACACCGTGCAATACCTCTACGAAGGCGCGCAAGCCTTGGGTGAAATCAGAGACGGCAAGCTAAGCCACCGACTGCTCACCGGTTTGAGTTTGGACGAGACGATAGCCAGAATCGCTATCAATGCCGACGGCAATAAAGACGCAGCGAATAACCGCCTTTACCTAACCGACGCGCTCAACAGCGTGATCGCGCAATTGGCTGATGATGACAACGCGAATATTCAAAACAGTTATGGCTATAGCCCTTATGGCCAAAGCCAGACGGTTGGCCCAGACAGCGCAAATAATCCGAACCAATACACCAGCAGAGAAAACGACAACACGGAGCTTTATTACTATCGGGCGCGGTATTACGACCCGGTGTTGAAGAGGTTTGTGTCTAGTGATCCGATTGGGTTGGCGGGGGGCCTCAATACTTACCAGTATGTGGGGGGTAATCCGCTAAGTTATGTTGATCCGCGTGGACTTGACTGGGTGTATAGCCAGTCAACGGGGCAAACGACGCACGTAGATTCAAATGGTAATAGTGCGAATGTTGGCACTGGCTATGCGGGAACCAGTAATGGAAGAAATAATCCAGCGATGCAAAATGTTTCAAATGTAGGCCCACTTCCTCGAGGAACATACGATATAGGTGCCGGTCATTACAGCTCCAACACAGGGCCAAACACAATGAATTTGACGCCAAAGCCTGGTACAGACACCCTTGGGCGCGATCTATTTCGTATTCATGGAAATAATGCTGCGAATGATGCATCGCACGGTTGCGTAATTCTTGGCCCCAATATAAGAAATCAAATTAACAATAGTGCTGATCGTGTATTGCGAGTGGTGCCGTGAATAAATCATTGGTATTTATTCTTGCCCTGATGCTCTCGTTATTTGTTGAGTCAACGTTTGCGTTAGAGATAAATTTTAAAGATGGTGTCGCAAAAGACAGTATCGCTTTAGGAACTTCAGATTTGGTGAACGTCGCAGTTGAAACAATTGAGCCAACTAACGACTATGCCCACAGCAAAGCGTATATGTGGGGTGGTGATGAGACGTCACCACCCAAAAAAATCATCAAGGCAATTACAGTTTTTAGGAACGGTCAGAATTTTTTTATTCCGCTCTCCGCGTATGCGGACCTTGGAAATCCTAGCAAAATTTCTTTACTAAAACTTCCTGCTCACGGATTTCGATTGCTTATTAGCGGAGGAGATGCGGCTGGCTCGTATAGTGCGATGCTCGATTTTAAGAGCAACGAAATTTCTCGAAGAAGGGTTGTAAGCGGTGAGTTTCCCGAGGAGGTGTGGGAGGAAACAACTTTCTCTTTCAATCATTTGAACTATTGACACGGCCAACAAAAGTGCTGAATAAAAGGGACATCCACAGGCAAAAAGGACATCAAAGGCAAAAAGGACATCCACGTTAATGTGACCTCCACATTAACGTGACCAACCGAGAAGGCAACAACACCCGCCTCAGCACCGACGCCCTAGGTCGCCAAGACAAAACCACCTACGCTTGGGACGCAAACAACCGTCTGATCCAGATGAATCAAAGCAAGACCATTAGCAGCAATACTGGCAACACCAGCACCACCGTACTAAGCGCCAGTTTCAGCTACGACGCCTTCGGCCGAAGAATCCAAAGCACCATCACACAAGGCACCCAAGCCCCCACCACCGTGCAATACCTCTACGAAGGCGCGCAAGCATTAGGTGAAATCAGAGACGGCAAGCTAAGCCACCGACTGCTCACCGGTTTGAGTTTGGACGAGACGATAGCCAGAATCGCCATCAACGCCGACGGCAATAAAGAGGCCGCTAACAGTCGTATTTATTTGACCGATGCGCTCAATAGCGTGATCGCGCAATTGGCTGATGATGACAACGCGAATATTCAAAACAGCTACGCCTACAGCCCCTACGGCCAGAGCCAGACAGTGGGGCCAGACAGCGCTAACAATCCGAACCAATACACCAGCAGAGAAAACGACAACACGGGGCTTTATTACTATCGGGCGCGGTATTACGACCCGGTGTTGAAGCGGTTTGTGTCTAGTGATCCGATTGGGTTGGCGGGGGGGATAAATACCTACCTATACGCCAACGGGTCACCGCTGCTGTATGCGGACCCGCTGGGTTTGTTCGGCTGGGCCGATATGCCGGCAATTCCTCAACCTGCACTTGACTTTGGTACGGGTATAGCCGATGACGTGTCATTCGGCTTAGGCCCTCTTGCCCGTGACCTCCTTGACGTTGATGGTGGCGTAGATAGATGCTCTACAGCATATAAGGCGGGGCAGTATGGAACTCTTGGTCTTGGGCTTGGTCGAATGGCGCACGCGGGAACAGCGAAGGCCGTGTCTTTGGCCCCCAGCCTTACAGGTCGCGAAGCATCAGTTATCCGCAACAGCATGAAGCGGTTATTCCGAGGCCCCTTTGCCGGTTCGAACTACCGCATGTACTCGTATGAACAAATGTTGGCCAAAAAAGGCAGCGACGCGACTGTAAAGGCTGCTGCTGGCCGTACCAGTCGAGGCTGAAATGCGCTCGGTATCGACGCGGGTGCAGGTGGTGCATCGAACACTGTGACCTGTGGTTGCCCATGAAATCTTGGTTGATCTATACGGTGGCTTGACTCGCGATCTGCGGGCTGCTCGGACTCCTTGGCATAAAGTTCCTCAACATCAGCTTTTGGATGGGGTTCTGCATTGCTGCTGTTGCCTTGTTGCTAAATAGCCTGATTGCCGAGATTGAAGATCGTTCTCTAGGTGGTCTCTTCTACACGGGTCGGGATAAAAAGAACAAATAAAAGGGGCATCAAAAATCATCAGAAATAAAGGAACATCCACATTAATGTAACCAACCGAGAAAGCAACGACACGCGCCTCAGCACCGACGCCCTAGGCCGCCCCAGCAGCAGCCTCACCACACCCGACAAAACCATCAGCTTTGAGTACGACACAGTAGGGCGCTTGAGCGAAGTGAAGGGCCTAAGCAGCGTCAACTCCACCGAATACGACGCCGCTAACCGCATCACTCAAACGGCTTTTATTACCACCTCAAAAAATTCAAAAAAGCCTGTCTGATGAGTAAGTAAAAGCCGGTTTAAAGCATAGCCGTTTGATCTTCACACCCGCTGCGGTGCCAGCGTTTTTGCGTAGAGTGCCGCGCCGGTTAAGTCTTTTAAAGTAACCGTCATGGCTTTGGTTTTAGCATCAATGTCGACTTGACCAAAAAACTGCAGACCTTCGGTGGGTGCGGTGTTTTGAACGGCTGGAAATTTTTGGTAGAACACTTGCATGCCAAAAGTACCATCTGTTTTACCGGGGCCAAAGCTGCCTGAATTGAATGGGCCGGAGACGAATTCCCAGAACGGTGAGAAGTCGCTGAACTGGGCTTTGGCAGGGTCGAAATAATGCGCTGCGGTGTAATGCACATCTGCGGTTAACCAGACCACATTTTTAATACCAGCGCGTTTGATCTCTCTGAGCAATCTGGCGACTTCGAGCTCTCGCCCAAGTGGTGCGTTATGGTCGCCGTTGGCGACGGCTTCCCACTTCGAATTGCCGGCTGCGTCTTTGCCATCGCTTACCTGTAGGCCTAGTGGCATGTCCGACGCAATCACTTTCCATACCGCTTTTGATTTTTTTAAACCTTGTAGCAACCAGTCAATTTGTGGGCAAAACAAAAGGGACATCCACATTAATGCGTGTCGATGTCAGTATGTCTGCATTTTTGGCCAGCAGGCGCGGTCGCCTCGCTAAAGCGTTGGCACTGCCCGACCCAATTCTGGAAATGCCAGCGAATATGAAGCTCAGCGAAGACTAAAAAAAGTCAACGCTAAAACTAAAAAAACCACTAAGCGCGCAAGCCCTTAGTGGTTTTTTTTGGGGACTTAAGTCAGTGAATTGAAATCAAACCATTAAAAAAAATAGACACCTTAAATTGCTAAATATTATTTAGAGTTGGTGTCGCAGCAGGCTTGAGTTAATCAATACTGGGCTCCGGCGTGACACAAGCAATAAAATACAACATCAAAATCATTGTCTGCAAAAACTCAATACGCGAACAAAAATTAGTACTCAATGCATTGTTACTTGCTTGAGTTATGTAAAGGCCGTTGTGATGAAAATGACTGCGCGCAACAAAAGAGTTGGGCTTAAGTTTGGCCCTAATGGTTAATTTTTAATCGCTAGTTCTTGAAAAAAAATAAAGCTTAATCAATATTAAAATTAAGCGACGCTAGCGCTTGAGGCTACTAATTTTCGTCCTTAGGATGGTAAATCACTATCAAAAAAATAAGGGATATTGCAAAAAAAATCCGCATAAAGCGGATTTTTTTAATTAAATCTAAACGTATCAGCTAGCAGCACCAGTAGCAGCAGTCACTGCTGGAGTTGCTGCAGCATTACTCTTTAAATTATTAATCAGACCACTTAAGGTAATCGTATTGTTGGTTATTGCCAACTTCAAAGATTCGAGATCTTTATCAGTAGTACTTGAATTTGGATTTGTAACAAACGCAGTACCTAAAAATTCAGAACCAGCCAAGTTTAAGCTGGGCACTAAAATTTTAATTGCTGGAATAAAGTCTCTAGTGATGCGCAAGTTAAGTGCGGTTGGATTACTGAGCAAAGCAACCGTCGAAGGGGAGGAAAACCACGCCTCAGGTGATGCAGCAGTAATGCCGGGCACGCTGCTTAAATAAGTTACTAGCAGGCTGGTCAAAGGCGTGATGTTAGATGTCTGACTTGCGCCAACGCCACTGCTAACCGAATACAAAACAGGGAACAATACTCTGTCAGGATTAGTAGGCGTTAGTTTAAGCAAACATGGGCCAACACCGCCCGCGACATTAACGGTGTAATTACCCGTTGTGGCGTTTGAAACAGCAGTACCCGTACCAGACTTGCAAGTCGCAACTGCCGTCCCTTCAATCGCCACACCTACAGCTGCGGTGCCAGATATAGAAAGATTGGCAGTAGAACCACCACTACCGCCGCCACCGCAAGCGGCAAGCAACAAACCGCTACCAATAACCATGGCGGCCAGAGAAATTTTATTCAATCGCATTTGATACCCCTTTAAAAAAAACAAAAAAAACCGACGAGCACAATCCAAAAAATTTTAGATTGAGAATTAAATTTCAATCTAAAAAATCTGAAATCAAAAAAATTACACGGTCAAAAGCTTAGAACTTAATTAAGTTTGTCACGCCCAAACAGATAAAAAGACTCACGCATACGCTGCAACTGATCTTTGATATAGCTTGGCGCGATCCGACCCGAATTGAGTAGCTCTACTTCCGGCTGATAGTTAAGCGCCACCGGTCTTACCGCATCATTGGCAATGAAATTACCAGTCACAAGAGCGCTGGTTCTTTGTGTGCGAATCGACTGGGTATAACTTGGATTACCGCTCACTTGTATAAGGCCAGCGCCCATACCCTCACGCGGGGTAAGCGGCACAGTCAGGGATAAACCTACAAACGTAGCGCTGCCGCCCTTGCGCGCAAACAGCTGCAAAGCTACGTCACCAAACCAACGGGTAAAAGCCACAGAAGGGCCGGTTGATCTATCGGTGTATTGCTGATAACCGGCTTCTAACCAAGTGGTCGTATTCATGCGCCAGCGGTAAGAGCCTGAATAAGCTTCAAGCACACGCGGCAACACATCAGCTTGGTGCTGCATATAACTGCCGCGTACGTGCAAGCTGTCATCATTCCACGGTAAAAACAATATCGACTCGCCTTCGGCACCACGATCGGTATAGTTGTAGCGACCTGCACCGACACTGGTAAAACTACGTTCACCCAACCAAAAAGACTGCTGTAGCGCAACAGTCTGCAAACCATTGGTTTGGCGTGAACTGGCAAAAATGCCAGCGGGTTCCACGTTGCGGCTGTTAGACACGCGCTGCACCACATCGGTATAAAGCTCAGCGCCACGCCACAAACCAACCGTGCTGCGCAATTGCGCTGCAAGCGAGTAATCAAACGCTCCGTATTCAGTGCCTAGCGTGTAGTTAAGCAGTGGCCGTATCTGCAACCGCAACCAGCTCTTGCGCGAACCCGCACCCGCATTGCCCTGCGCCCACTGCACGCCACTATCGTCATACCCCGGCAGACGACCAGAACCCATGCTGCTGCGCACTAAAGACGCATCACCATCACGTAAAAATGCTTGATAAGCCAATGCATCAACCGAGGTTTCCAGCACAATCTGGCCGACCTTACGGGTAATCGCATGAACGCGACTAGTACCCGCAGGAGCAGTCTCCACAGCAAGGCCGAGAACAAGCCCTAAGGCATCTGCCTCGTTATGCAGATAACGGTAGTTTTCATATTCGACCACCAACTGCTGACCCAGCATACCGATGCGAATACGGTCCAATCCAATGCTGCGAAGTAGACGCGCCAAATCATCCATACGGTCTGCAGCAGTCGCAGACATACCGGCATCAGCAGTGCTTAGATCTGACATTGCGGGTAATACGGATAATGCGGGCAATGGTTTTGACGCATTCGCTTTGGCTTGACGCTTAGCGTCAGACGTACCCATTGGCAAAATAAGCGAGACATTAAAATTAGTTGAATCTGCCGCCTGCCCACTAAAAGTAGTCGCACCAAACGAGCGCTGAACAGTGCCCACCAACTGGCTATCGCCCAACCAAGATATTTGATCTGAGTAATAACGCAAACCCGCATGGCGCTGCGTGCCATCGCTTTCAGCCAACAAGGTAGCGCGGCTAGTACCCAGTTTTAATTCACCACCACCAAACAACCCATCAAGCACTTTGGGGTTACCAATACGACCCAACGAAGGGGTACCGCGGGCATAACCCAGCGACCAACGCAAAGGACCGTATTGATCACTGGCAACCGCATATTGAGATTTGAAATAAACTGCACCGCCACTCAAATCAGAAGCACCAATCGCTAGTTTTGGCAGCCCAGGTAAATCAATCGGCAGTTGCCATTTAATGTTGGCAGATATATCCCGTGGGCCGTTAGCATTGCGTGCACCATCTGCGTCTTTGTTGGGGTTGGTGTATTCCGCAAAACGACCAAACAACTCCACCCCCGGCAATACACCAAAGCCCAAGGTGAAGTTTTGATGACGACTAAAGTCACCCAATTTTGGATTCTGATAGTCACCAAAACTAAGCGCCATTTCACCAGAACCAAGAACGTAGGCTGATGGTATTTGCAAACCACCAGTAGCGCCCATGCTGGCTATACCAACGCCTTGTGCTTGGGCCGCAGAAGCTTGAAGCAAAGCTATGCCAAACAATGCGGTAGCTAATTGATTTAATGGATGCGCAATATTTTTTTTATTTTTTGTTTTCAAAAGATGCAACCAAATTCAAGGTTTAAAAAATTAATAAGACCACATAACAATTTGCTAAAGACAACACGCTAACAGCAAATATAAAGAAAAATTCAAAATCCAAACCTAGTGGTTATTGGTAACCATTCGGATTTAGCCCTTGCCAACGCCAAGCGTCACCACACATCTCTTCCAAAGTACGGTGCGCCGTCCAACCCAATAACTGATAAGTCAAACCTGGGTTGGCATAGCACTGCGCAACATCGCCAGGGCGGCGCGGCATGATTTGGTAAGGCACTGCACAACCACTGGTTAATTCAAATGCACGCACTACATCTAATACGCTGTGACCCCGTCCACTGCCTAAATTAACAGTCAGGCTTTGCCCGCTCTGTAGCAAAGCATTAAGCGCTGCGACATGGCCTTCAGCCAAATCCAATACATGAATGTAATCACGCACACCAGTGCCGTCGGGTGTGTCGTAGTCATCACCAAACACTTGCAGCTGCGGTCGCTGACCAGCTGCCACTTGAGTGATGTAGGGCATGAGATTGTTAGGAATGCCGTTTGGACTCTCCCCAATCAAACCACTGGGGTGCGCACCTACCGGATTAAAGTAACGCAGCACTGCCACGGCCCAAGCCGGATTTGCAGCGCAGCTTGCAGCCAGCATGTCTTCAATCATTAACTTGGTATGACCGTAGGGGTTGGTATGTTGGCGTGGAAAATCTTCAGTGATAGGCACGGTTGCCGGGTCACCATAAACGGTTGCGCTGCTAGAAAAAACTAACTTTTGGCAACCCACTGTCGTCATAGCTTCTAGCAAACCCAAAGTGCTGTCCAAATTGTTGCGATAGTACTTAAGCGGATTTGCAACGCTCTCACCCACCGCCTTGTAGCCCGCAAAGTGCATCACCGCCGCAATATCGTAGCGACGCAGCACGTAGACCATCAAAGCTGTGTCTGCAACATCACCCTGCTCACAAATAACAACTTGCCCGGTGATTTTTTTAAACGCAGCAGTACTGCCGGGTCGCTATTAGAAAAGTCATCAACAATGACCGGCGTGAAGCCTGCTTGTATCAGCGCCACGCAAGTGTGGCTGCCGATGTATCCAGCACCGTCGGTCAAGAGAATGTTCATACAACTGACAACCAAAACTAGTAAAAAGATAAACCAGCAATGTGTGCTGAACCGGGTCTACGTGGGCAACAAGATTGCTCAAGCCCATGCACTTATTTTATCAACGCGCTGCTGTGCGAGAGCGCGGTATATTGACGGGTACTTGAATTGACTGGGACTTGAATCGCCGCCCGGTTAGTCGCTAAAAATTTCATAGCGCAAGGCATGCAGCACCAATAAATTGCGCAGAAAAAAAATCAAACCCAAGCAAAAGGATTAGCAAGAAAAATGAATCAAAAAGCAGAACTTCAACGACGAATGAAGCTCTCAGTCCATTTCAAAACCTTTATGACAATCCTGACGCTTATGACGATCTTGGTGCTGGCTTGCGTCGTTTTCTTTAGCAGCAAAGCGGGTGGTGTTTTGCTTACGGCTTGCATCGAGCAATCGGCTACGCCAATTGACGCACCAGCCGGTAAAGCGGCGCAAGCCATTGTTGTACTGACGGGTGGCGACTTGCGAACCCAAGAAGCAGCACGGCAGTACCGTCAGACAGGATTGCCAGTGCTCACATCCGGAGGGGATGGTGAAGCCGCCAGAATAAAAGAGCAGCTTGAAACCGAGTTCCACGTCCCCGTCAAATGGACGGAAGAGAACTCGCTCAACACCGAACAAAACGCCATGTTCTCAGCGGAAATCTTGGCAAAAGAAAACATTCAAAGCATCATCCTGGTGACCCACGCGCTGCATATGCGACGCGCTCGAATGATGTTTTTAGACCAGGGCTTGGATGTGATTCCCGCTGCCACGGATTACACAAGCCATACAGCGCTTGAATGGCGCGATTTTCTACCAAGCGCCGAAGGCCGAAAATTAACGCAATCCGCGCTGCATGAAATTGTCGGTTTGGCATGGTTCAGAATTCGCCAGATCGTTGCTTGAACTGACCGCTAGACGAGCTTGCCCTTCCGCTGCACCAAGCTCCGAATCTGCCGAACCGGACTAAATCTACGGCTCATTCATCACATGCTCACCACGCCAACCAATCACCCAATGCGCTAAGAAGCCCTTCCCGCTGCAACCTCAGCCACCACCGACAGATACCGCTCAATCACCAGCCGTTCATCAAAGTTCTGCTCAACAAATGCACGCCCACGCTGACCCATGGCTTGACGCACTTCAGGCGCAAGGGCAATAAAACGCAGCAGCTTTTCCGTCAAATCTAGCGCATCGGCCGGTCGGCACAAAAAGCCGGTTTCACCATCAAGCACCGTGTCACGGCAACCCGGCGCATCGGTTGTGATAACCGGGCGGGCCGTGGCAGCGGCTTCTAGCAAAGTACGTGGCACGCCCTCACGGTAAGACGGCAACACCACGCAATCAGCCTGCACCAAGAAAGGCCGCACGTCGTCAGTTGGCCCCAGATAATCGACCACGCCTTCAGCCACCCAAGCTTCTACCTGCGTGCGGGCAATAGCAGAAGGATTGGCCACATCCAAAAAGCCCAGTAACTGAAAGCGTGCGCCGGGGTGCAGTGCCCGCACCTTGCGCGCAGAGTCTACATACTCGCCCACACCCTTGTCCCACAACATGCGGGCCACCAGCAAAAAAACCGGCGCATCAGCCGGCCGCACGACAGGCGGCGTAGGCAAAAAGCGACTCAGTTCAACGCCCGAACCCGGCAAGCGCTCAGCCTGCCCGGCCCGCACCAGCCCGCTATCAACAAACACCGCCATGTCGTCCAGGTTCTGAAAAAACACCCGGTGCGCGCGGCCAAAGGTTAGGCGGTACAGCGTCTTGGCTATTTGTGTGACCAGCGACTTGCGAATAAACGCCCGGCCCAGCCCCGACACATTCGGCACAAACGCAACGCGCAGCGCTATAGACGCCAGTGCCGAATACAGATTGCCCTTGGGCGTGTAGCTCAGCACCAAGCCCACCCGGTGCCGGCGAAACACCGCACCCAAGCGCAGTACCGACTGCAACTCGCGCAGCGGATGCGTGCCGCCACCTGAAATCGGCACCGCCTCAAACGCAATGCCCGCATTGCGGATGCGTTGGGCGTAGGCATCGTCAGGCGCGACAGCCACAACCGTGTGGCCGGCTGCCTGCAAGGCCAGCATCAGATTGAGACGGAAATTGAACAAATACCAGCAGGTATTGGAGACAACAGCAATGCACATCTTGGCCCTGTCTAATTCCACAACGCGACCCACGGATAAAACTGGTAGGGCAGCCAGGCAAAGGCCGTCTGAGCGAACACCAGCCAGACAAATAACACGCAAGCACTGTAGAAAACTACCCAGCGCACCAATACGCCATTGCGACCATTAGGCTTACCCAATGCATTGGGCAGGCGCGAGAAGACAAACAACTGCAGCGGAATCCAGTACAAAGCCACACGGTCCACCGCCGTGGACGAAGGCGAAACCGCCAGCCACCCGACAAAGCCCAGTGCGCCCAGCGACATCCAGACCCAAAACGAGCGGTCTGCCTGCGGCATAACAAAACGGCGGCGAAGCCATAAAAAAATCACCGCTGGCACAGCATTCATGGCCACCCGAATGGCAGCCCCCTGCGACTGGTATTGCGCCGTGATGTAACCCGCATTGAGCGCGGCCACCGACTCTTGCAGCAACAGCACATAAAAAACAACCGAGACAATCGCCACCCACACCAAGGTCCATCCCCGGTGCTTGGTTCCCGCCAACGCAGCCAGTGGCAACAACAGGATGGCTGTCTTGTGAAACAGGGCCGCCAACACCACAAACACCGCAAAGCGCAACAGCTTGCGCTCTGACAAGGCCACCAGCCCCAGCATGGCCAAGCCAATGGCCGTGCCCTGACGCGTATAGCCCATGGCCACCACCGTGACAAGGTATGGCACAGCCACGACCAGCGCCAGCCAAGGGCGCGGCTGGGCGCGGCAAAACACCACCAGCCCCCAGCTGAAGATCGCCGCGCACACCGTGTTCACAAAATAAGGCCCCAGCCCCGTCTTGGCAGCCACCCAGTTCAGCAGGCTATAGGCCGGGTCGCCCTGGCCCACCGCAACCGACAGAGTCTGGTAATTAGCCGAACTGATGTGTTCTATATAAGTTAACCAGTCACCCCCCACCTCGTGCCGCAAACCAATCATCAGCACCAGCAGCACAAACACCACGCGCCACCAAGCAGGCCAGCGCTTGGACTGGCTGACCCCAGTGGCGGCAGGCCGTAAACGCGTCACGGCCAGCCATGCCGGCACCAAGAATAAAAACCAATAAGGCTCCATATCAACTCACACTTTCCAGCCATGCTTGAAACATCAACACCGCCCACAGGCTGGCCGTGTGGTCGCGCTGGCCCGCCAGGTGCTCAGCCCACTTTTTGCGAATCGGTGCAGGGTAAAAATAGCCTTCCTGCTGCAAGCGCGCCTCGTTCAACAAGCTTTCAGCCCAGGGCCGTAACGGCCCACACAGCCATTGCCCCACGGGAATACCAAAGCCCGACTTGGGCCGGTCAATCAGTTCACGCGGCACATGCTTGTAAAGCACTTGGCGCAACGCCCACTTACCCTGCCCAACACGAATCTTCATGCCAATCGGCAACTGCCACGCCAGTTCGGCCACGCGGTGGTCCAGAAAAGGAACGCGTGTCTCAAGGCTGGTGGCCATGGCTGCGCGGTCCACCTTGCACAAAATGTCATCGGGCAGGTAGGTCATGCTGTCGCGGTACATCATGCGCAGAGGGCTGTTGGCCACACCGGCCAAATCGGCTTCGGGCAGCGGATCGGCCAGCAGACTAGTCGGCTCCACCAAGGCAGCACCGTGGTCACCGCTCACCACGGCTGCCGGGTCCTGCCATTCAGAGACCAGACTCAGGTACAAATCATCCAGATCACGCACACCGCGCAAACGCGCCGCCAGCTTGTGCGCCTTGTCGCCCGCCTGCACTATGCCCTTGCCCCCGGCCAGCAAGGCATTTACTGGGCGGCTCATTGCGTCCCATCCTGCAACCGGCATAGCGCTGATAGCCGCGCCCAGCGCCTGACGCACCGAGTAAGGCAGCCAAGCCAGTTTGGCCCAGATGCGCGGCCCCCAAAAGTAGCGGTTGTAGCCGCCAAACAATTCGTCGCCCGCATCACCCGACAACGCCACCGTGACGTGCTGGCGCGCGGCCTTGCACACCAAGTGCGTGGGAATCTGCGACGAATCAGCAAACGGCTCGTCGTACATAGCTGACAACTGGGCAATCACAGCCTGCGCCTCAACCGCTGTCACAAACAGTTCGGTATGGTCGGTGCCCAAGTGTTTGGCCACGGCCTTTGCATATGGCGACTCGTCAAACCCGGCTTCTTCAAAACCCACTGTGAAAGTCTTTACAGGGCGCGAGGCCTGCTGCTGCATCAGGGCCACGATGGCAGAAGAATCCACCCCACCCGATAAAAAAGCGCCTAAGGGCACATCGGCCAGCGACTGCAAACGCACGGCGTCAAGCAAGCGCTGCTCTAGCAGTTGCACCGCTTCGACCTCGTCAGTTAGTTGATTTTTAGCGCCGGCCTGCACCACATCGGCCAGTGACCACCAGCGCCGCAACGACAAGGTTCCAAATACAGCGGGCGGGCGTAAGGGCTGCGCAGGCGCTTCTGCTGGCGGCGCACCGGTAATGGTCAGCACACAACCCGGCTCCAGCTTGTAAATGCCCTGGTAAATACTGCGCGGCGCAGGGACAGCCATAAAACGCATGTACTGCGCTAGCGCCTGCCGGCACACCGGGTTGGCAAAACCCGGAAAGGCACGTAAGGCCTTGAGTTCAGAACCAAACACAAAAGCCCGCCCGGCCCCGCTACCCGCCCAGCCGTAATACAGCGGCTTTTCACCAAAGCGGTCACGCGCCAGGTGCAGCGTGCGCGCCTGCACATCCCACAAGGCAATGGCAAACATGCCCACGGTTTTGGCCTGCGTGGCCTCAATGCCCCACTGCTCAAAGCAGGCCAGCAGTGTTTCAGTATCCGAATGTCCGCGCCAAGCTGGTGCAACGCCAGCGGACTGTAACTCCGCCCGCATTTCCAAATGGTTGTAAATCTCGCCATTGAATGCCATCACAAAGCGCCCACTGCGAGACGCCATGGGCTGATGCCCCGCAGGCGACAAATCCACGATGGACAGGCGGCGGTGGCCTAGCGCAACGCCAGCCTGCGCATCAGCCCAGGCACCAAGGTCGTCAGGGCCCCGATGCGCAATGGCGTTTGCCATGTGGGTAGCTAATGTCTCCAGGCCATCAAGGCCACCGGGTTGCCCCAGCAAAAATCCTGCAAATCCGCACATACGTTCAGCCTTTATTCGTCACTTTGCGAATCACCGCTTCTAACAGGGGCAAGTTTCGACTCAGCGAATAGTGCTGCACCACCCGCTCACGACCCGCTTGCCCCATCTCAGTACGTTTACCCGAACGGTCTCGCAACATTCGTAATGCCTCTACCCATTCATCCGACGTACCTGCCAACAAACCACACTCATCGTTAACTACATCAACATTCGCACCCACCCGCGATGCAATAACCGGTACGGCACACGCCATGTATTGAATCAACTTGAATGCGCACTTGCCACGTGCCCAATCGTCGTCTGGCAATGGCATCACCCCAACATCGAAAGTGTTAATGAGTTCAACCTCGGTCTGCTCTTGCCAGTCAATTTCAACCACGGTCACATTGGGTATGACAGGAGCCTTGCCGCCTATCACAAGCAATTGCACAGGCCCTTCCACGCCAAGCGTAGAGAGCGGTCCGACAAGCGCAGCCAGATAGGGGGCAGTAGATGGGGACCCTATCCAACCCACAGTAAACATGTCGTTGCGCCCATTACGCGCTGGCAGATAGCGTGCGGTATCTACTACCGTTGGCAGATAGTTCGTATTGGTGTTGTATTGCCTTGCGTATTCACCAAGCACTTGGTTGCCCGCCGTCACTGCGGCGGCGCCTGCCATGACCGTATCAAACTTGTTGCCAAGCAGCGGCTTCGCAATGCCTAAACGCCCACTGCGATATTTGAGGTAGAAAGCATCGTCAAAGTCGTAAATGTAGGGCTGGCGAATCAGCGCACACTCCAGCCACCCAGGCATCAAGGGAAACAACTCACAATGCAAGATTGCAGCGTCATATTTCTCCTGGCGCCGTAGATCAGCAAAACGTGCCAAACCAGCCTGCAGCATCGCCACAATGGGCGGCGCGCTACCCCTGAAGCGACGCCGCAAATAATCGTCGCCCAGCAAATGGCATATCTGCAGGTCAATGCCTTGGCTTGCCAGCCCGGGCACATACTGACCAAGCCGGTAGCGTGTGCTTGCTGCCAACGGTCCATACAGCGCCAAGCCCAGCACCTTGATCATTGTTTGATGCCAACAGCACACCAATATGGCGCGCGGTCTGAAAACCGTACATCACGCAGCCCAGCGGCTTCCAGCATAATGCCCACTTGTTTACGGCTGAAACGTTGCTCCAGTGGCGTGCCAAAGCGATCGCGCGAATCCGTGCGCATGGTGTAGAAGCTATGGCTCCTGTAATAAGACAGTGGAATGCCCGCCACACCAAAACCGACACGCTCCGCCAGCAAGGCAAACCGCGCCAGCGGGTAATACAGCGCCGCAGCCAATACGTCCGTCATTAAATGCTTTAACTTTGCGGGCAACTTGCAGATGGCGCGTCGCAGCAAATCAGAGCAACGCCAAGCCAGCTTGAACGTTGCCGACCGGTTGTCAAACGCGTAGTAGAGGTACACCTGAAATGGCGCGCCCGGCTTGAGCATGGCAACGCAGGCTTTAATGGCATCTGCTGTGTCAGGAACGTGGTGCAGAACACCCAAGGAATATCCAAAGTCCTTACTATCAGGCGGCAACGGATGGTCATCGACAGAAGCAAGATGAAACGAAACATTATCAGCATTCGATAAAGCCACCTTGGCGACCACTAAAGCCGACGAAGGATCAATGCAATGAAGATGCCCGACGCGGGGTGCCATCAGCTTTGCCCAACGTCCTGAGCCGCAGCCCATGTCGAAACCTATCGCGTCCTTAGGCAGCGATTCCCAAGGAAACACCGCGAAATATTCATCGAATATCCTGCGAGCCTCCTCCTCGGAAAGCGCTGTCTGGTCGAATCGAGACCACTCATCACCAAAACTGTTGACAGTGTCAATATCAAGGTTCTTCTTCACTGGCTTAGCCGCCGATACGTTCATAAATACTCCGATACCTAGTTACACCTTCGTCCAGCGAAAAATGCTTCTGCGCCGCCGCTACGCAGCGCGCTGCGGTGGATGGGTCGGCCACAAGCGCCAGCAACTGCGCCAGCCCGGCCTCCAGAGAAGCTTGGTCAAACGCCTTGAGCGCCACGCCGACGCCCTCGCCTTCCAGCACTTCTGCCATATCGCCAACGCCCGCATTGCCCAAACAAGGTACGCCGCAGCCTAGCAATTCAGCCAGTTTGGTGGGTGCCGATGCCTGCTTAGAAAACACCGGACGAATGAAAAAGATACCTGCGTCCATGCGCGCAATTTGCTGCGGCACTTCGGCATGGGTGGCGGCTCTCAACTCCACAACACCCTCAAGGATGCCCGCAGCAGACAAACGCTCGCGAATGTAAGCGTGCTCACCCCGGTTCACAATCAAAAAGCGGGCATCAGGCCGCAAGCGCAGCAGTTCTGCAAAACACGCCACCACTTCGTCAAACAAATACCAAGTGCCGGCAGAACCCACATAGCCCAACACAAAACCCGCAGTTTTTGACTCGCGCGCCATCGGTTTGAAACGTGCTAAGTCTGCACAAGTGGGAATGACCGTGACGGGTGGCATGTGCCCCTGCAAGTAGGAGAAGCGCTGCATTTCAGTCACCGCCGCATGAGTCAGAGACACCACGTGATCCGCCCCCAGCAGAAAGCGCCGCTCAAACCACTTGGCAACGCGGTACATGCGGCCCGTGCGCGGCCACAAGTTGCCGTCCACCCGCTCGTCAGCCCAAAAGCCGCGCATGTCAAACAGATACTTGATTCCAGTGATGCTCTTAATAGCAAGCGCCATCACCGACGACACATAACTGCGCGCATGCACGATCCGCAGACGATGGCGCAACACCAGCCACAAGCCCAAGCGCGTGCCCTTTGCAATATCCCATGCTGTCGCTACTGCTGTGGGCCGCTTGTGGTAGCGCAGCGGGTGCCAAACGATGCTAGATGCCGCAATGTCATGCGCCAGACGCTCGCGCTCGGCCACATTGGCCCAATCGTCCATTTTTTCAAAACTGATGAGGTGAACCGGCCTATCAACCGCCAAGCGCTTGAGATAAGCCAGCACCTGGGACTGACCCAAGGGTTCCAGCATGCCGTCGTATGAAATATAGAGAACGCCCGGCATCATGAATTTGCGCTTGTAGTTGTTTGCGGAAACAGAAGTTCCAAGTACCTGTCTGTCGCCTTGTCGATTGAAAAATCCTGCGCGCGCGCTATGAGCGCGGCGGTGTCGTGCGTGGCTGCCAGCGACTCGGCCATGGCATCTGCCAGCGCTGCTGCATTACCCATAGGCACCAAGCGGCCAAACTGGCCGCCGCAAAGGATTTCACGCGGCCCAGACGGGCAATCTGTGCTGACCACGGGTGTACCGACGGCCAACGCCTCAACAATCACGTTACCGAAACCCTCGCCCGTGGACGACAGCACATGCAAGTCGGCCTGCTGGTAATACAGCGAAATGTCTTTGACAAAACCAGGCATAAAAACGCTGGCCTTTATACCCAGTTGCCGGACTTGCGCCACCAGCGCGGGACGGCATTCACCCTCACCCAGAATCAACAGGCGCGCATCCACCCGCTGTCGCAAAAGGGCAAAAGCGTTCAGCAGCGTCGCGTAATCTTTGATTTCCTTCAGCGTACCCACAGCCAGCAGCTTGCAATGCTGTCCTGTCCACCAACCTGACGGTGATAGCGGCTCTGGAGCCGGCGGCTTGCCGTCACCTACTACGGGGTTGTATATGCAGGTAATGGATTGAGCCTCTAAATTGGCAAACCGCGCCAGATCATCTGCAGCCCCCTGCGATACCGCAACGATGCCATCTGCGGCAGGAAACACCCAGTGCATGCTTTTGCGAATCTGCCACTCAACTGTTGGCCGTTTGAGAAGTTCAGAACGCGACCAGGTTGTGTGCTCTGCCACTACCAGACGGGTCGGTACGCGGCTTAAAGCTCGTGCCACCACCGCAGCAATCGTCAGCGGCCACATGCAGGCCAGAACAACTGCTGGGCGGGCTTGACGCAAGTAGTGAACCAGAGGGAATAACACCCAGCGCAAACGGTCAACATGCAAATCAACCACCGTCACATTAGGGTGAAGATCGGACAGAAAGTCGCCCTCTGCTGACAACAAAACTATATCAACAGCGTAGCCACGTTGGATAAAGCTGTTGGCCAGATTTACCGCTACACGCTCAGCGCCGCCGCCGCGAAGGTCGGGTAAAAAAATAGAGAGATGATTACTTATTTTCAAAACAGGCGCGAACACAAAGCTATATTCAAATTAATACTAAGCTTGAAATTAAAGTCTGATAATTTCTTAACTATTAGTTTCATATTTACTTGTCAGTTTTAAAAATAGATATTCTGCAAGTTTTTTTTGCTTTTTCGAACTCAACATGAGTTTTATGAACTTTCCGCTGAAGCAGATCTTTTATTACTAGCAAAAATGCAATCGGCAACACAGAAAACAATACAAATTTCGACGTATTTTTGTTCCATAATTCCACCGCTTCGGCTGCTCTCAAATCACCATGCACACAATACCGAACAAATGTAGTTACTCGCCAAAATTTTACAAAAAGAGCCTTAGGATAGGATTTCAAATTTCTTACTGATTCAGCGAGTGCATGTGCCCTACCCCTTGAATATTTCATTTTTCCACTAAATGAGATAGCATTTACAGCGCCGTATTCTTTCATCATTAAAGCCACTGGAAGTAAACGAACCTTCTTTGATTTTCCAATTGAAGTCCAAATAAATCCCTCAGGGACGAGAAAATCGACTTCAGGAAATTTATATTTTTTTATTAAATCAGCTCTAGAAAAATACAACATATCCCCGTCGACCTTGAATTTTTCTCTTAAATCATTCCAAGTAATATCAAAGATACCCTCTTTCGGCAGCGCTGTAGAAATTACCCCGCGCCAATCAGCACAAAGTGCTGTAATACCAGCATAGTTTTTCCGGTCATATTCGGGTATGGAATTCCAAGCTTTAACCAAACTTTCGATGGCTTGCGGCAGAAAGTAATCGTCCGAGTCATTCCATACAATAAATTCGCCACGTGCTTGTGCAATCGCTTCGTTGTCCATACGTGCCTTACCAATATGAACACTTGCCTTAATTAGAGTCACTGGAAACATCGATTTGGCACAGAGTTCAGCTAATTTGACATCCGTGCCATCCGTTGAGCCATCGTCGGAAACAATCCACTCAATATGTTTGTAGGTTTGACTGTTGAGTCCTTCCCAAACACGATCGAGATAATTAACCCGATTCCAAGTTGGGGTAAGAATTGAAATTAGCGGTCTTTGATTATCCATTTTTCAATCTCGTCTATCGACTAATGATTCCAAACACGACCAATACGTCTTTTGCAAAAGACTTCCAGCCCAAAGCATAAAATTTCTGTCCGCCATATGCATTTAATTGCAGCATTTGCGCGAGGATTTTAATTTTTTTATTTTTCTTAGAAATTTTGTAGAGCTCGGCACGCAATCGAAAATTACGAGATAGTTTTGCGAAATTTGTCGATGCGGCGAAAGCTCTTTTTTGTATTTTGTGGCTTGTCGATTTCAAACTGATTTTTGCAAAAGATTCTGCACTCTCTTTTGCCATGTCAGCAAGCAATATATATGGATCTGGATTTAGAGCCGATACTGATATTTTTGCCGCGTCCGCAAAAGTCTGATGCGCTGGGGGCGGATTAGTAAGTGAAAGATCGTGTCTTCTCCAGATGGCAAGTGGCTCACTAATATAAGCAATGTCTCCGACAGCATTGGCAAGCATACCTATCCACTGATCATGGCCTGGTGGTTTGCGAGAATTTGAAGTGAGCCGGGGTCGTAGGTCAGTGTCAATATTAGTTATTAAATTAGACCTAAAAACCATCGAAAATCCGACAATGCAGTAAAAACCAAAATTACTACCTCGTTTGATATACGCATCTTTTTTGAAGTTAGGTATTTTCTGTTTAGTTAACTCTAGATTGCCATCAGCCATTTTTGACGTGTGGCCAATTAAAACAAGTTCGTCATCGGGATGGCTCTCAATAACACAACATATTTTCTGGAACTTGTTGGACAACCATATATCGTCCTGATCAGAAAATGCAATCCAGTCACCTTTACATAATGCTGCACACTTTAGAAAATTATCCGCGTATCCCAGATTATTTTCATTCAAATATAAAAAAACTGGAAAAGGTGCTGACCTCGAAAATTCTTTGACTATATCAATAGTCCCATCCGTCGAACCATCATCACAAATTACCATTTCGTAGGGTAAAAAGGTCTGATTCAAAATACTATCAAGTTGCTCGCGGAGATATTTTTCGCCATTAAATGTAGCCATTGCCACAGAGATATTAATATTCATAAATTAACGGACTCAGTTCAAGTTATTCTTTAATAGCAACTATTGTTAGAAACTCTTTACACGATGGGGAAAAGGTCTGTAGCAATCTTTGCTTAATCAGCTGTAACTTTATTCTCGTGGTAATTTGAATATCATGATCAATTGGTAACCCTTGCTCAATGGCCTCGCTTACCTGAGTCATGGAAACCAAAGGATTGGAACCCGGCTTCAAATGCAAGGAAGAGAATCCTGAATTATTAAGTGCCCTGTTTAGCGACTGACGATTAAACAATACAAGATGGCGCGGCGATTCAATTCCCCGCCAATTTTTCAAATAACGACTGTGGCCCATGCTGTCAATATTGGGTGTCTCGAGCCAAAGTCGACCTGCTGGTTTGAGCAGACGATAACAAGCTTTCAATACAGAAACAGGATCATGAACATGCTCAATAACGTGATTAAGCGTGATCACGTCAAACATGGATTCTTGGCCCTCGAACGATTCGATACCCCCCTCTAAAACAATCAAACCCAAGCAACGGCCATTGATCACGGCTTTTGGATCGGGGTCTACGCCGACAACATCCCATCCGCAAGCGTTGGCAATTTGCATAAATCCGCCGTTGCCACACCCCACATCCAGTAGCGTCCCATCATTTGGTAAGCGTGGAAGATGGCGATACTCCCGATCTATCCGTTGCTTTAAAGGCCATGCGGCAAGAAACGCAAGCACTCCGAGACGGTTAGCTGGTACTTCACGGGTCGAGAAACGCCAGTTTGTGTAGCCATTGACCAAGCTGCGGCGAAACTTACGCAGCGAAGCAAGCGTCGCATAGGGGGCCTTAGACGGTGGTACTTTTTGATGGGTGTAATACGTGCCGTACGCCAAATGGATTGACGCTTGCGATGGACGTGGGTCTAAATAAGAACACTGGCAATCCGAACAGCGCCATGATGTCCACTTGCCAGGCGCGCAGTAGAAGACATTGTCGATCAAGCCTTGGTGAAGCACTTCACGTGCGATGCTCCCGCAGACAGGGCAGACCGGTACGCGCTCCAACTCATTAGCAGGCCATGGTGAGTGCCAAGGAGGCGTAGATTTTGATGTTTTATCGACAATAAATTTTGACATGCTTTAACTCGCGCTTTCTGAAAGAGCAGAATAACTTTTCCCACAAAATAGAAGATTCATAAGTAGTCGCCGCGTTCGGCTTTCTCAATGAAAAGTTGAATTTGATTGTTGAGCAATTCCGGCATAGCTTTTTCAATTTCACGTTCGTGCCAATCCCACCATTTCAGCTCGATCAGTCTTGAGACAACCTGCGCATCAAAACGGAACTTCACAACTCTTGCAGGGTTGCCGGCAACAACCGCGTAGGGTGCTACATCGCGCGTCACCATAGCGCGGGCGCCGACCACCGCGCCATCACCAATGGTGACACCCGAGGAAATTAACGCTTCAGTGCCAATCCATACATCGTTACCGATATGTACATTGCCTTTGGTTTTTGGATGCCCTTCATGCTGACGAGCTGATTCCCATAGAACACTGAACGGAAAAGTGGTTACCCAGTCGTATCGATGTTCCCCGCCCAAAAAAACCTTTACCCCCGCCGCTATGGACGTGTAATTGCCAATAGTTAACGTGGCATCTTCACCCCATGAATGTACGGAAAGGTCGCCATATGACCCACGGCCAATCTGGTACTGCGGGTAGCGTTCAACAAGTGTGCTTCTAAGCGGTGGGCGAATACACCGCCAAACTTTGCCGACCATTCGCCGGAAGAACTTAATCATCATGTTGGCGCACCAGCTCTCTGCTTAAATGTGTTGAAGACATTAATCAACTGATCGCGATTCATAAACAATGACAAAGTAACCAGAAACGCCCCAGCACTCCAATGAAACATAGGTTGCAAGTTAAAGAGCATTACAACAGCGGCAGACAGTGCTACCAATGCTGAAGATGGCGCAGCGAGGCGTAGTGTTTTCGCTAACGAGCCATTCACATACAGCAACATGCAGGTGTCCAACAAGACACGCAGGGACCAAGCGCCTGCTGCGCCAACAACGCCCCAAAATCGGATACCAACCCATAACATCATGAGGTAGATAGGTATTTGAACCAAATAAATTATGACGACTGTTCTCGGCTTGCCTATCGCCATCAGTCTTGCGTGATAAGGAATTACCAGTGCATTGGTCCATACACCCAGCAGAATTAGTTCCGCAACTCCAGCGCTGGCATTTGCAAATGTCTCGCCAATCCAGACATTCAAAAAAGGGGCTGCCAAAAATGTTCCGACAATAACAACGGGTGTGATCACGGCAATCAAAACCGCAGTGGCTCGCTCAGCAAGATGCAATGCCTGTTCGGGACTCGCCGATGCAAGGCGGGGGAAAAGCGCACTGGACAAGCTACCCGAAATGACCATTGTGCGTGAAACCAAGTCAAACGGCACCGTATAGGAAGCTACCGCTTTGGCGCCACCCAAGGTAGCAATGAGGAGTCGGTCGATAGTTACCAGCATCGGCCCCAGGAATGTCATCACTGATACCCAACCGCCGTAAGTCAGCATAGCTTTGAGATGGACGCTGTCAATTTCCGGTTGGCCAATCAATGGAACATGTTGCCGGCTCTGTTGAAATAGCAATGCCGCCAGGAGGATCCGTGATGCAAGTGCAGCAGGAACCAGCATCCTTAGCTCAACATATCCGGAAGCAGCCACGGCGAGAGGCAGTAGCTGACTGATGATGCCGCAGGCCAGTTGTATGACATTTACCTCACCAAATCGCAGACGGGCTTGAAGAGCGCCTTGCAAAACCGTTGTGGGTAGTAAGACGGGCAGCGCCAGCAACATCCAGGCGACTGCGGCAGTGACCTCGGCTCGGCTATGAACCGACATGTCTATCTTGTTCAGCAGGATGTACTCGGCAAAAAGCCATAACAGAACACTCGCAAGCATACCCAGCGCAAATGTAGTCAGCAACGCAGTCCATAAAAGCTTGCTGCGTTCAGAATCATCGCTATCGGAAATTCGAGCCATGCGCTGCGTGACTGCGCGTCCAAATCCAAGATCAAAGAAGCCAAAGTAACCCAACAAAGCCCAGATCACTGCAAGCACGCCATAACGTTCTGCACCGATGTAGCCCAGATAAAGTGGTACGGTCACAATCGCAATCACCATAGGAAATACTGCCGCCCCAAGGTTGTAGAGCGTGTGACGTCCTACGCTCATACTCGGTACAGACTTAATTTTTTCAATTTTGCTGACGAATTCGTAGAGTCGAACGTTTGAATAAAATCAAATCGAATTGTTCTTGATGTGGCGTACCAAACGGCCAAGGCATGTAATCCGTCTGTGTCGGAGCGGTAATTTGATAGCGCCATGGTCAAGGTTGTTTGTATGAATGGGAAAGTTTGGACGAACTATTTTTTTCATAGCTGATTGCACCCACAACGTATGAGCTAAAGCCTATTTTTGTCATTATTTTTGTGCCCTGCATAGCGAGTATGGCCTTCAAAACGCCACAGCCTCACACAGCGCCAACCCCTGCTGATCTTTGGCAGACAGGCTGGGCTTTTCATCATTCAATGGCCATTTGATGCAAATGGCCGGATCATTCCAAGCAATGCAGCGCTCATGCTCGGGCGCGTAGTAGTCGGTGGTCTTGTACAAAAATTCTGCGGAATCGCTGGTCACCATAAAACCATGCGCAAAGCCTGCGGGTATCCAAAGCTGTTTGTGGTTTTCTTCGCTCAACTCAATACCGACCCACTGGCCGAATGTGGGCGACCCTTTACGGATGTCCACCGCCACATCAAACACCGCACCGCGCACCACGCGCACCAGTTTGCCTTGCGGCTGCTGGACTTGGTAATGCAGACCGCGCAGCACGCCCTTAGCGCTGCGGCTGTGATTGTCTTGCACAAAATTGACGTCGAGGCCGCAAGCTTCGTTAAATGCTTTTTGATTAAAACTTTCAAAGAAAAAACCACGGTTATCACCAAACACTTTGGGTTCGATGACTAGTACTTCTGGGATGGCTGTGGGGGTTACCTTCATGACTGGGCACCCTCTTTAAGCAAGCGCAGCAGGTATTGGCCATAGCCGTTTTTAGCCAGAGGAGCGGCAAGTTTTTGGATTTGGGCGGCGTCTATCCACTTTTGACCAAAGGCAATTTCTTCGGGGCAAGCAACTTGCAAACCCTGACGTTTTTGCAGCGTAGCAATGAAACTGGCCGCTTCTAAAAGGCTGTCGTGCGTGCCGGTATCTAGCCAAGCGTAGCCGCGGCCCATGATTTCTACATTGAGCTCGCCTTGTTCTAGGTAAACCCGGTTCACATCGGTGATTTCAAGCTCGCCTCGGTTTGAGGGTTTGATGCTGGCGGCGATGTCGCAGACTTGGCTATCGTAAAAATACAGGCCGGTCACGGCATAGTTTGATTTTGGTAAGAGGGGTTTTTCTTCGATACTCACGGCGCAGCGCTGCGCATCAAATTCAACCACGCCATAACGCTCGGGGTCGTGCACATGGTAAGCAAACACGCTGGCGCCTGCTGCGCGCGCACTGGCAGCACTCAATTGCTTGACCAGGTCATGGCCATAAAAAATATTGTCGCCAAGCACTAATGCGCTGGGCTGATTCGCAACAAACTCGCGCCCGATGATGAAGGCCTGGGCCAAACCATCCGGACTGTGCTGCACCGCGTAGCTAATTGACATGCCCCACTGGCTGCCATCACCCAGCAGCTCGGCAAAGCGCGGTGTGTCTTGCGGGGTGGAAATCACCAGTACCTCACGAATCCCAGACAGCATTAACGTGCTCAAAGGGTAGTAAATCATGGGCTTGTCGTAGACCGGCATGAGCTGTTTTGAGACGGCTTGCGTCACCGGATAAAGCCGTGTGCCAGAGCCGCCGGCAAGAATAATGCCTTTGCGTGGGGTCGAAGTGATACTCATATTTTTTGCTAAATCAGCTCAAAGAATTTCGGCCAGCATGCGGTTAACGCCTTGCTGCCATGCGGGCAGTGTCACGCCAAAGGTGGCTTGCAATTTGTCTGTATTCAGACTCGAATTATGCGGCCGCTTGGCGGCTGTGGCGAAGGCACTGGTAGGCACGGAGGACACATCTTTAACTATTAGTTTGATGGCTGTCTGCGCCTGCTTAGCCTGCGCAAAAACGTGTTTTGCATACGCATGCCAGGTGGTCTCACCGCTGGCGACTAAGTGATACAGGCCTGCTGCTTGTGGGTATTGCAGCACATGACGGATGGCGTGGGCGGTGACGTCTGCCAGCAGGTCAGCACCGGTGGGCGAGCCAAACTGGTCGTTGATAACAGTGAGGCGTTCTTTTTCTTGGCCAAGGCGCAACATGGTCTTGGCAAAGTTGCCGCCACGTGCAGCGTAAACTCAACTGGTTCTAAAGATCAGGTGCTTGGCGCAGGCGGCTAACAGCTGTTCGCCTTCAAGCTTAGTTTGGCCATAAACGCTTAAAGGGCCGGTGGCATCGGTCTCGCGCCAAGGCGCGTCGCCACTGCCGTCAAACACATACTCTGTCGAGTAGTGCACCAACCAAGCGCCCAACGCCTGCGCCTCGACTGCCAGCACGCCGGGGGCGAGTGCATTGAGGGTGCGCGCAAAGGCCGGTTCGGACTCTGCCTTGTCTACCGCGGTGTGGGCGGCGGCATTCACAATCACGTCTGGTTTTACTAAGCGTACGGTTTTGGCCAAGCCCGGCAAGTCGCTGAAGTCGCCGCATAGGCCATCTGGGTTGGCACTGGCGTGAAAGTCCAGCGCCACCACTTCGCCCAGCACGCTTAAAGAGCGCTGCAGTTCCCAGCCGACTTGGCCACCACGGCCAAAAAGAAGAATTTTCATGCAGGTATACCAGCGCTGTATTGCTTGGCCACCCATTCGCGGTAACTGCCGCTTTGCACGTTGGCAACCCAATCGGGATTGTCTAAATACCACTGAACGGTTTTGCGAATGCCAGACTCAAAAGTCTCGGCTGGTTTCCAGCCTAGCTGCTGCTCAATCTTTCGTGCGTCAATCGCGTAGCGCCTGTCGTGGCCGGGCCGGTCGGTCACGTAACTGATTTGTTCTTTGTAAGGCTTGCCGTCTAAGCGGGGTTTGAGCTCATCGAGCAGACTGCACACTTTGTGCACGATGTCTAGGTTGGGCATTTCATTCCAGCCGCCTACGTTGTAAACCTCACCCACATTGCCGGCTTCGAGCACGCGGCGAATCGCGCTGCAATGGTCTTTAACGTAAAGCCAGTCACGAATCTGTTGGCCGTCGCCATACACCGGCAAAGGCTTGCCCGCTTGCGCATTCACAATCATTAGTGGGATAAGCTTTTCGGGGAAATGGTACGGGCCGTAGTTATTGCTGCAGTTGGTGGTGAGTACCGGTAAGCCGTAGGTATGGTGGTAGGCGCGCACCAAGTGGTCGCTGGCGGCCTTGCTGGCCGAGTACGGGCTGTTGGGCTCGTAGCGATGCTCTTCAGTAAATGCAGGTTCGTTCTTGGCAAGCGAGCCATAGACTTCGTCGGTTGAAACGTGCAAAAACCTAAATGCTGTTTTAGCCTCTGCATCTAATGCGCCCCAGTAAGCACGCACCGCTTCAAGCAACCTAAAGGTGCCGACGATGTTGGTCTGGATGAAGTCTTCAGGGCTGTGGATGGAGCGGTCCACATGGCTTTCAGCGGCGAAGTTGATGACGGCTCTGGGCTGGTGCTGTGCCAGCAGGCTGGCAAGCAGCGCGCTGTCGCCGATATCGCCTTGCACAAAGATATGCCGCGCATCACCGTTCAGTGACGCCAGCGATTCTTGGTTGCCGGCATAAGTTAGCTTATCTAAGTTGACGACAGTCTCGTCAGACTGGGCCAGCCAATCAAGAACAAAGTTGGCGCCTATAAAGCCGGCTGCACCGGTGACGAGAATAGTCATTGTGTTTTTAAAACAATCATCGGCTGATGGTTTTGAATAGTTTTCAAATACTGCTTTTTTAATGGCTCTGTGCGCATGTCGAATCTAAGACAGCGTTTTCAGATCATTATTTTTGAGCGACATACCAAGGCATGGCTTTGGCCACACCCTCGACCAAACGGTGCGTGGGCGCGTAGCCCAACAGCCGCTGGGCTTTGCCGATATCGGCTTGGCTGTGGCGCACGTCCCCTTCGCGGAAGTCGCGGTACACGGGCTGGGTGCTGGCGTTGACGCCGTGGTCGGCGAGGTTGTCGCGCAGCAGGGCAAACAGCATGTTCAGGGTGGTGCGGTCGCCTACCGCTACGTTGTAGACCTGGTTCACGGCTTCAAGGTTTTGAGCAGTGGCGGCCAGCAGGTTGGCTTGCACGGCGTTGGCTACGAAGCAAAAATCTCGGCTGGTTTCGCCGTCGCCGTTGATGTACACGGCATCGCCTTGCAACAATGCGGCTGTCCATTTGGGAATGACGGCGGCATAAGCACCGTTAGGGTCTTGGCGGGGACCGAACACATTGAAGTAGCGCAGGCCCACGGCATTAAAGCCGTAGCTGCGGGCAAACACTTCGGCATACAGCTCGTTGACGTATTTGGTGACGGCGTAGGGACTGAGGGGTTTGCCAATATTGTCTTCAAGCTTGGGCAAGGCGGGGTGGTCACCGTAGGTAGAGCTGCTGGCGGCGTAGGTAAAGCTTTTTACCTTGGCGTCGCGGGCAGCCGTCAACATGTTCAGAAAGCCGGTGACGTTGGTGGCGTTGGTGGCTCTCGGGTCGGCCAGGCTGCGCGGGACGCTGCCGAGGGCTGCCTGATGAAGCACGTAATCGACTGGTTTTGAATTTGAAGAGCCCTCAGCATTGAGCTCTCCCAGCGGTAGAGGTGGCAAGGCCAGATCAATGGGGTTCCAGACCATGGCTCGTTGGCAGTCGGCAAAGTTGCAGATGTCGCCCCGAATAAAACTGAAGTTGGTCCACTGCGCGGCGGTGACTAGGGTTTGCACTTCATCAAGGTTGCGCTGGTGGCCGGTGGCAAAATTATCCAGGCCGACGACGCGCTGGCCCAGCTTGAGCAGGTTTTCTAGCAAGTTGCTGCCGATGAAGCCAGCTACGCCAGTGACAAGCCAGGTGCGCGGCTCGGTAGGTAAGCGGGTTTGCAATTGTTGGTAGACGGTCATTTCAGTTATTTATTGATATTGGATTGCGCAAGACTGACTTAGACAAAGCCCAGTTTTTGTCTGCTTCTTGGGTTGTTAGAGACGCAAGTCGCTATCGGCAGCCGGCAGCAGGTACTTGAGGTCGTACAGCACATGGTTGGGCTTGCCAAAGGCGCGGATGGCGGCTGCGCCCATGGTTTTGAATTGTTGATGCGCCACGGCCAAGATGATGCCATCGTAGGTGCCGAGTTCGGGCTGGGCGACGGGGCTGATGCCGTATTCGTGCTGCGCTTCTTCAGGTGTGGCCCAAGGGTCGTACACATCGACTTGGCAGTTGTAGTCTTGCAGTTCGGTCACGATGTCAACCACGCGGGTGTTGCGCAGGTCGGGGCAGTTTTCCTTAAAGGAAAGGCCCATGACAAGAATGCGCGCGCCATCCACATGAACGCGGCGCTTAGTCATGGCCTTGACTAGTTGGGACACCACGTAGTTGCCCATGTTGTCATTCAGGCGACGGCCAGCCAAGATAATTTCTGGGTGGTAGCCCATTGCCTGGGCCTTGTGCGTCAGATAGTACGGATCAACACCAATACAGTGACCGCCGACCAAACCCGGGCGAAAAGGTAAAAAATTCCATTTACTGCCAGCAGCAAGTAGTACGGCTTCGGTGTCTATACCCATCTTGTTAAAAATGATGGCCAGTTCATTGACCAGTGCGATGTTTAAGTCGCGTTGAGTGTTTTCAATCACTTTTGCAGCTTCGGCGACCTTGATACTGGCCGCTTTGTGTGTGCCGGCGGTGATGATTTCGTTGTAGAGCGCATCGACTATGTCGGCAACTTCAGGCGTAGAGCCAGCAGTGACTTTTTTGATGGTGGTGACGCGGTGCTCTTTGTCGCCTGGGTTGATGCGCTCGGGGCTGTAGCCGGCATAAAAGTCTATGTTGAACTTAAGCCCTGAGAATTTTTCTAGCACTGGTACGCAGTCTTCTTCAGTAGCGCCCGGGTAAACAGTAGATTCGTAAATCACTATGTCGCCGGGTTTAAGCACCTTGCCTATAGTTTCACTGGCTTTGATTAGAGGCGTAAGGTCTGGGCGATTGTGCTCATCTATCGGTGTGGGAACGGTGACTATGTAGCAATTGCAGGCAAGCAAATCATCTGCCGAAGTTGTAAAGCGTAAATATTTAGCCGCTTGAAGTTCTTCAGGTTCAGTTTCTAAAGTGTGATCTTGTCCAGCTTGTAATTCTGCAATGCGTTTAACGTTTATGTCGAACCCTAGCACATTGCGTTTTTTACCAAACTCAACTGCTAACGGTAGGCCCACATAACCCAGGCCAATGACGGCAACAGATAAAGTTGCGACGGTATTTTGCATTTTTTAACTGAACAAGAAAAAGAAAAATAAAAAAGAAAAAGAAAAAGAAAAAGAAAAAGTTAAAAAAAGGCAGGTTCTTACGCTGCTCTAGCCATTAAAGTTATGGGACTAAAACACCACCGAAACTGCGTCAACCGTGCGTAAACAGCGGAGTAAAGTAATCCGCAAAATACAAATCCAAATATCAACATGAAGGTATTACTGGGCCACTGAACCGCAATGACGACTGGCATTAATGCAGCAAACCACATAATCGCGCCGGTAGCTGAATTGCAAACTAAGTTAGAGCGACGCGGAAAAATATGGCGTACTAGACGGCGTTTAACCAGACTGTGCAAATGCAAGCAATCAGGGTCTCCAGGACTCAGACGTCGCCGGCGACGCCTCACGATGCTGAAAAATACTTCAAGTACCGGGAAACCACACATCAGCATTGGCGCCCAAGCAGATACCTGTGGATGACGGTGTAATAACAAAACGGCAATCCAAGCTAACGCGAAGCCTATGAAATAGGCGCCGCCATCGCCTAAAAATATTTTCCCAAAAGGCCAATTGACCATTAAAAAACCGGATACAGCGCCGGCTAATATCAAGCAAACTTTAGCCAAATGAGTGTCATCTAATGACGTAGCCAAAATACCAAAAGCCAGAAGAATAATCAGCACAGTGCCCGAAGACAAACCATTAAAACCATCAATAATATTTATAGCATTTGCGATGCCACTGACAGCAAAGGCAGTAAAAGCTACTGATATAAGCGTAAAACTTAGAAACCAGTTAAGACCCCAAACATCAACATCTGTGATCGAATAACCAGTAATAGCCCAACCTAGAATACCGCTGGACATAGTGGCTAACAAACGGGTTTTTACACTGACACGTTTTGTAATATCTTCAAGTAAACCAAAAGCAAAAGATGGTATGCCGGCAAAAATAAGTGGGCCAAGTAATAACTTTCTTTCACTGTCTGCCATCAAATAACCAGCAACAACACCTGCAACGATTGCAATGCCGCCGACACGGGAAGTGGGTTCTGTATGAAACTTTTGAACGCCTTGGTCAGCGTCCATAGTGTGTTTACCATGCCAGCGCTGTGTAGCCACTAATAAAAGTGCCACTAGTAATGCAAAGCCAGCAGATACAAATGCAGAGAATGGTATAGAGATCAATGTAAATTGCATACACAGAATTTTTTAAATTAGCTTTTTTGGGGCGTATTTATGCAAACAGTAAAAATACTAAAGCTAGTATTTTTTTGGTTTACAGTGCTGCAAAAATAAGTTGCTTAAACTTAAATTTTGCTAATGTAGTGGCGACATATAAAACCGCGGATTCAAGTCTGAAGTGCAACTTTGAAATTAACCGTACGGGTGGGTGAGATGTGAGAGCATCCAAGCTTCCCGACTACCAAGTCAAAGTTGCCCAGAATGATTTACACACACCTCACCCGTGACGAACGTTACCAGATTGCAATCCTCGTCAAAGCAAACTTCAATCAAAGTGAAATTGCAAAAATGATGGACCGTGATAAATCGAGCATCAGCCGTGAGTTGCGTCGTAACCGCGGTCTACGAGGCTATCGCCCTAAGCAGGCAAATGACAAAGCCCAAGAACGTAGACTTGCCTGCGCCAATAGTCCTAGAGTTGCTGACTCGACATGGGCTGTAGTGGAGGAAAAGTTGGCTGAGGCTTGGAGCCCCGAGCAAATCAGCGGCCACCTCGAAGCTAGCCACCAACCCGGTGTTAGCTATGAGAGCATTTACCAGTACATCTACGCTGACAAACGCGCGGGCGGCACCTTGCATAAAACACTGCGTTGCCAGAAGACGCGAAAAAAAACGCAGCAGTGGCCGTGAACGGCGCGGCACCATCTCTCGCCAGGTCTCAATAGAACTGCGACCCGACATCGTGCTTGAGCGTGCGCGCTTTGGCGACTGGGAGGCTGATCTGGTGATTGGTGCCGGGCAGAAGCAAGCACTAGTGACGATTAATGAGCGTGTCTCTCGCTATTCAATAATTTTCCACGTGCCATTCAAAACAGCGCAAGCCGTAGGGGACGCGTTAATCACTTTACTCAAACCGTTCGCTCATTGCGTGCACACTCTCACGACTGATAACGGCAAGGAATTTGCCCAGCATGAACGAATAGCTTCTGCGCTGAGTGCAGATTTCTTTTTCGCCCATCCATACGCCTCGTGGGAGCGTGGGGCGAACGAGAATATGAACGGTTTGATTCGCCAGTTTTTCCCAAAGGGGATGCGCTTTAATTGCATCACCGACGATGACATTGCTTTAGCGATGCACAGGCTCAATCATCGTCCTAGAAAATGTTTAGGGTATCGAACGCCGCATCAGGTTTTTATGGAACAGTTAGAGTCCTATCAGCATACGGTTGCACTTCAAGCTTGAATCCGCCAACATATGTGCAAGCTACATTTTTAGATTACTACTTTGCTGAAAAAGTAGTTTTTTACTAGGCAGAGCATCCAGCAAAAATTACTTGCCGTACTGGTACTGGGTGTAACGATAGCGGCTGTACTTGTAGCCATAACCACCATAGCGCTGGCGACTGGTATTAAAACCGTTAAACACTACGCCTTTAACTTGCGCGCCGGCTTGGCTTAAACGTTTGGTGGATTCTTGTAGCTCGCCCAAGGTACTTACGTCTGCACGAGCTATCAAGAAAATAGTGCCGACTAAGTGTGCCAATACCTGAGTATCTGAAACAGCTAAAACCGGTGGCGTATCTATCATGACTAAATCATATTGGGCAGACAGTGTTTTAAGTAACACATCTGTTGTCGGTGACATTAACAACTCGCCTGGGTTTGGCGGCAAGGTACCCGTGCAGATTAAATCGACATTAGGTGCAACATTTTTTCTGATCACTGTCTCTAGCGTTTGACTTCCTGTGATTAATTCGCTCAAACCAAAACCACGCTCTTGCCCAAAATAATTATGGATATGGCCTTTGCGCAGGTCGGCGTCTATTAGCAAAACTCTTTTATTGCCCGCACCCAACACAGCGGCAAAGTTAACACTGGTAAAAGACTTACCAATGTTTGGCGTTGGGCCGGAAACCAGCAATATATTGTTTGCGGCGTCTAACATAGCAAACTGCAATGCGGTGCGCAGACCGCGTAGGCTTTCTATGCTTGGGTCTTCGGGATTACTGACAGCCAACACATGGTTGCCGGGTAAGCGGTCATTGATTAATTTATAAAGTTTTTGCTGCTCGTTTGAAAACGGCACGGTTGCAAAAACATTTAGACCAGTGGCGGTTTCGATATCAGACGCATCTTTAATACCCGGGCGCAAACTGTTGCGAAGAAAGGCTATACCAATTCCAAGAAGAAGACCGAGCACGGCGCTTGTGCCGAGAATCAAACTGCGTTTAGGCGCGACTGGATTTTCTGGCACAGCAGAAACATCAACTACCCGCACATTTCCGACTGTGCCTTCTTTTACCAAACGCAGTTGCTGCGTGTTGGTTAGCAGCGCGGTGTAAAGCTCGTTATTGACCTTCACATCACGGATTAGACGCAGCGAGTCTTGCTCTAAGTTTGGCAAAGTCCTGACGGTTTTATTGTTCGTATTGATTTCATTAGAGACAGCGGCAATCTGTGCATCAATCGTCTTGATGCTGGGATGCTGCGATGTAAATAAGGCCTCTAACTCTTTACGCTTTTGCTGCAAAGTCATCAAGTTAGTTTGCAAAGCCACCGCTTGCTGGAGGATTAAGTCGGCTTCTGCGCTTAAATTAATTGTTCGGTTTTGGTTACGAAACGCTGTGAATTTTCCTTCTGAAGTTTCAAGTTGCCGTTTTAATTGGGGCAGGAAATCATCGAGAAAAACCAGTGATTTATCAGCTTCTGCGGCTTTTCTATCAATGTTTTGATTGACGTAAACTTTACCGACAGTATTTAAAATTGTCGCGATTCGCTCTGGGTTTGTACCCTGAAGCGTCACACCAATCACACCAGATTGCTTGCCTTTTTCTTCTATTTTCAAATCTGCCTGAAGGCCCTCGATGGCATTAAGACGCGAACCTTTTACCAAAGTAAAAAATGCGCCCGGTTTGGCGCTGAGGCTGCTTACAAAAATGTTTCCGGGGCCGCCAGCTGTGTCGAATAAAACTGCAATACCAACTTGGCCACTGGTGATGAGTTTGCCGTTAGGGTCAAACAGTTGATAGCCTTTATCGACCACCACCAAACGCAGAGCTATGCCTTCAAGTGAAGTCGGCACATCTAACTGCGATACCTTGATGCTTTCAGTGCCTGAAACATAGCCACCAAAACCGAAAATACCTGGCGTGGACAGCTCGGTCGCATAGCGCGCTAACCGACTCCCAACAATGGGTAAATAAACCGGGGTCGCGCTCAGATTAAGTTGCAACTCGTCAACCGTCTGGCCTAGGACCAAACGTGATCGAAGAATTTCCATCTCTGCACTTGCGGTCGATTTAGCGTCTAACAGGCTAGCGGCTTCGCCTAGAGCGCCGATAGTCGATGATTTACTGTCTTCCACCTGAATCAGTGAGTTGGCTTCAAACACAGGGCGGCTTAAATATGCGTAAGTGCCACACAGAAGGAAAACCAAAAAAGCGATTGAAATAATTAACCAACGCGATTCAATCACTACATCTAACAAACTGAGAAGATCTATCTCATCGTCGTCTTGGGTATCTGCTTGCAGATTGGGACTGTTTGATATGTTTTGTGAATTCGGAGAATTAAGAGGTGACATTTTTTACGAATCTAATTCGAGAAATATTCATGAAATGCGCAAATTTGTATTTGGGCGATTTCATTCAAGACAAAACAAGGCTTTTAAAAAGCCTGTGCAAAAATTTAAGTCAGTTGAACGATTCGGCTAACCCACGCAGCAACACCGCGTGAAATACGCTCATGGGAAAGCAAAAATGCTTGCTCTGATTGACGATAGGGATCAGCAATATCAACAGTGCCGGCTGCACCGAAATCACCAGGCGCATCAAACTCTCCTAGGCAGCGGATTTTTCCGCGTGACAAAGGGTATTGCTGTGACAACTGTTTTTGATGATTTGTCTCCATCACCAGCACTAAATCGGCGTCTTGCAACATCCAACTGGCGAGTTGACGTCCGCGATGAGCGCTTATATCTATGCCATTGGCAAGCGCAATCTGCGCGGCCATAGGGTCGGCTGAGTGACCCAACATTGCTGACATACCAGCGGACTGAACATCAATATTAGGCAGCTTGACTTTAAACATAGCTTCTGCCACTGGGCTGCGGCAAATATTGCCAACACACACGACTAAGATTTTTCTCATTTCTTTGAAATGTCTATGGCTGAATTTACGCCTTGTGTGCTGGGCAACAACAAACTGATTACGCGGTTAAAGCGCACCAGATCCGATGGGTCGACAAACACCACGTCGCGTGGCATTAGTTCAAAATTACCGGCTAAAGCGTAACTAACAGTGGTACCAGCGTCTAGGTGAAAAATATCGGGTGTGCCGGCAGCGCCATTGCGCAATACATAGACTTGGCGCGGGTCGCCGGTGATTTGGCTAATGCCGCCAGCGTCACCCAGTGCCTCACCTAAAGACATGCGGCCGTCGCGCATCAAAAGAGTCGATGGCCGGGAGACTTCGCCAAGCACAAATACTTTGCTGTCTTCGCGACTACCAACGCGAACCGAGTCTTTGTTCGATAGCAAGATGCTGCCCGGACTGATTTTTTGCCGTTCTAAATCAGCCAAATTAATACGGGTAGTCACGCTGTCACGGGTTACAAAAACAGAAGACCTATCGGCCAAAACAGTTAAACCGCCAGTGCGGCCTAGCAGTTCGGGCAGGCTCAAAGGCACATCGTTAATTGCCTGCATGCCGGGTGTACGTACCTCACCCTCTACATAAACACGGCTACTTCTAAAGGCTTGCACGCGAAGACTAATTTCTGGATCTTTGATAAATTTTGCCAAGCTTTTGGTCAACTTATCGCGAGCGGCAATTTCGGTCAGACCCGTCAACTTAATGCTGCCGATGAATGGAAACTGAATCAAACCATCAGTATTTACGTTGTAGCCGGATGCGACGGCAACCACACCTGTGCCATCAACACCACCGCCAGTTGCAAGACTTGCAAGTTCAGGATGTCCCCACACAACAATACTGAGCACATCACCAAAGCCAATTTCATAGGGTTTTGCCACACCAAACAAACGTGTGAGATCAGGACCCGCGTTATTAACCAGCAGTTTTGCTGATCGCTGCTGCCGAATCAGAGCTGGTGTGATGCTAATCGGCCCCTCTGGAAGGCCTTGCAAGCCAAGCAGTTGTGCACCTTCGGGTGCGCGCTGCGTGGTGATAGACCAGGGGTTTGCAGGCGAACTTGGATTTTTGTAGTCACCCATTGATTGGCCGGGTGCATATGCGCATCCACCCAAGATGGTGCTGAGAGTTAAAAAAAGAGTCAGCAGTTTTGATGAGCGAAAATTTAAGGAATTCAACGTGAACATTGGTTTGTTTTTAAAAAGCGTTTAACGTTTTTTCAGAATGCAGTTGAGGCAAATTAAAACGAGACTTGACATGACTACGCAAAACTTGAGAAATTGATACCCAATAAAAGTATTAGTTGTTTAGCGCTTATGCGCCAATGACTGCAAGTTTTAGCTGAGTAAAAAGGGAGGTGGTTTACAGACACACAGGCTACCGCAGTGTTTTGCACTTTTTAGTACGAAAACACTGGTTAAAGTTGAGTGGATTTCGAGCCAAGAACGGCTCTCGAACAATCAAAACTTCAATGCTGGCAGGCCAGCAAATTAAAAAACAAATTGCTAGGCAGCCAACTTAATTTGATTCGGCGTAACCGTCAAAACCTGTTGCCGTCCTAGGATTTCAAGCAAAACGGTAACGCGCTGCTTTGAAATCGATTGAATCAAACCTTCTATTCCCTCGAACGCAGGGTTAAAAAACTTTACTTTTGCACCTTTGCGAATGGGGTTTAGTTTTTCGATGTCTGTGGTGTTTCGAACTTGCTCGAACAAACGAATTGCTGTCAAAGTGTCTGCAGAAATTGTTGCAGGTATATGACCAAAACTGACGACATTACCAACACCACGGCTAGAACGAACCAGCGCTATCGACTGCTTAACACTACTGGGCCTAAAAAAAATATAACGCGGAAACATTGGTTCAAACACTGCGTGATTGCCAGTCTCATTTTTTTTGATGCTTTTGTACAAGGGCAAATAAACATCGAATTCTTGTTGACGCAAGTTTTGCTCAGCAACAATCTCAAGTCGAGGACGTGTCCAAGCCAAAAACCAAGCCTTATCAGCGCAGACGAGTTTTGGGTTCGCTATGTCGATGTCGGTTTCGGGATGAAGAATGTCTGCTGCCATGCGTCTTTATTGAATGCGTATTTGCTATTAAAAGGTTTATTAAAAAATAATTAATAATTCTCTTTACAGTTAATCTTACTTCATGTGTACTTAATGTGAACTTTTGTGAACACGCTTGCAATCTTTTAGATTGGTAATTTTAAAAAATTACTTTTTCTATTTTTTGGATACATCATTGAAATGATTCAGTTATTTACCCATTTTATTGAAAAATCAATAAAAATTAATTATCATTTTTTCATATTTTTCATATTTTTAACTTAATTTATCAGTCTTAGTTATTAGGTAACTTGTTGTAAAAATTTATAAAAATCTTTTTAATCAAATAAACGACTCTTTTAGATTCACTTTTTAAAAAAATTAATAGTGACTCTCATCTGATTTTTTTACTCGATAGTTAACGACTATGAAATTTAATTTAATTCTTGGGCGGATTCAAGCTTGAAGTGCAACCGTATGCTGATAGGACTCTAACTGTTCCATAAAAACCTGATGCGGCGTTCGATACCCTAAACATTTTCTAGGACGATGATTGAGCCTGTGCATCGCTAAAGCAATGTCATCGTCGGTTATGCAATTAAAGCGCATCCCCTTTGGGAAAAACTGGCGAATCAAACCGTTCATATTCTCGTTCGCCCCACGCTCCCACGAGGCGTATGGATGGGCGAAAAAGAAATCTGCACTCAGCGCAGAAGCTATTCGTTCATGCTGGGCAAATTCCTTGCCGTTATCAGTCGTGAGAGTGTGCACGCAATGAGCGAACGGTTTGAGTAAAGTGATTAACGCGTCCCCTACGGCTTGCGCTGTTTTGAATGGCACGTGGAAAATTATTGAATAGCGAGAGACACGCTCATTAATCGTCACTAGTGCTTGCTTCTGCCCGGCACCAATCACCAGATCAGCCTCCCAGTCGCCAAAGCGCGCACGCTCAAGCACGATGTCGGGTCGCAGTTCTATTGAGACCTGGTGAGAGATGGTGCCGCGCCGTTCACGGCCACTGCTGCGTTTTTTTCGCGTCTTCTGGCAACGCAGTGTTTTATGCAAGGTGCCGCCCGCGCGTTTGTCAGCGTAGATGTACTGGTAAATGCTCTCATAGCTAACACCGGGTTGGTGGCTAGCTTCGAGGTGGCCGCTGATTTGCTCGGGGCTCCAAGCCTCAGCCAACTTTTCCTCCACTACAGCCCATGTCGAGTCAGCAACTCTAGGACTATTGGCGCAGGCAAGTCTACGTTCTTGGGCTTTGTCATTTGCCTGCTTAGGGCGATAGCCTCGTAGACCGCGGTTACGACGCAACTCACGGCTGATGCTCGATTTATCACGGTCCATCATTTTTGCAATTTCACTTTGATTGAAGTTTGCTTTGACGAGGATTGCAATCTGGTAACGTTCGTCACGGGTGAGGTGTGTGTAAATCATTCTGGGCAACTTTGACTTGGTAGTCGGGAAGCTTGGATGCTCTCACATCTCACCCACCCGTACGGTTAATTTCAAAGTTGCACTTCAGACTTGAATCCGCGATTGACTGAAACAGTTTTAAGCGGGTGTAGTTCAATGGCAGAACGGCAGCTTCCCAAGCTGCATACGAGGGTTCGATTCCCTTCACCCGCTCCATGTCGATTGCGATCAAGATAGACGCCAAAACGCGCACAACTATCAGTCAGTCCAACAGGTAATCAACTAACTTGCTAGGCCAACGCTGGCTTCGCTTGTCTTTCATGCCCTCCCCCCATCACTAGATAGGTACTCAAGCGCAAGCAGTGCGACATGCTGTCTTGCCGCTTATCGAGCGACATTACTTAAAAAAGTTGTCCCAGCCTAGGGTGCTGCACCCTGTGGATAAGCTATTGCACAAGTGGCATTTGCTAAGCCAGTGCTGGTTTTGCCGAGGGTGCTTAAAAAGTAGGCATACCCATAGAGACGCTGGAAGATTTAAACAGGTGACAGAGAAAACCGTCAGCAGATAATCCACGCATGACCAACGAAACACGTTCAATTCTTTACCACTGGCGCGAGGCGGTTCCAAACGATCGCCTGGCGCACTTGGTCAAAGACGCCGCCCGAGCTTTTCAAAAAGCCTTGCAGACACGTTTAGCTGTACACGGTGTTGCCTTTGGGCACTGGAGTTTTTTACGCATTTTGTGGGTTGCCGATGGCTTAACGCAAAAAGAACTCAGTGAACGCGCCGGAGTAATGGAGCCAACCACCTTTAGCGCCATGAAATCTATGGAGTCGCTTGGCTATATCGAGCGCAGGCAGCTGCCGGGCAACAAGAAAAATATTTACGTCTACCTGAGCAAGCAGGGTCGGGCGCTAAAGAAAAAGCTTGTGCCCTTGGCTGAGCAAACCAATGACTTGAGCGCGCTTGGCGTTAGCGACGCTGACCTTAAAACGACGCGAAAAGTCTTGCTGGCGATGATAGAAAATTTGGCCAACGATGAAATGCGGTGGGAGGAAGAGGCAGACTTAAAAGCTGCAAAACTACTTTCTCAAAAAGTAGTCGCTGTTAAAACTAAAAAAAGCAGTTGATTGCTTATTCAGCGTGGGCGTAAGGCGCAGCAATTTGAACAATCGCTGGTTTGGCGCTGCCATCAATCACCTTAGGGTTCAGGCGCTAAGCAAGGCTGATTGATATTTTGCGACTTAAAAACGTTTGGCAATGAACGCGCAATGGTGCTGAAAATCAGCTTTGCCCGCTCTTACCAACTACGATAAATCAAGCAACAGTCGCCAAAATCGAAGCTTGCTGCGCCAGCTTTTCAATGCGTGTCCAATCGCCCTGCGCCATCGCGTCAAGCGGCGTCAGCCATGAGCCGCCCACGCAGACCACATTCGGCAGCGCTAAGAATTGCGCAGCGTTGTCACTACTCACGCCGCCAGTGGGGCAAAACCGCACATCGCCAAAAGGGCCGCTCCAGGCCTTAAGCATGGCCGGGCCGCCAGCTTGCATAGCGGGGAAAAATTTCAAATGATTCAGGCCGTCTTCTTGCGCCATCATGATCTCGCTGCCGGTAGCCACACCGGGCAGCAGAGGCAAGCCTAAATCGCGGCAAGCCTGACCCAGCGCCTTGGTGTAGCCCGGGCTAACGGCAAAGCGCGCACCTGCAGCGGCGGCTGATTTGGCATCTGCTGCGCTGCGCAGGGTGCCGGCGCCGACTACCGCCTCAGGCACTTGCCGTGCAATCGCTGCTATGCAGGCCAAAGCTTGCGGCGTGCGCAGCGTGACTTCTAACATGCGTATGCCGCCTGCAACCAAGGCTTTGGCCATGGCCACGGCTTGGCCGACATCGGTGAGGACTATGACGGGAATGACGGGTGCGTCTTGCATCACCTGTAAAGCCGTTAACGGGCCGGTGAGTTGTGCTTTTACAGCCATGACAAAGCTCCTCTTTCTGCGCTCATCGCGCTGCGGCGCATGCCGGTAAATAGTTCGCGGCCCATGCCCATGGCGTTCGCTGCGCGCAGTGCCTCGGGCATGCTGTCCGGCGTGCGGGCGGCCCATTGCGCGGCTGGCAACAAAATGCTCAGGAGGCCAGCTTGGGCATCAAGACGAATCACATCGCCGTCACGCACACAGGCCAGTGGCCCGCCGGCTGCCGCTTCTGGTGAAACATGAATCGCGGCCGGCACTTTGCCGGAAGCGCCACTCATTCGACCGTCAGTGACCAGTGCCACTTTAAAGCCCTTGCCTTGCAGCACCGACAGCGGCGGCGTGAGCTTGTGTAGCTCTGGCATGCCGTTGGCTTGCGGACCTTGCCAGCGCACGACGCAAATAACGCCGCCCTGCGCTTGGCAGTTTTTTTCTAAGTCGCCGCTGTTAAAAGCTTGCAGCAAGGCTTCTTGGGAATCAAAAACGCGGGCTGGTGCTTCGATTAAATGGCAATCATCTGGAATCGCCGAGGTCTTGATTACGCTGCGACCCAGTTCTCCGCCCAGCAGTTTGAGGCCTCCGGTGGGGCTAAACGGATCGCTGGCGGGGCGCACAACGCTCAGGTCGTTGGATTCGCCAATCGGGTTCCAGCTTAGGCTTGTGCCGTCTAGTTGCGGCTCGCCAGTGTATTCACGCAGGCCACCGCTGCGCACGGTTAGCACGTCGCCATGCATCAAGCCGGCATCTAACAATTCACGAATGATGTAGCCGGGTCCGCCTGCGGCCTGAAACTGGTTCACATCGGCGCTGCCGTTGGGGTAGACGTGGGCGAGCGTGGGAATGACTTCTGAGAGCTCGGCAAAGTCGTCCCAATCAATCGTGATACCCGCTGAATGTGCGACTGCAACCCAGTGGATTAAATGGTTGGTTGAACCCCCAGTCGCGAGCAAAGCAGCCATGGCGTTGACGATAGCGCGTTCGTCGACGATCTCGCCAATCGGTGCAAAGCGGCGCTTTTGGGTAATCGCTAATACGCTGCGTGTGGCTTCACGGGTCAGCTCTTGGCGCAGCGCATTGCCAGGGTTAACAAAGGCTGTGCCAGGCACATGCAAGCCCATGGCTTCGAGTAGCAATTGGTTGCTGTTGGCCGTGCCATAAAAAGTGCAAGTGCCGGCGCTGTGATAGGACTTGATTTCAGACTCAAGCAATTCTTCGCGGCCGACCAGACCTTGTGCGGCCAGTTCGCGCACGCGGGCTTTTTCTTTATTCGGTATGCCTGAGGTCATTGGGCCAGCGGGCACAAACACTACCGGCAGATGGCCGAAATGCAAAGCGCCGATTAACAGGCCGGGCACGATTTTGTCGCACACGCCGAGCATCAAGGCAGCGTCAAACATATCGTGCGACAAGGCCACGGCGGTAGACATGGCGATCACATCGCGGCTAAAAAGACTTAACTCCATGCCAGTCGTGCCTTGGGTCACGCCGTCGCACATGGCCGGCACGCCACCGGCGACTTGGGCGGTAGCGCCGTGCTTTCGCGCCTCTTCCTTGATCAGTGCTGGATAAGTTTGATAAGGTGCGTGCGCCGACAACATGTCGTTGTAGGCCGTGACTATGCCGATGTTGAGTGCGCGCTCGGTGACGACTTTAAAGCGATCATCGAGCGGAATGCCAGCCACAGCGTGGGCTAAATTAGCGCAACCCATACGATCTGTGCTGCGGTCACGCTTGGCAGCGATATGCAATTGCGCCAGATAAGCGGTGCGGCCCGGCAGGCTGCGCGCTTTGATGCGGGCGGTAACAGCAGCCACCACGGGGTGCATGGCGGGATTGGTATTGGGTGTTTGTGCGGACATTGGTACCTTGAGTGTCCGTTGCAGTTGGACACTGAAAACCAGTGCTTAACTGACGCATCGGACAAGATGAGGGTTGAATGAACTCGGCGAAGCCAAGAACACGTAACTTAATTACCAACTCATGGTAACCGCTGATGAGCCGATTTTGATTCGCCCGAGTTACCAGTGAGGTACCAAATGCGGTTATCGACTAAGCAGACTTAGTCGAGTAGCCGTATTTACTCTAATCGCACTTCAACCCGGCGAGCTTGTTCGTTACCGCCAGCGCCCACCATAAACTCAGGATTTTTCATCTCTATCTGCGAGTCTTTAATACCTTGCGCACGTAGCGCATCTCTCACCGCATTAGCCCGCTGCGTAGCCAACACTTCATTGGAAGCGGTGTTACCGGTGGCATCATGAAAACCAGTGATGACTAGTTTGCGACCCGGGCGAGCATCTTTGACCAACTCAGCCAGCGCTGCGCCAGCACCAACGGCCAGATCGGCGTTGCCAGAGGGGAAGTAAAACCTCACGCTGTTAGTTTCAACTTTGACGCTACCAGCGTCTAAAGCGGCCTGCGCCGAGCTGGCAGAACTCGCTGGCATTACCGGAGCGGCGCTAGAAGTAGCCCCAGCCGGCTCATTAGGCAGTGTGACTAGCGACTCCGACTGAGCTTGCAACGCTGGCGCTAAAGCCGCATCACGCGCCAGTCCAGCCGTGCGTATGGCCAGACCTATGACTAAAGCCAGCACCAAAGCTATGAGGCCAAAAACTAAAGCCAACACCAAGCCTTGTTGGCCTTCATCATCCTGAGAGTTCATCGAGTATCCAGTTTTAAAATTTAATTATTGTAGAGTCGGGGGGTGCCACAAAATCCTGTTTTACCCTCTGTTTCACCTTCCGCGACACCGTCTATTACAAGCCTTACGCCAGTCTTAGGCCGCAACGGCAAACCTCGCGACCCGGCAGCCATGTTGGAAACCCTCAAACGAGAATGGGGCGGCCAGACCGATCTCTGGATGTTTGGTTATGCTTCGCTCATTTGGCGGCCCGAGTTTGAATTTGACGAGCAGCGCTTTGCCACCCTGCCCGGCTATCACCGCGCTCTGAAAATGTGGAGCCGGGTTAACCGCGGCACACCTGAGTGCCCAGGTTTGGTGTTTGGCCTACTGCCTGGCGGCAGCTGCAAAGGCATGATTTTTCGCGTGCCAAAAGCCAAGGTGCTGAGCATGCTGCCCGACCTCTGGGCCAGAGAAATGCCCACCGGCGTCTACGACCCAAAATGGCTGCGCTGTCGCACGGCCAAAGGCGATGTAACGGCGCTGGCTTTTACGCTGTCTAAGCGCAGTCCAAACCACACCGGCGTGCTCAGTCCAACGCAATACCGGCAGATTTTCTTAACCGCTGTTGGCCGCTACGGCAGCACGCGCGAGTATGCGCAGCTGACCTACGACAAACTCAAATCGCTGGGGATTGAGGACGCGGCGTTGGGCAAGCTGTTGGCGCTGGCAGTTGATTAAACAAAGCTTGGACGTTTTCTAAATCGGCTAGCGTGTCCACATCACTGACCAAACCGACATCATCCAAAACCAAGAAAGCCACAGCGTTCAGCAAAGCCTGTGTTTTAACCACGCTGGCCGCGCCTTCAGCGCCTCTCAAAGCCAACAGCTGATCCAAGCACTCAGACGCAAAACGCACCGGGTGACCGCGCTTTCCTTGGTAGAGCGGTACGACCACAGCAGCTTTTGCATAGTCTGCAATTTGCAACAGACTTTGGCTTCGAATTAGCGGCAAGTCACCAGGCAATATCAACCAACCAGCAGCTTTGGCAGTAGCGGCAACGCCAGCGGCAATCGAGTCGCCCATGCCAGGTCGACTGGCATCAGCTTGTACCAAATGCCAGTCCAGACTACTGGCGCGCACCGCGTCCAGCACATGCTCTAGCACCGGCTTACCAGCGATCAAGGCTTGGAGTTTATGTAGCTTGCCGCCCGATGCGGCAAAGCGCTCACCACGGCCAGCGGCCAGAATAATCACAGTAGGGCGTTGGGGCATTGACAAACTAAAAAATGAATTGCTGGGTCGATATTTATACTTTGAGTATGTCAGACACACACAAACCCATTGCCGATCTGCGCAAAAGCTATGAGCGCGCAGAGATGGACGAAAAAGCCTCCGCCGCCAATCCCATGAAGCAGTTCGAACAATGGCTAGAAGAAGCCATTGCTGCCGAAGTGCCAGAGCCCAATGCCATGACGTTAGCAACCGTGGGCAGCGACATGCGGCCATCCACCCGCGTGGTGTTAATCAAGGGATTTGATGAACGCGGCATTGTTTGGTATACCAATTACGCCAGCCGAAAAGGCCAGGAATTGGCCGGCAATCCGTTTGCAGCGCTGCAATTTCATTGGGTTGAACTCGAACGCACGGTGCGCATAGAAGGCATTGTGGAAAAAGTCTCAGACGCTGAGAGCGACGCGTATTTCCATAGCCGCCCGCTGGACTCACGGATTGGCGCTTGGGCCAGCCCGCAAAGCGAAGTCATTAGCGGCCGCAGCGTGTTGGTTGCCAATGCGGCCATGTATGGGGCTAAATTTTTGCTCCAACCACCGCGCCCACCGCACTGGGGTGGTTACCGGCTAAAGCCCGACAACTGGCAGTTCTGGCAGGGCCGTAAAAGCCGTTTGCACGACAGACTGCGCTACACCTTGCAGACGAACGCTGCGTCAACTGGCGATGAGTGGCTGCGTGAGCGACTCGCACCGTAAAAACCTAAGCAGCAAGATAAATTAAAGGCGTGAAATGGTTTGCGCTTGAACCGCTAGCAGCTGCTGCGCAGTGACTATTTGCGGCGCAATTTCTGCCAAAGGAATCAGCACAAATGCGCGTTCAAACATGCGCGGATGTGGCAAGGTCAAGTGCGCTGACGCAACAAAAGCACTGCCATACAGCAAGATATCAAGATCTAAAGTGCGCGGCGCATTGCGGTAAGGCCGCTCGCGGCCGGCTTGGTTTTCAATCGCTTGCAAAGCACCTAGTAAATCGGGTGCGGACAAACTAGTTGAAATCTCTGCGACCGCATTGAGATAGTCAGGCCCGGCGCTATCAATTGGCGCCGTTTTATAAAAACTAGAGAGTTTTTGCAAACGACTAAAAGGCAAAGCCGATAGCGCAACTACGGCCTGCTCTAGCGCAGCTTTCGCATCGCCGAAATTGGCTCCCAGCGCAATGTAGGCAATACACGGACTACGCGAATTAAGCGGATGGGCTGGCGCATGCAGCGGTGCGTAGCCCGGCGTCAACATGGTGTTAATAAGCCTCTGTCTTGCTGGCCAGTATCGCCATCAAATCCATTAGAGGTATTTGTGCCTTCTGCACCCTGCGCTCCACCTTCAGCACGATTGACCGGCTTGCGACGACGCCTGCGTTTTTTGACCGGTGCGTCAGCCTCTGGCGCATCAGAAAAAGATTGCTCTGCATGATTGCCATTGGCGGGACGCTCAAAGCCTGCGGCTGGTGGGTTTGCTTGGGCATCAACATCAACACGCTTGACGCGGGTTCTCGGTGTTTGCGGCTTTTGCAGCTGCTCTTGGCGCATGGCCTCAATCATTTCGTGACGCTCGTCGTCATAGGCAGTGCTGAACTTCTCCCACCACTCGGCCAACTCCATCTCTATCTCACCGGTTTGAGCGCGCAAGCGCAGAAAGTCAAAACCGGCGCGAAAGCGTGGTTGCTCCAACATCGAGTAGGGCGTGCTGCCGGTGCGCTTTTCAAAGCGCGGCTGCATGCTCCAAATCTCACGCATATCGGTGCCCAACTTACCGCGGCCAGAGACGTCGCCAATCTTGGCGTTAAACGCCTCGTCAATCGCATCTTGCAGCGCCGGCATAGTGTGCTCGCCGCGTTTTTTGCGTCTGGCCCAGCCTTCGCGAACATCAGTCCAGAGCACGCAAGAGAGCAAAAAGCTAGGCGCAACCGGTTTGCCTTCGCCCACACGCCTGTCGGTGTCTTGCAATGCGAGCTTGAGAAACTGCTCATCAGCAGCATCAACCACCACGTCGAGCAAGGGATAAATGCCAGTGCTCAAGCCCAAAAACTTTAGCTGCGCAATGCTGGCCACGGCATGCCCGGTCTGCAGCAGTTTGAGCATTTCATCAAACAAACGCGATTGCGGCACGTCCGCTAGCAGCGTTTTCATCTCAACCAAAGGCGCTACAGTTTTGTCTTCAAAAGTGAAACCCAGGGCGGCTAATTTGGCGCTAAAACGCACGGCGCGAATAATGCGCACCGGGTCTTCCCGATAACGCACAGCCGGGTTACCAATCATGCGAATGATTTTTTTCTGCGAGTCACGCAAGCCATGGTGGTAGTCGACCACGACTTGGGTTTGCGGGTCGTAATACATGGCGTTGATGGTGAAGTCGCGCCTTGCCGCGTCTTCCTGCATAGGGCCCCAGACGTTGTCACGCAGCACTCGGCCAGAGGCGTCGACCGCATGCTTCATACCGGCTAATTGGCTTTTGCTGGTGCGCTCATTGCCGCCGACTTGCTCGGCCAGAGAATTGTCCAGATAAGCCCTGAAGGTGGAGACCTCAATGACTTCATGTTCACGGCCACGACCATAAATCACATGCACGATGCGAAAGCGTCTACCGATGATGAAGGCGCGGCGAAACAGCGACTTGACCTGCTCTGGCGTGGCGTTGGTGGCTACGTCGAAATCTTTGGGTTTCAGGCCAACGAGCAAATCACGTACCGCACCGCCGACGATAAAGGCTTCAAAGCCCGCGTGTTTGAGGGTCAGCACCACGTCCATGGCGCGCTCGTCCACCAACTTAGGGTTGATGCCGTGCTCTTTGACTGCAACATCGCGGCGTTCGCCGAAGGGAGATTTCTTGACGCGTTTGGAAGCGGCTAGCGAGGAATCGGACTTGCCGAACAATTTGTCAATAAATTTTTTAATCATGTGTAACTAGATAAACAGGTCGAGTATGCGCCATCCGCGTGCCAGCGCTATGGCGCGGAGTTTGTCATCCGGATTGGTCGCCACCGGGTGAGTGGATTTTTCAAGTAGCGACAAATCATTCAGTGAGTCGCTATAAAAAGTGGTTTCCACGTCGTCCCAGCCCAGGCCACGGGCATTTAGCCACTGCTCTACGCGCACGACTTTGCCTTCTCGCACGGATGGAGTGCCCAAAATCTCACCGGTAAACCAGCCTTGGGCATTGCGTTCAAGTTCCACCGCGATCAGCTCGGCGACGCCCAGTTCTGTCGCAATCGGACGGGTGACGAATTCGTTGGTGGCGGTGACGATCACGATTTGCTCACCCGCGTCCCTGTGCAGGGCGAGCAAATTGCGCGCTTGCGGGGTGATGTTTTTAGTCACCACGGTGCGCATGTAATCAAGATGGGCGGCGATGGATTTTTCTGCGCCTTGCTCGCGCATGGCTTGTGTCGCGAAGCGTACGTAGTCGTGAATTTCTAACGTGCCGGCGCGGTACTGATCAAAGAACTCCGCATTGCGGCGCTTGAACTCACTGCTATCGCACCAGCCCAAGGCGATGGTGTATTCACACCACTCGAAATCAGAATCAATTGGCAGCAAAGTGTGATCAAGGTCAAACAAGGCTATTTTTTGTCGGTCGGTATTGGGTTTCATTGGGTCTCGAGCATGTCCTTAATCAATGGGATCGTGATGGCGCGCTGGGTTTGCAGCGCATGGGCGTCGAGCTTGTCTAGCAAACGCATCAAACTGCCAAGATCACGGGAGAAACGTCTGAGCATGAAGTCGACGACGTCATCGCTTAAAAAAAGACCACGTACATCAGCTTCACGCTTGAGCACTGCGCGCCGCTCGGGCTCACTCAAGGCATGCAGCTCAAACACATTGCCCCAGCCTAAGCGGGTGCGCAAGTCTTCACGCAGCATCAAGTCAGCAGGCGGTAAATCACCTGCGGCTAGCACCCAGCGCGGCTGACCTTCAGCCGGGTAAATGGAGTTGATAAACCAGTTAAAAGCAACTTGCTGCTGCACCGCATTGTAGAGATGGCATTCATCGAGCACGACCGCAGCCCAGGATTCACTGAATTCAGGCGGCGACTGCACTGAGGCATCGAGCCAACCAACGCGCGCGCCCTGCTCCCGTAAGGCTTCGCAAGCAGCGCGCAGCAAATGCGTTTTGCCACTGCCAGAGTAACCCCAGAGATAGGTCGGTACTGATGCGCGGGTACTGCTAGAAGACAGTTCTAAATGCGCAAGAGCCGCAACGTTAGGGCCGGCGAAAAAGTTATCAAAACTTGGCGTGGAGGCCAACCCTATATCCAGCGCAATCTGCTTCATTCCCAGCATGCCGGTGCTTATTCTTTATAAAGTTTGCTGGACATATAGCGCAGCATGATGCGGCGCATGGCCACGAGCAGTACGGCACTTGCGGGCAGTGCAATCAGCACGCCGACAAAACCAAACACCTGACCAAAAGCGAGCAAGGCAAAAATCACTGCCAACGGATGCAGACCTATACGTTCACCAACCAAGCGCGGCGTGAGGTACAAACTCTCTACCAACTGGCCAATACCGTAGACCACCGCCACCATCACCAGCGCCTTGAGCGAAGCGAACTGCAGCAAGCCGGCGAGTATCGCCAACAGCAAACCAATGCCAAAACCCACATACGGGATGAACATGGCCAGACCGGTAAAAACGCCTATGGGCAAGGCCAAATCAAGACCAAACAATGACAGACCGACGGCATAAAAAATCGCCATGATGAGCATAACTAGCAACTGGCCGCGCAAATACTGACCGAGCACCATATCAGCTTCATCCGTCATTTCATCAAAAGCATGGCGCATGGAAGGCGGCACCACACGAACCAGACGCGCAATAAAGGCATCCCAATCCATCAGCAGGTAAAACAGAGCGACGGGTACCAACACCGCATTACCAATAATCGCCAACGCAACGCTGCTGCCCAATTTAAGCGATGACATCAACTGACTCAGCGCCTCTTCGTAATTGGCATTGAGATACTTAAGCGCAAAGGCCTTGATACTGGCAGTGTCTAGAGACAGCTCAATACCAAACTGAGCCAGCCACGGCAAAACACTGGTTTTAAGGCGATCGACAACCTGCGGCAATTGCTCGCGCATTAGGGGCAACTCCTTGGCAACGATTGGCACCACCAAAAGTAGTAAACCGAGGACGGCAATGATGAGCAACAGCTCGACAAACAAAACGGCCAACACGCGCGGCAAATAGCCTTTGCAACTCTCGACCAGCCAGTTAACCAAGGGCGTGAGCGCATAGGCCAATACCGCCGCAATCACAAACGGTGTGAGCACAGGCGCCAGCAGCCAGATCGCCAGCGTCGCCACAACGGCAATCGAGCACCAAGCAGCGCTGCGTTTTTGGGTATTGGTAAATTGCATAGAAAAAGGATTTGAGCTAGTAGGGACTGAAGGCAACAGCGCTTGGGCCGGACATACCGGACGAAAAAATGCGAAATAATAATTAAAAATTCGCTTTAAGCTACAAAAGCAGCTGTTGGCGCCGTACAAGGCGAATCCACACGATGAGGACAGCCTTTAGAATCTAGGCTGAATTCTATCGGGCTTGCAGCAGCGTCTGCGCCCGCGCCCTTGCTGACTGACTGCATATTCGCAGCAAAGAGCATGCCCACTCATTACTTACCGACCGAAAAGCCCGGCCTCCACATGACCAACACCCCCATCAAACCACTGAGCTACAAAGACGCTGGCGTTGACATCGTCGCCGGCGACGCGCTAGTCGAGCGCATCAAACCGCTGGCCAAAAAAACCATGCGCGACGGCGTACTGGCCGGCATCGGCGGCTTTGGCGCCTTGTTTGAAGTTCCTAAACGTTACAAAGAACCGGTTCTGGTCAGCGGCACAGACGGCGTGGGCACCAAGCTGCGCCTGGCCTTTGAATGGAATATGCATGACACCGTGGGCATTGATTTAGTCGCCATGAGCGTGAATGACGTATTAGTTCAAGGTGCAGAACCGCTGTTTTTCCTCGACTACTTTGCCTGCGGCAAACTCGATATTGACACCGCAGCGGCCGTAGTCGGCGGCATTGCCCGCGGCTGTGAACTCAGCGGCTGCGCATTAATTGGTGGCGAGACGGCAGAGATGCCAGGCATGTACCCCGCTGGTGAATACGACTTAGCCGGCTTTGCCGTCGGCGCGGTTGAGAAAGCAAAAATTCTCACCGGCAAGGATGTTGCTATCGGTGACGTGGTGTTGGGACTCGCTAGCAGCGGCGCACACTCAAACGGATTTAGCTTGGTGCGCAAATGCATTGAGCGCGCCGGCAGCGATTTGCCCGCTACGCTAGACGGCAAACCGTTTAAAGACGCGTTGATGGAGCCGACCCGGCTCTACGTCAAAACCGTGCTCGCCGCATTGGCGATTCACCCCATCAAAGCGTTGGCACACATCACTGGCGGCGGCTTGTTAGAAAACATTCCCCGGGTGTTACCAGACGGCTTGGCCGCTCAACTCAAAAAAGGCAGCTGGCCACAGACCGAGCTGTTTGCTTGGCTACAAACCACAGCCGGCGTTGACGACATGGAAATGAACCGCACGTTTAACAACGGCATTGGCATGTGCGTGGTGATAGACGCCGCCCATGCGCCAGCGCTGGCGAAAATGCTGCGCGAAGCGGGCGAGACGGTGTATGAAATTGGCGTGATTGGCCCAATAGGTGACGGGGCGGCGGTTACAGTTAACTAAAGCCAGGGCTTGGGTCTTGATAAAAGGCCCAAGCGTTAATCCATCAGACTAATTTACCAGCACTAAACAGCCAATTTACGCTGGGGCACAAAATCAGCAACACTGATGTGTGCAGACAGCGTCAAGCACCAATCACAGCTAGAACTTGGCAGTTTTTATGCGCTGCTCTGACGCAACTCAAGCAAGCGTTCAGAGACAACTTGGTGATCCGGCGGGTCTTGCATATGGCTGAGGTAGATTTCCAGATCTGATGCTGCCAGCGCGTTTTGCCCCTGCACCGCCCAAGCCATGCCGCGGTCACGGTATTCAACCCAGGCATCGGAATGCAGCACTATCAGCCTGTCCTCAACCGCAATCAAACGCTGCCAGTCTTGCTGGTTGGTATGGATTTCCTTGAGGTTTCGCAGCATGCGAGTGATGATGTCACGCGGTGAAGCCGATTGAAGATAAAGGCCTATCGGCGTCTCAAAATCGTTGCCTCCGCTTTTGGGCCTAAAGGGCTCTAGCATCTCGGCAAGTTCTTCGCGACTGAGCGACTGACCGGTAAAAGGATCAATCACCACCTGACCTTTAGGCAAATTGACCTTCACCATGAAGTGCCCAGGAAAAGCTACACCGCGCACATTCAGGTCTAGACCGCTGGCCAACTCAAGCCAAAGCACACCCAGCGTAATAGGTATACCGCGCCGGGTCTTGAGCAAAGCATTCACATAGCTGTTATCGGGGTCGTAGTAGTTGTTGACGTTGCCACCAAAACTCAGGTCGTGGAAAAAGAATTGATTTAAAGCGCGCAACTTTTGCAGGGCAGGCGCATCGACAGGCAAGCGGCGCTTGAGGCGCGCGAGCAGTTGGTCAACATCGCCCAGCACCTGCTGAACGTCAAGGTCGGGGTATTCGTCCTGCGCCAAACTGATAGCCGACTCAAGTAGTGGAAAGTGGTCATCACTCTCCACCAACGAAGCGAAGTATTGCAGAGGTGTAGGTATGGCTAAACTTAATTGCATGAGTTTGACTTTCGCACAGTTTTAAAGCCCGGGCATGCGCGGTTGAATTACTTGAGCGCGGCGGCAGTTAACGCCGAAAAAGTTGTTTAAGTTTTAGACCCATCACTTGCAACGCGCCAAAATAAACCACTGCAGAGGCCATTAAAACAGCAAAAAACAGGCCTATTCTTTGCAGCTTAGCTGAAGAAAATCCAGTCCAGTCAACACTATTAGCAGCCAAGAACAAAAAGATAGCCAGCAGACCGCTAGCGACCAGCACTCGCACAAAAAACATACGCCAGCCCGGCTCAGGCAAATAACTACCGCGCTTTTGCAAACCCAGCAGCAACCATAAGGCATTGATTAACGCACCTATGCCGATGGCCAGAGCCAGACCAGCGTGCGCAAAATACGGCACCAAGGCTAAATTAAGCAGTTGGGTGATGATTAACACCACCACTGCGATGCGCACAGGTGTGCGTATGTCTTGGCTGGCATAAAAACCGGGCGCCAACACCTTGATGGCTACCAGCCCCAACAAGCCAGCACCGTAACCCATCAGTGCGTTAGTCGTCTGAGTGACGTCGCGGTCGCTAAAAGCACCATAGTGATAAAGCGTCGCCACCAGCGGCTTAGCAAAAGTCAACAATGCCACAGCACAGGGCACGGCCAGCAGCACGACTATGCGCAAACCCCAGTCCAGCATGGCCGAGTAACGTGCTGCGTCATTAGCCGCTTTGGCTGCCGCCAACTGCGGGGTCAACACAACGCCTATGGCAACGCCCAGCATGGCGGTGGGAAACTCCATTAAGCGGTCGGCGTAAGTCAGCCAGCTAACACTGCCCGGCGTGAGATGTGAGGCGATTTGGGTGTTGATCAGCAGCGATATCTGCGCCACGCTGACACCCAGCAATGCCGGCACCATCAACTTGGCAATATTGCGCGTCGCGGGATCAAGCAAGGCGGCCTTGATCAGCCCTAGGCTCAAGCCAATTTTTGGCAACATGCCAAGGCGCAGCAAAGCCGGTATTTGCACGCCAAGCTGCAATACGCCACCAGCCATTACGCCAACACCGAGTGCATACACAGGCTCTATACCCAACGATTTAAACCAAGGAGCGCCCAGCCAAGCGGCAGTAATCATGGCGATATTGAGTAACACCGGTGTAGCCGCCGGCACCGCATAGTGGCGCCAAGTGTTGAGCACGCCGGAAGACAAGGCCACCAGGGACATGAAGCCGATATAGGGAAACATCCAACGCGTCATAACCACCGCGGCTGAATAGCCTTCTGGCTGTTGCTGTAAGCCACTTGCCATTGCCCAAACCAGCACGGGTGCGGCCAACACACCAGCTACACAGGTGAACAACAGCACCCAAAACAACAGAGTCGCCACACGGTCGATCAGCAGCTTGGTTTTTTCTTCGCCGTGGCGCGCCAAGCTGTCGGCCAACACAGGCACAAAGGCTTGGCTGAAAGCACCTTCAGCAAATAGCCGGCGAAACAAATTGGGAATCCGAAACGCCACATTAAAGGCATCGGTCATGGCGCTAGCACCGAAAGTCGAGGCGATCAGCAACTCGCGAACAAGCCCGGTGATACGCGAGACTAGGGTCAGCAGGGATACGGTGGAGGCGGCTTTAAAAAGTGACACTCGCAGAGTTTATGCGCAAGCTAAGCAGTTAGCGGTGAGTAGGCGACAAAATCAATTAGTCCAATGTCAGCAGCCAGACAAGCTTGTAGAAACGTGTTTGCCGCAAAAGCCGTTGCAGGCGATATATAATCATGGGCTTCGCTCACATCATCCACAGACTCCTCCCGGATTAAAGGAATTTATATATGGCAACCGCCAAACCAAAGAAAAAAAACCCACGTCTTGCTTCAGGCCGTAAACGCGTCCGTCAAGATGCAAAACTCAATGCTGCGAACACATCGCTGCGTTCCAAATACCGCACCGCAGTGAAGAACGTTGAAAAAGCTGTTCTCACTGGTGACCCATTAAAAGCAAAAGAAATGTTCGCCAAAGCCCAAAGCATTGTCGACACTATTGCTGACAAAGGCATTTTCCACAAAAACAAGGCAGCTCGCGATAAGAGCCGTCTGTCCGCCAAGGTCAAGGCCCTGGCACTCGCAGCCCCAAAGGCAGCCTAAGCAATTAGGCAAACCGCCCGGTCTGAAATCTTTAGTTAGATCACAGGCCGCCGTTTTGTAGGGTGCGCTGTTAGCGAAGATAAAAAAGCCGTCGTCAGACGGCTTTTTTTCGTCTGTTTAATTTCAGTCGGTGGGCGACACACCATTAATTTTCTCGATGAATCTTAAGTCTGCACGTGACTTCGCAGGCAAGCCGGCGGCAAGAAAAATGGAAAATACGCTTTCTGGGAGAGGTCTCACAGCCAATGCACTGGCCGTGAGCTGGGCGTAGGCTAAACCGCAGGGTTGGAGCTTGGAGGCGGCGCTGGTACCAAACAAGCCTCGGCATATTGCAAGTCGTTATCGATAGCAAAATTAATCGCAAAGTCCCAAGCCATGGGTTCTGCGTCTCTCAGCGCAGCATTGACCACCACGCATTTCACACCGTTAATAAGGGTAGGTACGCACCACGGCGAGTAGTTCAAATGACTGCCAGGCTGTGGCCCACCCGGGCGAAACTGGCTCAGTACACCGCACAGCCTGTCTGCCCAATCGCTAGGCCGAAAGGTCTTACCGTCTAAGGTAATACCTTGAATAAAAATTTCTTTTACTGTGTTGGAGACCATCGGGTGGAGGGTTTTGATGCGTGCCAAAAGCCAGGATTCAGGCTTAAGCAGCAGCGCTGAATGATTCTATCTTATATAAGACTTCAAACCGCTTACACCTAAGGTAAACCCGTAAAGCGCCTGCCTAAGACTGGTCTTAAAAGATTTTTAGAAAGACATTTGAAGCAGTAATTTAGCCCCTAAAACATCGATATCCGGCACTGTTGCTGGACAGGCCAGCTAGTACGCATAAAATAAGTTTTGCTCGCCTACCCAGGCGACATATTTTTTTCTACGCCCGGAGTACTTTCATGACCGCGTCACTGCCCACCCATGTCGAAGCCGCATCGCCTCACGTGATGAACACCTATGGCCGCTTGCCGATTGCCCTCTCGCACGGACAAGGCTGCCGCGTCTGGGATGTGAATGGCAAAAGCTACCTCGATGCACTGGGCGGCATTGCCGTCAATACGCTAGGCCACAACCATCCCGAATTAGTGCCAGCGCTGCAAGACCAGCTCACCAAACTGATTCATTGCTCTAACTACTACCATGTGCCGCTGCAAGAAACGCTGGCGGCAAAGCTGGTGGAACTGTCGGGTTTAGAAAACGTCTTTTTCTGCTCCACCGGTTTAGAGGCGAACGAAGCGGCCCTCAAACTGGCGCGCAAATTCGGCCATGACAAAGGTATTGATTTCCCCGAAACCGTTGTCTTTGAAACCGCCTTTCATGGCCGCAGCATCGCCACGCTAAGCGCCACCGGCAACCCCAAAGTGCAGGCCCATTTCGGCCCGCTGGTTGAAGGCTTTATCCGCGTTCCAATCAACAATATCGACGCCCTCAAACGCGCGACTGCTGGCAACCCAAATGTGGTGGCGGTGTTTGTCGAAGCCATTCAAGGCGAAGGCGGCGTCCATCCCATGAACGATGGCTACCTGCGCGAATTACGCGAAGTATGCGATGCCAACGACTGGCTACTCATGATTGATGAAGTCCAATGCGGCATGGGCCGCACGGGTAAATGGTTTGCGCATCAGTGGTCTGGCATCAAACCCGATGTGATGCCGCTGGCCAAGGGTTTGGGCTCAGGCGTGCCAATTGGCGCTGTAGTAACTGGCCCCAAAGCGGCCCACATTTTTCAGCCCGGCAACCACGGCACCACGTTTGGCGGCAACCCCTTAGCCATGCGCGCTGGTGTTGAGACTATTCGCATCATGGAAAAAGATGCTTTGCTGCTCAATGCCGCCACAGTCGGCGAGCATCTTCGCAGCGCCTTTGTGCGCGAACTCCAAGGCCTGCCCGGCATAAAAGATATTCGCGGCCGCGGCTTGATGTTGGGGATAGAGCTGAGCGTTCCCTGTGCTGAACTGGTCACCCGTTCGGCCGACAATGGTTTGTTAATTAGCGTGACGGCAGACCGCGTCATACGCTTGGTGCCCTCACTCATCATGACGACCGTCGAAGCTGACGAAGTAGTCGCCATATTGGCGCCCTTAATCAAACAATTACTGCAAGAAAAAGCCCCAGCATGACCGCACTTGTTCCCCTCCGGCATTACCTGCAATTCAGCGATTTTTCAGCCGACGACTACGCCTACCTGTTTGCCCGCGCCGCCCTGATCAAGAAAAAATTCAAGGCCTATGAAAAGCACCAGCCATTAGCTGACCGCACCATGGCCATGATTTTTGAGAAAGCCTCCACCCGTACCCGTGTGAGCTTTGAAGCCGGCATGTATCAGTTAGGCGGCAGTGTCGTGCACTTGACCACTGGCGACAGCCAGCTGGGCCGGGCCGAACCGATTGAAGACAGCGCTAAAGTAATTAGCCGCATGGTCGATTTGGTGATGATTCGTACCTACGAGCAAACCAAGATTGAGCGCTTTGCAGAGCATTCACGCGTGCCGGTGATTAACGGCCTGACGAATGAATTTCATCCCTGCCAGATACTCGCCGACATCTTCACGTACATAGAGCACCGCGGCTCCATCAAGGGCAAGACAGTCGCATGGGTGGGCGATGGCAACAACATGGCCAACACCTGGCTACAAGCCAGCGAAATCTTAGACTTCAAACTGCACGT